>WFOK01000001.1 GCA_015488115.1 Mariprofundaceae bacterium
CCGAATGCGGTGCCCGGAACAAGGGCCACGCCCGCCTGCTCCAGAAGCCATTCACAAAGCTGAACGTCATCCTTGATTTCCTGTCCCGCCGGGGTCTTGCGGCCAAGCCATTTCTTGAACGAGGGGAAGACATAGAATGCGCCTTCGGGCAGCAGGCAGTCGATGCCGTCGATGGCGTTCAGTTCGGAAACGAGCCATTCGCGCCGGGCTGCGTAGGTGGCGACCATGAGATCCAAATCGTCCGTGGGCCCCTGCAGGGCGGCAATGGCGGCCTTTTGGGCGATGGCATTCGGATTTGAGGTGCTTTGTCCCTGAATCTTGCCCATGGCCTTGATAAGATGGGTTGGTCCCGCGCAATATCCGATACGCCAGCCGGTCATGCAGTAGGCCTTCGACACGCCGTTGAGCGTGATGGTTCGTTCCTTCAGGTCAGGGTTGACCTGGGCGAATGTGACGAACGTGCGTTGGTCGAAGATGATCTTTTCATACATGTCATCGGTGGCGATGGCCACATGGGGGTGGCGGCGCAGCACCTCACCGAGGGTCGCCAGGTCCTCGGACGAATAGCACATGCCTGTGGGATTGGATGGGGAGTTGATGAACAACAACCGTGTCCGGGGGGTGATCGCTTCCTCCAATTGCTCCGCACGCAGCCGGAATCCGTCTTCCACCCTGGTTTCGACGATGACGGGGCGTCCTTCGGCGAGCTTGACCATGTCGGGATAGGAAACCCAGTATGGAGCAGGAATGATGACCTCATCCTTCGGATTGATCATGGCCTGAAGCAGGTTGTAGATGCACTGCTTTCCTCCGGCTGAAACCAGCACCTGTTCAGGTGTGTATTCCAGTCCATTGTCTCGTCTGAACTTCTCGCAAATGGCCAATCGCAGTTCGGGAATGCCGGCCACGGCCGTGTAGCGGGTAAAGCCGGCATCGATGGCCGCAATGGCTGCCTCGCGAATATGCGATGGCGTCGGGAATTCGGGTTCGCCCACGGACAGGGAAAGGACCTGGCGTCCCGAGTCCCGAAGTTCGGCTGCTCGAGCCGTGATGCTCAGGGTCGGAGATGGTTTGACTTGCTGGACGCGGTGAGAGAGTTCAATCATGCCCTTGATTCTGCCATGTCTTCCCTCAACCTCAATCCCTTTAGGTTTTCTTCATGTTGGGGGGGTATTATGCTGCACCCGTCCAATCAGAACGCCAAGGGGTGATGCTTGACCGAGAACATTCGCGAGATCCCTTACAATTACACCTCATATTCCGATCGCGAAATCGTTATTCGCTTTCTTGGGGAAGAAGCCTGGGACGACATCAATGTGCTGCGGCATCAACGCCGCACGGGGCGCTCCGCACGCATGCTGTTCGAGATTCTCGGAGATGTGTGGATTGTCGAGCGTAATGTGTTTCTCAAGACGGACCTGCTTCACGATCGGGATCGCCGTTTGCGCATGCGTCGGCGCCACCAAGATCGGCTGACCAGGATCTGCGAAGGAGCGAAGGACAATCCTCGCGCCCAGAAGGTGGCGGCCCAGACGGAGAGGATGCTCGACGAATTTTACGCCTGGTTTGAGGAGGAGCCGGCGCGCAGGGCGCGGGCGATCAAGGCCTTTTCGGCCCACACGCACAAGAACAACATCCATTTCGATCCATTCACCCTGACGCATCATGCGACGGATGCCACGGACTGGCGCTCGCACCATCCCTTCTGCGTGCTCACTCCGGATTCAGCCGAGGAAATCCCGGGTCTTGTTCGTGCAGCCCGCGAGCTTGGCCTGACCGTGATTCCTCGCGGAGGTGGGACCGGGCTGTGTGGGGGGTCGGTCCCCTTGTCCAACGATGCCGTCATGATCAATGTCGAGAAGCTTGATGACATCGGCCCGGTCACCATGCGCGATATTGGAGCGAATGGCATGGTGCCCACGATCACGGCCGGCGCCGGCGCCGTGACGGGGAAGGTCATGGAGGCCTCGCGGCCTTATGTTTTTGCCACTGATCCGACGAGTCTGTGGGCATGCACGATTGGGGGCAATGTTGCCTCCAATGCAGGTGGCAAGCATGCCGTGATCTGGGGTACATGCGTTGACAATTTGCTGAGCTGGAAGATGGTCATGCCGGATGGGAATTGGCTTGTCGTCGAACGGCTCGACCACAACATGGGCAAGATCCATGATGAAGAGGAGGCGCGCTTCAGGCTTACGCGCCTGGATGAACGAAAGCGCCCCCTGGGTGAACCCGAGATCCTGGTCATTGAAGGTTCGACCTTCCGCAAGAGCGGGCTTGGCAAGGACGTTACCCGCAAGGCGCTTGGTGGCCTGCCGGGGGTGCAGAAAGAGGGAACGGATGGTTTCATCGTCGAGGCCACCTTTGTGCTTCATGAACCGTTTCCAATCACGAGAACCGTGTGTTGCGAGTTTTTTGGTCAGGAACTGACCGAGGCCACCAAGTCCATGGTCGCCATCAAGGAGATGGTGGATGCCACGAGCGGGGTTCATATCGAGGGGCTGGAACACTTCGACGAGAAGTATGTCAAGGCCATTGACTACACATCGAAATCCAGGCGACGGGAACGGCCCCGGGTCGTGCTGCTCATTGACGTTTCAGGGCACGATGAGCATGCCGTCGCGGAGACCTGCGCGCGGATCTGCAGGATCACCTCCAAGGGAAACGGAGAGGCCTTTGTTGCCACCACGGAATCTGATCGTGCGCGCTTCTGGAGCGACCGCGGGCGTATGTCAGCCATCGCCCGTCACACGAGGGCCTTCAAGCTCAATGAGGATGTGGTCATTCCTCTTCACAGGCTCAGCGAGTACAACGATTATGTCGAGTATCTGAACATCACCCTGTCGATCGAAAACAAGATCGAGATGGTTGAAGCCCTGACTGAATGGCTGGAAGATGCAAAGCGCAAGCTTTCCGGCAATCGGCTCGAGCTTTCCACGCTGGGGGTTGGCGAGGACGTTTACCTGGCCGAGAAGTTCGACGAGTGCCTTCGGGTTCTGCGCAATGCGCATCAGCACTGGAGCGAGATTCTCAAGGGGCTTGACGATCCTGCCAGCAATCATGCCCGGGTGCTTGAGGGTGTGGCATTCGATTCCCGGGAATCGCTGTTCAGGGTCATCCAGCGCGGAGCCCTGCGCATCAGCTATCGGCGGGAAGTCGAGGCACCGCTGATGGATTTGCTGCGGGGGCACCCCGAGCTTCAGGATACGGTTCGACGCATTCATCGCCAGGTGTTGGGTGGCCGGATTGTCATCGCGACGCACATGCATGCAGGTGACGGCAATGTGCACACCAATATACCGGTCAATTCCAACGATTATGCGATGATGAAGAAGGCGCACCATATCGTTGAGAAGATCATGGCCAAGGCCGTCGAGCTGGGCGGCGTGATTTCCGGAGAGCATGGCATCGGTATCACCAAGTTGCCCTACATGGAGCCGGAGCTTCTGCGTGAAATGGCCGACTATCTCAAGCGGGTGGATCCGGAGCATGTGTTCAATCGCGGCAAGCTGATGCCGGACCTGGATCTGAGCCTGACATACACACCGAGTTTCAATCTGCTGGAGATGGAGGCCGTGATTCTCGAGGCTGCCGATCTGACGGAACTGGCCGAGGCCATTGCTCCATGCCTGCGTTGCGGGAAATGCAAGCCCGTTTGCAATACGCACTTTCCGAGGGCGAACATGCTCTATTCTCCGCGCAACAAGATTCAGGCCGCCGGAGCCATCATTGAGGCCTTCCTCTATGAATCCCAGACAGGGTCAGGTATTTCCTTTGAACAGTTTGCAGGACTGGGGGATGTGGCAGACCACTGCACAATTTGCCACAAGTGCGTAAGCCCATGTCCGGTCAATATCGATTTCGGCGAGGTTACCGAGCGCATGCGCGCCCTGCTAAAGGACAAGGGCGTGGCGCGCAGCAATCTGGGCAGCAGGCTTTCAATGGCCTTTCTGCTCATGCAGCATCCAACCTCCATCAGGCTCATGCGCGATGGGCTGCTGCGATGGGGGTACAAGGCCCAAGCCTTGGCCAGCCGCGTGGCGAGGTGGCTCGGCATAGTCAAGGAAACGCCGGCGGCCAAGCGGAATCTTGATGGCATCCAGGCGCAGGTCATCAATTTCATCGAGCGCCCCTTGCCCGAGTTGCAGCCGGGAACCGCGCGCGAGCGACTTGGTCTGGCCAGCAAGGACAAGAACGCGATTCCCGTGCTCAGGAACCCGGACATGGCCAATGGGCGCGCTGTCTTCTATTTTCCGGGCTGCGGCTCCGAGCGACTCTTTTCACAGGTGGGTCTCGCGACCCAGGCCATGTTGTACGAGCTTGGGCTGAACATCGTTTTGCCTCCTTCCTACCTCTGCTGCGGGTATCCGAGCACGGCTGGCGGTGATCACGAAAAGGGTGAGCAAATCAGCTACGAAAACAGGGTCCTGTTTCATCGGATTCGCAATTCCCTGAGCTATCTGGACTTCGAGGCCGTCATCGTTTCCTGCGGCACCTGCTATGACCAGTTGATGCTTTATGAGCTTGAGCAGGTTTTTCCTGGAGCGCCCCTGATTGACATCCATGAATACCTGATGGGCCAGGGTGTCAGCGTCGAAGGTGTGCAAGGGGTGCGCTATCTTTATCATGATCCTTGCCATACGCCGCTGAAGCGTCATGGCAGCCGGGCAGCCATTCAGTCATTGCTTGGGGCTGATGCAGTCAAGTCGGAGCAATGCTGTGGAGAGGCCGGTACGCTGGCCGTGGCGCAGCCTGCCATAGCGGGCAAGATACGGGCCCGCAAGGAAGAGGAGACGATCCGCGCCAAGAACAGGCTTGAGGGCGAGGGCCCCGTACGCATGCTGACATCATGTCCGTCTTGTCTTCAGGGCTTGTCTCGTATTGGTGAAACGACGGGCACCGAGGCCGATTACATCGTTGTCGAACTGGCCCGGCGCTTGCATGGGGAGGACTGGCAAGAGCAGTTCATCGATAAGGTCAGGAAGGGTGGCGTTGAATGGGTGCTGATGTAGCATACTGAATCCATGAATAGATGGGTTCGGTTGTCGGGCTTGCTCGTGATTGCCATGCTGTCTGCATGTGCGAGTGCGCCACCGCACAATCTGGATGATGCCTGCGCCATGTTCGATGAAAAGGACGACTGGTATCAGTATGCTTATCAGTCCTACAGGAAATGGGGCGTTCCCGTCCATGTCCAGTTGGCCATCATTTGGCAGGAGTCCAGGTTCCGCTCCGATGCGAAGGCCCCGAGGGACACCTTGCTAGGGTTTATTCCTTGGGGACGCAAGTCCTCGGCTTATGGTTACGCCCAGGTCAAGGATCAGACCTGGGACTGGTATATCGAGAAAACCGGCAACTGGGGCGCCGACCGGGATGATTTCGAGGATGTGACGGATTTCATCGGCTGGTATTGCGATTATTCACATCGCCGTCTGGGCATTTCCAAATGGGATGCCTATCGGTTGTACCTTGCCTATCACGAGGGACATGGCGGCTACGAGCGAAAAAGCTACCTGAGCAAGCCTTGGCTTTTGCGCGTGGCTCGCAAGGTCGAGCAGCGGGCAAGGCGCTATGCGGCCCAAATCAGGGCATGTGAGGATCGACTGGACAGGGGATGGTCGTTGTGGCCGTTCTGACTGCCCAATGAGCTTGGGCCTGGCATGGGCGTGGCTGCTGCTGGCCATTGTGTTCGAGGTCGCTGGCACGTTGTGCATGAAACTGTCCGAGGGTTTCTCAAACTGGCTTCCCACGATCATGATTCTCCCGCTTTATATCGCCTCGTTTTCAGCTCTTGTGATGGCCCTCAAGCGGATTGAACTGGGTGTGGCCTATGCCGTTTGGTCGGCGCTGGGAACCTTGTTGGTGGTTGCACTGGGGGTGTTGCTGTTCCGGGAAGGCCTTGGGCTGCTCAAGCTTGGAGGCATGGCATTGATCGTGGTCGGGGTGGTCATGCTCCATCTGGCTTCGCCTGGGGCTCGATGACCTGTCAGGGCGAGGGCCTTTGGTCCTTTGGCGTGAGGCGGTTCATCAACAAGGCCACGAGATACATCAGGAAGATGCCGGTTCCGATCGGATAAATCAGATACAGGAGTCCGAGCTGATGAATTTCCGGCGGGCCGGCGACGGCAATAAAGGCAATGGCCCCGCCGGGCGGATGCAGGGTGCTTGTAAGTGTCATGAGGAACAGTGCCGTGGATATGGCGATCATGCCCACAAACCAGATGGGGAAACCATGCATGGCATGGTAGCTGACCACGCCGACGAAGGCGGAGAGCAAGCTGCCTGTGAAGAGGTTCTTGGGTTGGGCGATGGGCGATTCGGGATAGCCGTAAAGCACGACCGCCGTGGCGCCAAAGGCCGCAATAATCAGTGGAAGATCGGTTGTGCCATAGAGCAGTTCGTGCATCAGCGACACGAGCCCCAAACCAAGCACCGAACCCGTGAATGCCATGAGTGCCTTGGAAAACCTGGTGAGCCAATCGGTGCTTTCCCGTTTCATTGTGAGCCAAAGGTACACCTGTCGGATGTTTTGAGAAAGGGGTACCGGATCTGATTCCTCCTGTTTCATGCAGGAAGCGCTTGTGCGCAGCTTGGCGGAGATGTCGGGATGGCCGGCCTTGACAGCCTTTTTGCTTCTCGTCGAGGTCGCGATAGGATGGGGTTGATGAGTGTCCTGTCGCTATACCCGGAGCCGGGAGCCAAAAGGCCTTTGCGTGGCACATACCTGTCTCTCAAGCTGCATGAAAGAGCGAGCGCGGGGGAGGTGCATGTCTATGGCAATTTCATTGTCAGCCTCGATGGTCGCATCTCGGTGTGGGATTCCTCGTTGGATGACCAGCAGGTTCCGCGCTCGCTGGCCAACGCCCGGGACTGGAGGTTGTACCAGGAGTTGGCGGCGCAGAGCGATATCATGTTGACCTCGGCTCGATATTTTCGTCAGTTGGCTGCGGGGTGCGCGCAGGATCTCTTGCCCGTGGCCGACGGGCATGGATACGAGGATCTGCGCGAGTGGAGAAGGGAACACGGGTTGCAAGCACAGCCGGATGTCCTCATCTTGTCCGCTTCCCTGGACATTCCCCTTCAGGCCTTGCCGGGGGACCGCAGATTGTGGATTGTGACAGGCGCAGATGCCCCGGAACAGCGTGTCCGGTTGCTTGAGCATGCGGGAGCCCGCGTTGTTCGCTGTTCCGGCCCCCATGTCAGTGGCGCGGAGATCCGCGGCTTGCTTGAGGATCAAGGCTATCGCAGCGCCTACATGATTGCAGGGCCACAGGTGCATCGGACGCTGCTGATGGATGGAGCAGTCGATACCCTTTTCCTGACCCATCGTTTCCGGCTTCTTGGCGGTTCCAATTTTCATACCCTGCTCGAGGGGGAGATCGGCTCCCCCCGTGCATTGCAGCTTTGCACGCTTTATCTGGATTGCGAGCCGGGGTTCGAGCAGTTTTATGCCCAATACCGATTGAGCGGAGCGCCTCGATGATTTACGTTCTGGGCGTTGATCATACAAGGGGTTGATGCCATTGAAACGCTATGCCTTGCTTTCATTGGGGGTGCTGCTTGGGGCGCTTATCTGGCCCCTGGATGCCATCATGCATGCATTCGTGTTCCATCGTGGCGGCTTCATGGAGAACCTGTTCACCTCGGACGCGGACCAGCTTTGGATGCGCGGTCTGATCAGTTGCGTGTTCTTTGCCTTTGGCTGGGTGGCCCAGCGCCATTTGGACATTCAGCAGCAGTTGCGGGACAGGCTGGAGAAAAAACGCCTTCGGTTGCAGGAGATCATTGATTCGGCTTATGATGCCTATGTGGCCATGGACGAAGATGGGCGGGTCATTGGCTGGAACCGAAGTGCGGAACGGCTGTTTGGCTGGACGCTGCCGGAAGCCATGGGCAGGAAGGTTGCCGATCTTATCGTGCCGGAGAACAGTCGGGAAGCTCATCGCAAGGGGCTTGCCAGATACAGGGAGACCGGCATCAGCCATGCATTGTACAAGCCTGTCCGCATGAACGCCCTGCACAAGCGTGGGCATCAGGTGCCCGTGCAGATCGTCATCACGCCGATCAAGCTTGAGGGCAAGCTGGAATTTTTCGCCTTCATCAGGGAGGAGGCATGATCATCGTTTACGGTATTCAGAACTGCGACAGCGTCCGCAGGGCAAGAGCCTGGCTTGACGAGCGCGGCCTGGTTTACCGCTTCTTCGATTTTCGCGCCCTGGAGCTGGAGGCGTCCCGGATTCGCCATTGGTGTGATCTGCTGGGGTGGGAGTGTGTGCTCAATCGAAGAAGCAGAGCCTGGCGGCAGCTCGGCGAGCATGAGCGCAAGGCACTGAATGCGGATACAGTCGTGGCGTGGTTGAGGCGTGAGCCCCTGCTCATCAAGCGACCCGTCGTGGAATGGGAAGATGGCAACGTTTCGGTCGGCTTCTCGGACCAGGCCTTCTTGCAGCGGTTGCAGGCATCAAGGGCATGAGACATCATCATGAACGCTTGCTGATACCGGGACCGGCCGGTTCTCTACAGGCATTGTACCAGCCAGGCGACCGGGATGCTCCTGGTGTCGTGGTCTGCCATCCGCACCCGCTGTATGGCGGAACCATGCGCAACAAGGTGGTCTACTGGATGGCTCGGGCCTTTGAGGATCTGGGATGTGCTGTCGTACGGTTCAATTTTCGTGGCGTAGAGCAGAGCGAGGGGACGTGGGATGATGGCCGAGGCGAGAGCGATGACGCTTATGCCGTCATGCGCTGGCTGAAACAGAAGCATGCCGGTGTCCGGGAATATTGGATGGCCGGATTCTCTTTTGGCTGTTATGCTGGTCTGAGAGCCGCTCAAAGGGATGGGGATGTGCGCCGCATGTTCGCCGTGGCGCCAGCCATCCATTTGTATGATTTTTCCTTTCTGGATCGTGAGACCAGGCCTTTGACCGTCGTGCATGGCACGCAGGATGAGATCGTTCCCTATGATGTCGTGGCGCAATGGTGTGCGGCTCATCCCTGGGTGCGCTTCCACACCGTCCCAGGAGCGGGGCACTTCTTTCAGGGTCACATGGAGCAGATGACGGCATGCCTGTTGCGGGATGTCCGTGATCGTGTAAAGAAGGGGGGGTGATGCCGCGATCCTCGAAAAGCAAGGCCCGGCGCAAAACGAGCGCATGGTACCAGCGGCATGTCCATGATGCCCACGTTCGCAGGGCCCGTCAGGAGGGCAAGCGTTCGCGGGCGGCATTCAAGTTGACCGAGATTCTGGACAGGTTTGGTCTGGAACTGGCGCCGGATATGGTGGTCGTGGATCTTGGTTGTGCGCCGGGCTCTTGGAGTCAGGAACTGGCTCGCCGCCTGGGGCCGGGGGGCATCATCGTGGGCATCGACTTGCTCGAGGTTCAGCCAATCGCGGGGGTTCGTGTGATTCAAGGGGACTTCACTGAGCCGCCCGTGAAGCGCGAACTTGAAGCTTGCCTTGATGGACGAAAGATTGACCTGGTGGTCTCCGACATGGCTCCGGAGATGAGCGGTAACAAGGTGGTTGACCAGGCGAGAATGATGGCCCTGAATGAGGCGACCTTGGATTTTGCTTGTCGCCATCTGCGGGAAGGCGGGAACATGTTGCTCAAGAGCTTCCAGGGAGAGGGGTTCGATGCCTTCCGCAATGAACTCATGCAAAGGTTTGCAAGGGTCAGGCTGGTCAAGCCTGCCGCAAGTCGCAAGACCTCGGCTGAGATGTTTCTGCTCGCATTGGATTTCCTGCCGGTGAAGCGCTGAATGCGGCGTTTGATTCTTGTCCGACATGCCAAGTCCAGTTGGGATGATCCGTCGCTTGATGATCGTGACCGTCCATTGAATGCGCGGGGTATGCGTGATGCGTCACGTATGGGACGGTTTTTGGCTGGCAAGGGGTTGAGGCCGCAAATGTTGATCACAAGTCCCGCCCTCAGGGCCGTGCAGACAGCAAGGCTGTTGGCCGAGGCGTGGCATGGCCTCGATTGCCGCATGGAGCCGCGCCTTTATGAAGCAGGCAGCAGGGAGTGGATGAGTGTCGTCGCTTCCCTGAGCTCTCGGTGGGAGGTCGTGCTCATGATTGGGCATCAACCTGGAATGGCCGATTTCGCATCAATCCTGTTGGCGAATGCGGTTGCTCATCATGTCCCGACCTGTGCTGCGATCGTCCTGGATGCGGACATCGAAGACTGGGCGCTTGTCGGTCCCGGCTGTTCCAGACTTGCGGGCTTTTATATCCCCAGGGCGCTGGCATTCCAGCCTGTCAACAGGTTCTAGTCCGGATTTTTCATGATGACCATGTGCCAGGATGTGGAATGTCGAAACACAAAAAGGGGTTGCATCGGCATGGATGCATGACTTGGAGATGGACCTCCTGCATTTCGCGGCGCCTGGCTTGTCTGTGCAGGCCGGATGCACGCCTTTGGCTGCGAACCACAGCGACAGCCATGCTGCTTGCCTGCATGCGCGCCCCGACCTCGCTCATCCGGTGCCGTCCATTCGCGTTCACATGAAAAATCCGGGCTAGGGTCGTTTTCTCCTCTGGCGAAAGAAGTTTCTGAGCACCTCGGCGCAAGGTTCGGTCAGAATGCCGCGGGTCAGCTTTGGGCGATGATTCAGGCGCGGATCGGACAGCAGGGCGTACAGGGAGTGCACGGCTCCGGTTTTCGGATCTTCGGCACCGTAGACGACATGGTCGATGCGGGCGTGCACGATGGCACCAGCGCACATGCAGCAGGGCTCCAGGGTGACATACAGCGTGCTTCCCGGAAGGCGGTAATTGCCGATGGCCTGACAGGCCGAGCGGATGGCGCGAATTTCGGCATGCGCGCTTGCATCATGGCTGCTGATTGGGGCGTTATGGGCCACAAAAACGCGATCATCCAGCACCAGAACGGCGCCAACGGGCACCTCTCCCAGTCGAGCGGCCTGATGTGCGGCCTTGAGGGCCTGTTGCATGAAGTGCTCGTGTTTTTTCATGGTTGTTGCCTCGGATCGAGAACGTCGCGCAGGCCCTCGCCAAGCAGGTTGTAGCCCAGAACGGTGATCAGGATGGCCAGCCCCGGAAACAGGGACAGCCACCACGCAAGTTCAATGTTGTCCTTGCCTTCGATCAGGATATTGCCCCAGGAGGGATCGGGGGGCTGAACCCCGAGTCCGAGAAAGGACAGGCCGGATTCGATGAGAACGGCGCCGGCGATGCCGAGGACAGCCGTGACCAGAATGGGAGCCATGGCATTGGGCAGGAGATAGCGAAGGAAAAGGCGGGGGAGGCTGACGCCGAGACTGATGGCGGCCAGAACGAATTCTCTTGTCCGCAAGCTGAGGAATTCGGCGCGCACAAGCCTTGCCACGCCCATCCATGAGGTCAGACCGATAACGATCATGATGTTCCAGATCGACGGCTCGAGAAAGGCAATGACCGCCAGAATCAGAAAAAAGGTGGGGAAACATAGCACCATGTCCGTCATGCGCATCAGCGCGGCATCAATGCGCCCCCCGTAAAAACCAGCCAGGGCCCCGATCAGGATGCCGATGGCAATGGAGATGCTGACCGCGACCAGACCCACGGCCAGGGAGACGCGTGCGCCAAACAACATGCGGGAAAACACGTCGCGGCCCAGTGTGTCCGTGCCACACAAGTGCTCCGAGGATGGGGGCAGGAGGATGGCATGCACGTCAATGCGGTTCGGATCATAGGGGGCGATCCACGATGCAAGCAGGGCCAGCAGGGTGACCGTGAAGACGATGGCAGCGCCGACCCAAAGCAGCGGATGACGCCGGATCACTTCCGGCCTCCATGCCGGATGCGGGGGTCGGCCCATGCATAAGCCAGATCCGCGAGCAGATTGCCGAGCAGCGTCAGCACGGCCCCGATGACCGTAATCCCCATGACCAGCGGGTAATCCCTGGCCATGACCGCCTCATAGAACAACAGCCCCATGCCTGGCAGCGAAAACAGCTGTTCGATGATGACCGACCCGCCGATCAGGCCGGGAACGGACAGCCCCAGCAGCGTGATGATCGGCAACAGGGCGTTTTTCAGGGCCAGTCGGTAGCGGATGGTTCGTTCGGGCATGCCCATGGCACGGGCGGTCATGATGAAATCCGCGCGAATGACCTCCAGCATGCCCGAACGCATGAAGCGGCTCATGCCGGCCAGGCCGCCGATGGCCGAGACGAAGACCGGCAGGACAAGATGGCGGGCAAGATCCAACTGCTGCTGCCAGAAACTCATTTGTTGCCAATTGTAATCATGCAGTCCGGAAATCGGCAGCCATCCAGTGTTGACGCCGAGGCCGATCATCAGCAGCAGACCGAGCCAGAAGGAGGGAATGGCGAAGCCGATGAACACGAACACGGTCATCAGCCGGTCGAACCAGGAGTCCTTGTGCATGGCGCTAGCCACGCCGATCGGTATGGCGACGACAAGGATCAGGAGCATGGCCAGCACATTGATCCACAACGTGACCGGCAAACGTTCGGCGATCTTGTCGATGACCGGCCGTCCATCGGCCGAGAAGGACTGACCGAAGTCGAGAACGGCAAGTCGTTTGAGCCATTGCCAGTACTGTTCGTAAATCGGCTTGTCCAAGCCGTAGTAGCTGCGCAGGCGCTCGATATCCTCGGCGGAAATTCTTGGATTGAACTGCTGAGTGATGCTTGTGGGATCGCCCGGTGCCAGATGCATCATGCCGAACGAGATGACCGTGATGCCAAGCAGCAGTGGAAGCATGCCCAGCATTCGCTTGATCACATAGCGCTTCATCGCCTGCGAGGATAACGACTCTTCACGCCGAACTCCATGAAAAGCCTGGTCAGACGGCCCAGGCAATGCCGGGAACTGCATGTCTCCGACATGCGGCGCGTCAGGGCTGGATTTCGGTCAGATGGTATTTCTGCGCGGGCTTGGGCACATACCAATGCTCGCTGTTGTAGCCTATGCCCGCAGGAGCCGGATGGATGCCGTGGATGCGCCGGTGGATGACGGGGAGGGAATAGGGGGCGTAAAGAAAAACGACCGGAACATCATTGAAGAGCTCCTGCTGCATGCGGTCATAAAGTCGCTTGCGCTGCTGCTTGTCGAAGGTCCGCCGTGCAGCCTCGAGCACCGAATCCACGACGGGATTGGAATAGGAGAGGAAGTTGAACTGGCGCGGGCCGGTCTGCGATGAATGCCAGATGGCGAACTGGTCCGGCTCCGGCGAGAGGGACCAGCCGAGAATCACGGCCTCGAAGTTGTGCTTGTTGATGAAATTTTCGATGAAAGCAGACCATTCAACAAGCCGAATGTCCATCTTGATGCCGATCTCATGCAGGCGCTGCTGGATGATGATGGCCGTATCAGCGCGCTGCTTGTTTCCATTGTTCGTCAGGAGCGTGAACTGGAATGCACGCCCGTCTTTGTCGAGTATGCCATCTCCATCGTGATCCTTCCAGCCAGCAGCCGCCAGCAGCCGCCTGGCCCTCTCAGGCGCGAACGGACGGGGGTTCAGGCTTTTGTTGACCCAGAACGTGCCCGGCTTGTAGGGCGTGGCGATGACCTGGCCAAGACCGAGCAGCACGCCGTCAACGAGTTCCTGCCTGTCAATGGCATAGGCAATGGCCCGGCGCACACGAACATCGTGGAACAACGGATGCTTGAGATTGAAGCCCAGATAGGTGTAAACGAAATCGAGATAGCGGTAACGCTTGTAGTCGCGTTTCAGGATGGCCTTTTTCTCGTACAGCCGGGTGTATTGGATGGGAGAGAGCGTCATCAGGTCAAGCCGACCGGCAGAGAGCTCGAGAAACTGCGTGGCCGTATCGGGAATGATGCGCGTCAAGCGCTCGGTGATCCATACCGGTCCGTCGAAATAGTCCGGATTTGCCCGGAGCAGAATGGATTGTTGCGGCTGCCAGTCAACGAGCCGATAGGGTCCGATGGTGGCTTTCGGGCTGCGCGACAGTGGCGTGTGCATGATGTCCTCGTGCTCGAATACATGACGCGGCAGAATGGCCAGAGAGGCCCAGGAGGCAAGCGCTGGCGAGAATGGCTCGTCATAGTGCACGACAAAGGTCAGGGGGTCGGGGGCCTCGGCCGCGGTCACCTTGGCGTAATCGGTCTTGTACGCGCTTTGGGTGTGCGGATCCTGAATCAGGCGCAGCGTGAACAGGCAGTCCGAGGACGAAAAAGGCTGCCCATCGCTCCACCGCAGTCCCGGGCGCAAGTGAAACACAATGGTGCGATTGTCGGGGGCGATATCCCATGATTTGGCGAGCTGGCCGGTCAGATCCAGGTTTGCATCGTATTTCAACAAGGATAGATACAACTGACTGGCTATGGCATGACTGGCCGCATCCCCGGCAATCATTGGAATCAGGTTGCTTGCATCTCCGATGCTTGCATCAACGATTCGGTCGCCTTTTGCGGGCACGTCGGGAATGGCATTCCAGTCGATGGTGGCATCCGATGACGGCGATCCGGACGGACCGCAACTGGCCAGCACGACCAACCCCATGGCCAGAAGGGCGGTCCTTATGCCCGATGCCGGATTAACTCTCGTTGCGGCGCGGATGAGCATGCACCCAGATCTTGTCTCCGGGGAAGATCGGGCTGTGAAGGGACATGTTGTTGGCTCTGGCTATCGCGGCAGGCGTGGTGCCGAAGCGCTTGGCGATGCTCCACAGGGAGTCGCCCTTGCGGACGCTGTATCGCAGCCTTTTCCCATTGCCCAGCAGCGGATTGGCCTGTGCTAGGATGGTTCCATCATTCGAGGGAATCCGAATGCTCTGTCCAATGCGCAGCATGTTGCCGTGCAGCGCATTGGCAGCCTTCAGCGAAGAGACGCTGATATGGTGTTTGCGGGCGATGCTCCACAGGGAGTCGCCCTTTTTTACCCGCACCAGGCGGTATTTCGGAAGTTCCACGCGGGGGCGTTGTTTCCAGCTTTCGATATCCGTGGATGGAACGTGAATGGTGACAGGCTCATGGGCGCGAGCGAGGTTCAGCCCCGGATTGAAACGGAACACCTCGAGCTGGTCCTTGCCCATCTGCCGTTGCATCGCTTTCAGGTCGAATGGTGCGGCAAGCTTCACTGGGGACGTTTCGATGGCCGGTTCAAAGCGAAGATCGCCGCGGTCCACCAGTACAGCCAACCCGATGATGTTCTGCACGTATTCACGGGTGATGTCCGGCACGGGCATCGCATGCAGCCCATCGCTTGCCTTCCATGGATGTTTGGCGAGCCCTCTGGCGAGGGCGTTGGGCCCCATGTGGTAGGCGGCAAAGGCCAGCGGCCAGCTGTCAAAGCGATCATGCAGCTTTTTCAGGTACTGCACCGCCGCCCTGGTGGATGTCTCGACATGCCGGCGTCCATCGATGAGCCCTGTCCATTTGACGCCCAGGCCCTTGGCCGTGCGCGGCATCAACTGCCAGAGCCCTGAAGCCCCCGAGGGAGACAATGCATAGGGATCATAGGTGGATTCGACAACGGGCACGACCTGCAGGGCCTCCGGCACCTTCAGTTCATGAAGAATGCGCAGCACACGATGCCGTACGTAAACGGAACGCGCGGAAACGACGGGCCAGTATGGCGAGAACTTCAGTTTTGCCCGATGGGCGCATTGGCTGAGCTCTCCGGCCGGCAGACCGGCAAGAAGCGGGTCGCCTGGCGCGCCCAGAAGATGGGCCTGCTTGATGAGCGGTATGGGCTCAAGATGCGTATCCATGGCCCCCTGTTGAACGGGGCCCTTGATTGCACACGCGCTGAGTCCAAGCAGCAGGACTGTCGCCGTGACGTGTGGATGGCTCGTGAGCTTCGCTGATGCTGGCATGGCGTCAGCTTATTCAAAAAGCGGCGGTCTTCAATCAAAAGCTTTTTCACGGACGGGACTTGCCTGAATCTGCTTTGATGTTAAGGTATTAGCCGGTTCAAGCATGAGCTGGGGAGTGAGCATGGGGCTGGTGCAAAGGCTTGACGGGGAAGGAAGAGACGTAGACCGGCGACTGGCCGAGTTGATCCATCGCCGGATCGGCTGCCCGCGCATCTGTCTGGAGCTTTGGAACGGGGAGCGCATCGGGCCCGAACAGGGTGTCGGGCGCATCCGCTTTCGCGAACGATCAGCGCTTTGGCGGCTTCCTCTCAACATGAACGAACATTTTGGTGATGCCTACGTCAGGGGGAACATCGAAATTGATGGCGACCTGATCGAGGTGCTGACCGAGATCTATCGATCGATGCCGGAGCATTCCGACCAGAGCCTGATCTCGCGCCTGTTGCGCGGGACCATCAATCCCCGCCGCAACACATTGCGGCGTTCGCGCAAGAACATTCAGAGCCATTACGACCTGGGCAATGACTTCTATCGTCTGTGGCTTGATCGCGAAATGGTCTATACCTGCGCCTACTACACGGACGAACAGCAGACGCTCGAGGCGGCACAGTTTGCCAAGATGGAGCATGTCTGCCGCAAGCTCAGGCTCCGTCCCGGCGAGACGGTGGTCGAGGCGGGGTGCGGTTGGGGCGCGCTGGCGCTTCACATGGGGCGTTATTATGACGTACGCGTTCGCGCCTATAACATATCCAGCGAACAGATTCGTCATGCCAGGCAACGCGCCAGGGAAGATGGGCTCGATGACAGAGTGGAATTCATCGAGGACGATTATCGGCGCATAGAAGGCGAGTATGACGCCTTTGTTTCAGTGGGCATGCTTGAGCATGTCGGGCGTGAACATTATGCCGAACTGGGCAGGGTCATTGATCGTTGTCTGAAACCGTCCGGGCGGGGTCTGATTCATTCCGTTGGCCGGAACAAGCCGCGGCAGATGAGCGACTGGATCGAGAAGCGTATTTTTCCAGGCTCCTACGTGCCGGCCTTGAGCGAGATGATGTCGGTGATCGAACCGCATGGGTTTTCTGTGGTCGATGTCGAGAATCTTCGCATGCATTATGCCCGTACGCTGCGCGACTGGCTGGAGCGCTTCGAGCAGGTCGCCGATCAGGTGGAGGCCATGTTCGATGCCTCCTTTGTGAAGGCCTGGCGGCTGTATCTGGGAGGGTGTAGTGCCGCCTTCGCGGCAGGCAGCATGCAGCTTTTCCAAGTTCTGTTTACCCGACCTAGTGTCAGCGACTGGCCGCTGACGCGCGCGCACCTCTATCGGGGATGAGTTCCCGGCACTTTGATGCCATCATCGTGGGCGCGGGACCTGCCGGCAGCAGTTGCGCCCTTGCATTGCGGGATGCGGGTTGGCGGGTGGGCATCATCGATAGGAAATGTTTTCCCAGAGACAAGGTTTGCGCCGGCTGGGTGACCCCCGAGGTATGGGATCTTCTTGGCATCAATCCCGCAGGCTATGCGCGGAATCATGTGTTGCAGGAAATTCGCCGGTTTCGCGTTGGACTGATCGGTGGTCATGCCGCCGAATTCGGATTTGATCGCGTCGTCAGTTACGGCATTCGCCGCTGTGAATTTGATGCCTTTCTAGCCGAGAGGAGCAAGGCTGTGCTGGTTGAAGGTAAGCAGGTGCGCAGCCTTGAGCGTGTCAGGGGAATCTGGCATATCAACGGTGGTCGCTGGCAGGCCCCGGTGCTGGTGGGCGCCGGTGGTCATTTCTGTCCTGTGGCCAGGCATCTGGGTGCACGCCCCGGGCGATGCGAACCTGCCGTGCATGCCCAGGAACTCGAATTCCGATTGCCACCGGCATGGAGGGAGTGCATCAATGCCTCATGCCCGGAACTGTATTTTTGTCCCGACCTGCGTGGATACGGTTGGTTGTTTCGCAAGGGTGACTGGCTGAACGTTGGATTGGGGCGTCAGGATCAGGCGCCACTCGGGGTACATGTCGATGCGTTTATCAACTGGCTGGTTTCCGAGGGGCGGATGCCGGAACTCCCCGAGGCAAGGATGCGCGGGCACGCCTACCTTCTGGCTTCTGCGTCCCATCGCAAGGTCGTGGATGATGGTGTGCTGCTCGTCGGTGACGCTGCAGGGTTGGCGTATGGCTCAAGCGGGGAAGGCATACGCCCGGCGGTCGAGTCCGGTCTGATGGCCGCCCGAACGCTTGTTCATTGTAAGGGGGATTTCAGTCAAGAGCGCCTGCGTGAGTATGCCGATGCCTTGGTCCGCCGTTTTGCTCGGGGGAAAACGGCGCGGGACTGGCCTGCTTGGCTTGTCCGTCCCTTGTTCCGGTGGACGGGGTTTGTGCGCCGTTTTGTCATCGAGCAGGGGTTTCTTCGCTCCTACGGCCCCTTTTTGCAGGATGTTGACAGGGCTTGACGCAGGCCCCGCTTTTCACTACAAATCGCCTCCCCTGATTGCTCCCATCGTCTAGCGGTCTAGGACGTCGCCCTCTCACGGCGAAAACAGGGGTTCGAGTCCCCTTGGGAGTACCAGTAAAATCAGAAGAGTCGAGGGCCTGCAGCGATGCAGGCCCTTTTTTCTTCTCCTACGTGTGCCAGATTGGCGCCGCTTGACCCTCCACGCGCATGCGGGTCAGCCCTGTGTCATGCCGATCGGGGTGATTCAAGTTCAGTCGAACACCCTGGTAGCGCCGGTTCCGCGCTCGTTGAAATGACTCGGATAGTTGGCGTGGGTCCCCGGAATCCTTCCAAGGTCTGCCCGACACGACTGAGTTTCCGGCGCTGGCCGGACGATGGCGTGGACGGCCTTCAACAAGCCGGCAACGATTCAGACGGCCACGGCAACCACGGTTTATGGCTATGACGCCGGGCACCACCGCGTGTACAAGCGGGTGAACGCGAGCGACGAGACGTATGACGTGGGCAAGCTTTACGAGCTGCGGCTGTATGGCCATTCGGGCGTGGCGAAGAACGTGTGCTACGTTTACGCAGGCAAGAAGCTGGTGGCGATTCGCGAGAGCGCGACGGGCGTTGGCGGGAGTCTGAAGTATGTGCTGACGGATCGTCCAGGTGGCGTCAACGTGATCACGGATGCAACGGGCCGGGAGCTGGAGCGCATCAACTACGACGCGTTTGGCGGCATTGCTGGTCATCCAACGCAGAGC
>WFOK01000002.1 GCA_015488115.1 Mariprofundaceae bacterium
ACATTCTACATCGGCGCTGACAACGGCGGGAGATCCAGTCTGCGCCACCGGAGGTGAGCGACCGTGATCTTGCCCAGCGATATGGAGTGACGGTGGATACGATCCGTCGGTGGCGCAAGCGTGAAACGCCGCACCGTTTGCAGACGCGGCTTACGCTGGAGCAGGAGATTGTGGTGCCGTCCGTCTGAGTCCATCATTGCCGCATGCGGGAACAGCTCATCGCGCTGGTGGCGGCGTTCAACGAATCCGGGGAGGTGCTGCTCTTGAAGCGTCCGGACGATGTGCACTGTGGCAGGCTGTGGTCCTTGCCCGGCGGCAAGCTTGAGGACGGCGAAACGCCGCTTGATGCCGCCCGTCGCGAGCTCCGCGAGGAAACACGACTTGCGGGCAGCCAATGGCGCCATCTGGGCACGGCTGAGCATGTCTACGCATCAGGTCGCCTGCATTTCCACGTGTTCCGCTGCCAGGCACAGCGCATCGGAAGCATGGACTGCGAAACGGAGCATGTCTGGGTGCATCCGGACGCATTCGGCCTCTATCCGATGCCGGCGGCCAACCGGAAGATCCTGCCCCTGCTCCAGGGCCCGGCTGACCACAACGCGCGGAGCAGCTCCTAACCCTTTCCTCTTCTTCTGGCCCGGGGATGGGCCTGATCGTAAATCTCGGCAAGCCTGCCGATTTCCAGATGGGTATAGCGCTCGGTCGTCGCCAGGGAAGCATGCCCAAGCAGCTCCTGAATCGCTCGCAAATCGCCGCCACCCGCCAACAGATGGGTTGCATAGGAATGGCGGAGCTGATGCGGCGTGATGGAGACATCCGCACCCGTGCTCAAGGCCCGCTTCTTCAGCATACGCTGAACGCTGCGAACGGACAGCCTGCCCCCCCTGCGGTTGAGAAACACCGGACCCTCCCCAGCAAACCCGCGCTGCTCCAGATAATCGCGCAGCATCCTGGCTGCGGCAGCCGGCAGCGGCACGACACGCTCCTTGCGGCCCTTGCCCAGCACGCGAATCTCGCCGCTTCCCCAGTCGATATCCTGCACATTCAGTGCAACCGTTTCGGAAACGCGCAGGCCGCATCCATACATCACGGCCAGCAGCGCCAGATCCCGGGCTTCCTGCGCACTGCCGCCTTCCTGCAGCAACGCCTGCGTTTGCTCGGGAGGCAGGGCGCGCGGCAGCCGTTTGGGCCGCTTGGGCGCACGCATGCCGGCGCAGGGGCTTTGCCTGCACAGCCCGTCACGTTCGCAGTAATGAAAAAAGCCGTTCAACGTGGACAACCGCCGCGCCAGGGTCGCCGCCGACAGGCCCGCCGCATGGCCCGCCACAAGCCAGTCCTGCACATCCTCCCGGCCGACCTCGTCGGGTCTGCGTTCCCCCACATGTTCCAGCCAGGAACGCAGATCCCGGCGGTAGGCCGCAAGCGTGTGTTCCGAAACCAGCCTCACCTCGCGCAGCTCCCGCAAATAGGCCTCGATTGCCCCGCGCATCAGCGTGCCGACTCCTCCGACCATTCGAGGCGGCCGCCGCCAAGGGCCTTGGCCACGTACATGGCCTCATCGGCCAGGTCCACGAGCGCCTTGACCGCCATATCCTGTCCGGATCTGCAACAGGCCGCACCGATGCTGACGGTCACGCCCAGACCTGCATCGGCTATCGCCTGCACGATGCGCCCGCCGATCTCCTCAGCCTTTGCCCGCGGGCAATCCGGCAGCAACAACACGAACTCATCGCCATCCATGCGTATCAGCAGATCCTGCTGGCGCACCTGGCGCCTCACGTGCGCACACAGATCGGAGAGCAGCGCATCCGCCGCTTCCTGCCCGTGCTCGCGCTGCCAGGTCCGGAAATGATCCACGTCGAGATAAAGACAGCAGGTATCCCGCTCCCCGCCAAACCAGTGGGAAACGGGATGATGGCTGTGCGGACGCAGGAAACGGCGATTGTGCGCGCCCGTGACCTGATCCCTCACGGAAAGCCGGGCCAGGCGCTCCTGAGCCACGGCGTTCTCCAGGGACAGCCCAAGCACCTGCGCAAGATGGGACAGAAAGTCCGCGCTCTGGTCCGGTGAAAACCGCTCACGGTCCAGCGAGCCCAGGCCCAGAACTCCAAACGGCCGTTCCAGATCGCCCAGGGTGAGCAGCGCCAGGGAACCCAGATGGGCGTCACCCGGCAGCAGCCAGTCAAAGGACTGGCCATCGAGCTGCAGCAGGAAGACGCGCTGCTGGTTCAGGCCCATGTCCGTGATCTCGTCTTCCTCGATCCATACCAAATCGCGCTCGGACAACTCCCGGAACGAGCGCTGGCCCATGAAGCTGGAGCGATCGAACCAGAAGCGCACGAAATCGAGATCAAACTGGCTGCGCAGGCCCCTGAGCAGGGTAAAGCACAGATCCTCGGCATCCGTGGCCCGCAAGACCTGCGACTCCAGCGCAAACAGGCGCGAGAACAAGCGCTCGTTCGTTCGCAGGCGATCCATGACCTCGCTCACATATTGCCGGAGCTGGCGGTTCTCCTCGGCCAGTTGGCGCATGCGCCGACCGGTCAGCTCATCGACGCCGCACGACTGATCACCGGACATCGTTTCCCTCCCCTTGCTGCTGATGCCTGATATCCTCCATCGAAAGCACGCCTCCCGAAAGGACCAGCTTCATGCCGTCCTCCACGCTCATGTCCATGTGCACGACCTCATCGGGGCTCACGAAAAGCAGCCAGCCCGTCGTCGGAATCGGCGTGGAAGGAATGAACACGGCCAGATACCGATCACCGCCCTGCGTTTCCGGAAGCCGCCCCTTGCCGGTCACAAAGCCGATCACCCAGCGGCCGCGTTGCGGGAACTGGACCATGACCACCTCCCTGAAGGCCTTGGAGGTGTCGCTGAGCAGGGCGTCGAGCAACTGGCGCGT
>WFOK01000003.1 GCA_015488115.1 Mariprofundaceae bacterium
CCAACCGAGGCCAACTGAAGTGCCGCTCACCGAAGCATGGCAACGCGAATACACAGAACATGAAGCCGGTCGCTCTGCCCTTGGATGAAGCGTCCAATGCAGACCTCCACCCTTCCGCCATCATGAAGCCTCGCCCACCTGATACCCGGAACTGGCAAAACGCAGGATTTCTGCAACAATTGGACGCATTCGTTTCATGAATTGGATCTCATAAGCTTGCCATCACCCTTTTAGGAGAAATCGTATGCCCCGACTCATCAGCTTGCTGTTTGCCCTGCTTGTTCCATTGCCGGCCTTGGCTGCCGGAGAATCGACGGGCGTCTCTGTCGAACAAGCCATCCGCCAGGCCATTCCCCAGTTGAACATCACGGCCGTGCGCCCGTCGCCTGTGAAAGGGCTCTATGAAGTGCAGGCAGGCACCAATATCTATTACGCAGACAGGAACGGGCGCCACCTCATTGTCGGGGGGCATATCATCGACACGAAGGCCCAGCGCGATCTGACCCAGGAACGCATCGAGGACATCACGCGCATCGACTGGAAGCGTCTACCACTTGAATTGGCCAT
Organism: Mariprofundaceae bacterium; assembly: GCA_015488115.1. Lineage (GTDB taxonomy): Bacteria > Pseudomonadota > Zetaproteobacteria > Mariprofundales > Mariprofundaceae > J005. Next base: position 568 of record WFOK01000003.1, read on the forward strand.
CGTATCGGGTGATCCGAAAGCGACGCACAAGCTGGCCGTGTTCACAGACCCCGACTGTCCGTTTTGCAGGGACCTGGAACACAAGCTGAGGGAACTGAAAGGGGTCCGGATCTACACGTTTCTCTATCCGCTGGCTCAACTTCATCCAGATGCGCCGCGCAAGGCAGAAGCCATCTGGTGCAGCAAGAACCGCCACGAGGCCCTGGTCAAAACCATGGTGGAGGGCGTGGACCCGGGCCATGCCACCTGCAGCAATCCCCTCGAACGCATCGGCAAGCTTGCTGACGAACTAGGCATCAGCGGCACACCCACCCTGATCGCCGGTGACGGGCGTCGCAGGGCCGGTGCGCCCAGGTCCGTCGAAGACCTGAAGAACTGGATTTTCAGGCAGTAAGGAGAACAACACATGCGCCAATCGCGGAATCCCGACCAGATCCGGCCGGTGAGCATTGATACATGCTTCAATCGCTATGCCGAGGGATCGGCACTCATTGCCTTCGGGCATACCCGTGTGCTGTGCACGGCGAGCGTCGAGGATAAGCAGCCTGCGTTTCTGCGTGGGACGGATTCAGGTTGGGTGACGGCGGAATACGGCATGCTGCCCCGAGCCACGCACACGCGTGGTCAGCGCGAGGCCGCAAAAGGCAAACAGGGCGGCCGAACCGTGGAAATCCAGCGCCTGATCGGGCGCTCGCTGCGCGCCGTCATTGATCTTGACCGCCTTGGTCCCCGTTGCATCACCGTGGATTGTGACGTGCTGCAGGCCGATGGAGGCACGCGAACCGCGGCCATCACGGGCGGCTGGGTCGCCTTGCGCCTGGCCGTCAACCAGTTGCTGGAGGATGGTGAGCTGGATACGGATCCCATGCTGGGACAGGTCGCCGCCATAAGCTGCGGCATCGTGCAGGGACGGGTGCTCGTGGATCTCGAATATTCGGAAGACAGCGAGGCCGAAATGGACGCCAACTTTGTCATGACACCTGAAGGCGGGCTCATTGAGGTGCAGGCCACCGCAGAAGACAAGCCCATTGAATGGCTGCAGTTCATGGAAATGAAACAACTGGCGGATGCCGCCATCCGGCAACTGGCCGACCTTCAGCGCGAGGCGGTGAGGCGCGCATGAAGCTCGTCATCGCTTCCGGCAACGCCAAGAAAAGGAGCGAAATCGAGCGCATCACATGCCGCCTGGACATTGATGTCGTGCCGCTCGAACAGACGGTTTTTGTCGAAGTCATCGAGAATGGTCATACATTCGCCGAGAACGCCGCAAAAAAGGCCCGCGCCTTTGCCAGGGCCAACAACTGCGCGGCTCTGGCAGACGACTCGGGCCTTTGCGTTGACGCCCTGGCCGGTGCACCAGGCGTGATGAGCGCCCGTTATGCGGGCGAGAACGCCACCGATGAAGCAAACGTCTCAAAACTGCTCGCGGCCATGAAAGGCATGCAGCAGCGCAGCGCCTGCTTTCACTGCTGCATGCATCTCGCCCTGCCGGATGGCAAGCCGCTGATCGAGACCTCGGGCAAGGTGTACGGCGAGATCCTGGAACATCCCAGGGGGAATCACGGTTTCGGCTATGATCCTGTGTTTTATTGTCCGGAGCTTGGCAAAACCTTTGCCGAGGCCACCCCTGAGGAGAAAGACCGCCACTCTCATCGAGGCAGGGCACTGCGAGCGCTGGCTGATGAACTGACGCGCCTGTTTCCGCACTCATGAGCCCCTTCGATACCGAATGTCGCGCCTGCCCGCGCCTTCATGGGCTGCTTTGCGACATCAGGGAACGCCACCCCGACTACCACGCCGCACCTGTGCCTCCCTTCGGAGACAGGAACCCGCGCCTGCTCATCATCGGCCTTGCGCCCGGCATGCATGGCGCCAATCGGACCGGCCGGCCGTTCACAGGGGATCATGCCGGCATCCTCCTGTACCGAACATTGTTCGAACTTGGTCTTGCCAGCCAGCCGGAATCGATATCAGCCCATGACGGCCTCCGTCTGCATGGCGTGCGCATCACGAATGCCGTCAAGTGCCTGCCACCGCAGAACAAGCCCACAGTTGATGAAATACGCACATGCAACCGGCATCTGGCCAGGGAGTTGCATGAACTGAACAGAAAAACAGCCCTGCTGGCCCTCGGTCGCATCGCGCATGACGCCGTGCTTCGCGCCCTTGGCCTACGACTCCGGGACTTCCCCTTCGCGCATGCAGCCAAGCACACCCTGCCCGAGGGAAGGATTCTCGTCGATTCCTATCACTGCTCGCGCTACAACACGCAAACGGGACGACTGACGCCCGAGTCCTTCCGTCGGGCCATGAAACTCGCCCTTGAGGCTGGCGGCCTAACTCAACCACCTGACAAGCGACCCGCCTGACGAAAGATTGGATACACGATGCGGCTATGCTGAACGCCCGGCCTTGAAGCGCTTCATCATCCTGCGCACCTTCATGGCATATTTGCGACTCCCCAGCGACCCGTTGTACGCGGCCAGAGCCTGATCCAGGCTTTTGTATCGATCGAGATAATGCCTGAGAATGGCACAACCATAGCGAATGTTCGTTTCGATGTTCAGGAGATTGTCTTCCTTCGAACCCAGTTCTTCCTTCCAGAACGGCATGACCTGCATCAGACCGACAGCGCCGACATTGCTCACGGCAAAATGGTCAAACTGGGATTCAACCGCAATGACCGCCAGAATCAGATCCGGTTCCAACCCGAAACGTTTGCCGTAGCGGTACACCCAACGGGCAATCACTCGGGCCTCCGTCTCATCGGAAACCCAAGGAAGAATCAACGGTACCAGATCCTCCATCCAGACCTGTTCTTCATAATCCATCTTCCCGGACCCGGGCCCGGCCCGCAGCATCCTTTTCAGGGACTCCTTTTCCTCAGGCTTGAGATCGAGGAGTCCGACACTTTTCTCGACCAGACGCATGGCAGCACTGGTCTGAGTCAGGTGCTGGCGGTCCTCCGACGTGCTGCGCAGCCAGAACGGCAAACTGATGACAAAGCCAACGATCATCACCCCGGCGAGCAAGGCCTTGGGTGACATGCCACGCAACCGGTCGCGGAGCTCGGCGGCGTTCAGCGGCGCGCCTCCACCAGGCAAGTCACTCGTTCCACCACCTCATCCAGGGACACGGAATACCGTTGCTCGCCCCGTTCTCCCAGCTCCACCTTGCCTTCGGCCAGCGCTCTCGCACCGATAACAAGCTGGAGCGGAAAACCGATGAGCTCGGCATCTTTGAACTTGACTCCGGCGCGTTCCCGACGATCGTCCCAAAGCACCGAAATTCCGGCCCTGATCAATTGTTCATGCAACCGCACGGCGGCATGCATCACGCTTTCATCCTGACCCATCGAGATCAACACAAGTTGGAATGGAGCCACCTGAATGGGCCAGGCGATCCCGTTTTCATCATGGCATTGCTCGACAATGGCTGCCATGAGCCGCGAGACGCCAATGCCATAGCATCCCATGAGCGGAACGGCGCGATCGCCATCAGCCGTCTGGAAACGCACGTTCATGGGCTCGGTATAGCGGGTGCCAAGCGCAAACACATGCCCCACCTCGATGCCGCGAGACAACTGCAAGACACCCTCGCATACTGGGCAGCCATCCCCGGACCGCACCATGCGAATGTCGGCGTAACGAGCATCGGGCAGATCGCGCAGAGGCTCGAATCCGCGCAAATGATGATCCGGCCGGTTGGCCCCAATCACCAAGCCAGCCGCGCCACGCAGGGTTTCATCGAGCACGACCTCGCAAGCAAGCCCCTGAGGCCCGACATAGCCAACCGCGCCACCAATGGACGCAATGTCCGCATCGCTTGCCAGCACAAGTTCATCAGCCCCCAGGACATGGGCCAGCTTGACCTCCTGAACTTGGTCGTCTCCGCGCACGCATGCCGCAACCAATCTTGCCGCGCCATCCCTGAC
>WFOK01000004.1 GCA_015488115.1 Mariprofundaceae bacterium
ATTGGAGGCAGGGGCGGGAATCGAACCCGCGATGGAGGTTTTGCAGACCTCTGCCTTACCACTTGGCCACCCTGCCGTGCCTGCGAATCAAAAAAGGGGGCTCAAGGCCCCCGAACTGGAGCGGGTAACCGGTCTCGAACCGGTGACCTCAACCTTGGCAAGGTTGCGCTCTACCAACTGAGCTATACCCGCGAAGAACGAGGCGAATCATGCCAAGCACATATCGGCTGTCAAGCCCCTTTTCCGGGGTTCTTTTTCGCCCGTGAGCAAGGCAGCATCGTTCACGGGCAATCATGCCCCGGGGAGGCCGAATTGACAATCGAAACGGAACGCAAGATCTATGTGCTTGACACCAATGTCCTGATCCATGATCCGAGCGCCTTGCAGCATTTCGATGAGCATGACGTCGTTCTGCCCATCGCGGTACTCGAGGAAATGGACAAGGTCAAGCGAGGCGTGGACGAGCTTGCGCGCAACGTGCGCGAGGTCTCCAGGCAGCTTGACGATCTCAGCGAGCATTGTGGCGATTTGCGGGAGGGTTGTCCGCTTCCCGGCGGCGGACGCCTCTTTTTCGAGATGAGCGAGCAGGGGCTGGATCTGCTGCCGGAACCGCTCAGCCGCGCCTCCGGTGACAACAGGATTCTTGCCGTGACCATGGCCATGCGCAGGAATCATCCCGAACGCAGGGTGATTCTGGTGACAAAGGACATCAACCTGCGCGTCAAGGCGCGTGCGCTGGGCCTGGTCGCGGAGGATTATCGCTCGGATCGCGTTGTTGAGGATCTGTCCGTGATTCCCACGGGATGGGTGCGCCTTGACGAGGAGCAATGGGCCGCGATGGCCGAAGACATGCAGGTGCTCGAGCATGACCAGGGCAATCATTTTGCAGTGCGCTGGCCCCAGTCCATGAAGTTGCCGTTCTTGAACAGCTTTGTCATTCTGCCTGGGGAGCGTGAGATCGCCATGCGCGTGACCGGCATGGAGGACGGACGTATCGTGCACCTGCACGACATCCATTCCTACCGCCATGAACGCCATGCCGTCTGGGGTATTGTGGCCCGGAATCTCGAGCAGAACATGGCCATGAACCTGTTGATGGATGCCGATCTTGATCTGGTGCTCATGATGGGACTCGCAGGCTCCGGAAAGACACTGCTGGCACTTGCATGCGGCCTGCACCAGACGCTTGAGGTGGGGCTCTACGACCGCATCGTCGTCACCAGGGCCACGGTGCCCATGGGTCAGGACATCGGCTTTCTTCCCGGAACCGAACGGGAGAAGATGGAGCCTTGGATGGGGGCGATCACCGACAATCTGAAGTTCCTGCTCAGCGAGGGGGTGGACAACCTACAGGACGCCCTTGCACAGTATCGCATCGAGATTGCCTCGCTGTCCTTTGTTCGCGGGCGCTCATTCACGAAGACCTGGCTGATCGTCGACGAGGCGCAGAACCTGACCCCGCATCAGATGAAAACGCTCGTCACGCGCATGGGAGAGGACTCGAAGATCATCATTCTCGGCAACAATGCCCAGATCGACACGCCTTATCTGAGTGCGCACACCAATGGCCTGACGCATGTGGCCACGCAGTTCGCAGGCTGGGAACATGCAGGCCTCATTGCATTGATGGCCAGCGAGCGCTCCAGGCTTGCGGCCAAGGCGGCGGAGCTCCTCTAGCCCGGATTTTTCATGATGACCATGCGCCGGGATGAAATGCCGAAACACAAAAGGGGGTGCTATTCAAGATGGTCCCCCTGCATTTCGCGGCGCCTGGCCTGTCTGCGCGGGCCGGATGCACGCCTTTGGCTGCGAAGCATAGCGACGGCCGTGCTTCTTGCCTGCAAGCGCGCCCCGACCTCGCTCATCCAGCGCCATCCATCCGCGATCACATGAAGAATCCGGGCTGGGGCTGCCGTTCATGTCTCGGGCCAGGCATGGCTGCCCTGCAGGAAGCGGATGTCGCCTTCTTCGGGGCGCTTGTATCGCGCCAGTTGCATCTCCAGCACGGACAGGTCGGCATCGGAGACATCCCGCTTTGCCGCCATGCGCTCCCTGATGCGGCGTCTCAGGATCTCCTCCGGCACATCGAGCCAGAAGAATTGCAACGCAAGGCCGTGCCGGCGGAAGCGCTCGCGTGCCAGTTCCCTCCATGTCCGCTCCAGGAAGGTGGCATCCATGACCACGTCAAAGCCCGCCCGCGCGGCCGCCAGTGCATCCTCGATCAACTGCTCGTAGGTCAGGGCCGTCATCTGCCCACCGTACAACGGAAGATCGGGTCTGGCCTTGGCCAGGCGCTTCCGGGTGGCGTCTGAACGGACGACGATGGTTCGGCGCCGGTCGCATGCCTTGATCGCGAGATGGCTCTTGCCGCTGCCGGACAGGCCGCCGATGGCAAAGCAGCTGGGCTTCTGCGGTTCGATATAGCTCGAGGCCAGCCTGAAATACGCCCTGGCCTCATCATAGAGGCGCTTCTGCTGCCGTTGCTGCCCTGACTGCAGGCAGGCCACCTTGGCGCGCACCGTGGCCCTGTAGAACAGGTAAAGGGGCAGCAGCCCCAGACCCGCATGATCTCCCGTATGTTCCAGGTAGCGGGAGAGGAAGCGGTAGCCTGCGCCCATGATGTGCTGGGCCTCGCAATCCATGACCAGAAAGGCGACATCGTTGAGCACATCGATGCAGCGGAATTCGTCGCTGAATTCGATGCAGTCGAAGGGCGTTGGCCGGCCACCGAACAGCACCAGATTGCGCAGATGGAGATCACCGTGCACGTCACGCACCATGCCCTGGCGTTCACGTTCGTCCAGCTCCCCGAACTTTTCGCGTTCGGAACGCTGGATGAACCGCGCGTGGGAGGTGACCGTGGCTTCGTCCACGGCATGCGGCACACGTTCTCTGGCCACGCGGATGTTGTCCCGGAGATGTTCAAACAAACGTCTGCCGGCCTGAATATCATGAAGCCCGCGAGCTTGTTCATGAAAGGCCGCGATATCCTCGGCCAGCAGATCCATCCATGCGGGATCAAAGCGGCGTTGCCTGACGCGATGCAGCAACAGGTCGTCCTCACGGAACTGTCTCATGCGGAGGCAGCTTTCGACCATGTCGCCCTTGCCCTGGATGCGGTAGCGATGGCCGTCGAAACAGAGCGGCACGACGTCCACATAGATCTCCGGAGCGAACCGCCTGTTCAGCTCAAGTTCGCGACGGCAGAAATGCTCGCGTCGCTCCAGGGTGGTGAAGTCGAGAAAGCCAAAATCGACGGGTTTCTTGATCTTGTAGGCCCATGCACCGGTCAGAAAGACCCAGGAGATATGGGTCTGCACGAGCCGGATGTCTTCAACCGGGTGCGGATACGTCCCGGGATCGTACATGGAGCGCACGGCGGGGGGCAGCGTTTCCATGCGTCCTGAGATCCGGTCCCGGATGCGGGTTGTCAGCCGAGCTTGATGAACATGCCCCGACAGATGTCGCCGATGCTGACCATGCCGATGAGCTTGTCGTCCTCGACGACGGGAATGCGGCGCAGGTTTTTCAGGCCCATGTATGAGGCAGCCTTGAGCACAGGCATTTCCGGATACACGGTCATTGGATCCGGCGTCATCACCTCGCGCACCTTCATGCACAGCACGCGACCGTAGTTTTCCTCCATCTCCTCGAAATCACGCGCGGTCTTGGCGTCGTGGATGTATTCCCCGAAGTTGGGATAGAGTGGCAACATCGTGTCACGAATGGTCACGATGCCGATGAGCTTGCCTTCATCATCGACAACGGGAAGGGAGCCGCAACGGCGCATGACCATTTTTTGAATGGCCGAACGCAGCGTATCCTCCGGTTTGCATGTGAGCACGCCGTGGGTCATGACTTCTGCAACTTTCATGCTTTCCTCCTTGAACATCGCATCTTGGCGATTCCCCAAGCCGTAGCATATCATGCCGCCAGGGTTTTGCATGGATTTTATCCGCCTGATTTGCTTGTACAAAAACAGCGCTTGCGCAGTTTTCGACAGCGCGCCGTCTGTTTCCGCGCTGCGCTGTTTGTTCCATGATGCCCGACTGGAAGGGGCTTTGGCAGAGGCATCGCCGATGGGGAGACGCTCCGCAGGCAATCAGCCATGATCGACTATGGGGCAACAATCGTTCATTCTTGTGCCTGTCCGTTCGGGCGCCTGATGTGACGGGCGATGATGCGGCCGCCATGACAAGCAGGAACATTGACGGGTGCTGCGCGATTCCGTGTGAGGTGTGTTTTCATTCATGGTTCAATTGGTTTCCATCGTTATTCCCGCCTTCAATGCAGGGGACTATCTGCGAGAGTCCATTGACAGCATCCTGCGGCAGACCTATCGAAACATTGAACTGATTGTCCTGAATGATGGCTCGACGGATCATACGGAGGACATTTTGAGAAGCTATCCGGCGGGTTCATTTCGCTGGGAAAGCCATGCCAACATGGGTCAGTCCGCGACGCTGAACAAGGGATGGAGCATGGCCAGGGGCGATATTCTGGGCTATCTCAGCGCGGATGACGTGCTGCTTCCCGATGCGATTCGTCTCCTGGTGGATACCCTGATGGCCGATAAGGAAGCCATTGCGGTTTACGGCGATTATCTGCTCATCGATGCACGGGGGAGGGAGTTGGGACGTGTGAAGGCCAGGCCATTCAACCATGCGCGAATGATTTCGCATCTGCATTGCCCGGTTGGCCCAGGCGCGCTCTTCTTGCGTTCGGCCTTCAGAAAGACCGGGGGCTGGAACCCGGCGCTTCGTCTCGTTCCTGATTTTGATTTCTGGCTGCGCATGGGGTGTCAGGGAAAAATCCGACATGTGCCGGAAACCGTGGCCTGCTGGAGGGTCCATGCCCTTTCGCAAACGAATGCATGCGCGGATGCCAGCCAGGCCGACGAGATCATTCAGGTGATCGAGCATCTCTATGCTGATGCCTCTATCGTTCATGCGCTTCCCGTGACGCGAGCGCATGCCTTTGCCCAGGCGCGGGTGTTCAGCGCGGCCAAGCATCTTGCGGCGGGAAGGCATGTGCGCGCTTTACAGCGACTGCGTGAGGCTTGGGGTTTCAGTGTTGGCAGCTTGTTGTCCCCGCATTCCCTGCGTCTGATCTGCGGTGCATTGAAGAACCACCTTCTGCATCTGTTGCGCGGGCGATAAATTGAAATTGTCTGTTGCACTGTCCGGGCTGTACGGGCGCTGCATGAAGGCGCTGGGGATCGGCAGCGACCGTCATGTCACGGTGGCCAGGGTTTTTTTCGTCAGAATCGCTGGCGCATTGATCCAGTTTCTGTTTTTCCTGGTTCTGGCCCGGCATATTGGCCCTGAAGGGTTCGGGCTGTTCTCGCTGGGCTATGCCTTTTTGTTGGTTGCCTCATCCATTGCCCGGTGGGGGATTGACCAAGTGGCCTTGCGGCAGATGTCCCGTCATGTTGCCAGACGCGCCCATGTTCTCGGCGTCACGATGTTCATGCGCGGTGCCTTGCTGGTGCTGCTGATTGGTTCCGCTGTCGCCTCTCTTGCGCTATGGCTATGGACGGTTTTCGACTTTCCACGCGCGCTGCTTCCCTTCGTGTGGGCGGTTGTGCCGTTTTCTCTGCTGAATTATCTGGCCGAATGCATGCGGGCCCAGGACAGGCAGCTATGGGCCGCCGCCTTGCAGGTGCTGGTCGTGCCTGCGGGAGCGCTGATGATCGTGTGGCTGAGCGCGGATGTGTCCTTGGCATCGGCTGTCGAGGCCTTTGTGCTGACTTGCCTTGCGGCATGCATCATCGCCTGTGGTTTTTGGGGCTGGCGCGAGCGTTCGCATTTGCGCCTCAGGCTGGAAGGGGCGATGTCCGTGGCCGACATCATGTTGAGCGCGACACCTATCGCCACAGCCGCCATTGTCAGTACCTGGCTGGGTTTTGCCGAAACAGCCATGCTGGGGCTGTTGCGCGGTCCGGAAGAGGTCGCAGGCTATAGTGCCGCGTTAAGGGCCATGTTTATTTTCAATTTCATGGTTGTGGCCGTCAACAACGTGCTCGCTCCGAGGTTTTCCGTGCTGTATCAGGAGCATGAGCTGCAGACCATCTGGGCGACTGTGAAGAGGGCGGGAATGCTGACATTCATGGCAAGTGCCTTGCCCCTGTTGTTGTTCTTTCTTTTTGCAGAGGATATCATGATGTTTTTTGGCAATGGCTTCGCGTTTGCTGCGGATGCGCTGCGGATCCTGTTGCTGGGACAATTGGTGCTGAGTTTGAGCGGCACGCTGGGCACAGTGTTGATCATGTGCGGACATGAACAGGCTTTCAAGAGAATCATCTTACTGTCGGCATGCGCGAATCTTGTGAGCGCACCTTCCTTGATATGGCTTTGGGGGATATCCGGTGCGGCCATTTCCGCAGTGTTCACGATTATGGTTGCCAATGCGATGTGTCTGGCCATGGTTCGGCGCATGTGTGACGGGCGAAAGGAGATGCAATCGACATGATGAAGTCGGCAATCAGGGAAAAATGGTTTACGTTTCCCCGTGAATTGGCCCGGTCGATCGGTGATGCGGAAAGCGTGCTTGATGTCGGCTGTGGTTCATCGTCTCCGCTGGCCTTGCTGAATCATCGCTATGCGTACACGGTGGGTGTGGATGGTTTTGCTCCGAGTCTGGAGGAAAGCAGTGCCCGTGGCATCCACGATGAGTATGTGCAGGCCGATTTGCTGGACATTGATACAATTTTTGAACCCCATGCCTTCGATTGCGTTCTTTCGATTGATGTGATCGAGCATTTTGAGAAACCGGCCGCACTGGAATTGATCGAAAAAATGGAACGTCTTGCCCGCAAGCGGGTGGTTATCATGACGCCGAATGGCTTTCTTCCCCAAGAGGAGCATAGCGGCAATATCTATCAGCGACACTTGTCGGGATGGTCGGTTTCCGAGTTTGAATCCCTAGGGTATGCTGTCATCGGTATCAATGGCTGGAAGTTCCTGAGGGGAGCATTCGCTTCACCAAGGTTTCGTCCCCGGCGCGTGTTCAATGCGCTGTCCCATTTGTCCCAGCCATGGGTGAGAAATCGGCCAGAGTGGGCCTTTCACCTTTTGGCCGTCAAGGAACTGGATGAGGATTCCCGTGTTCTGTCCACTGCCCAATAGCCGTCGGCATGTCGGGATAAGGTACAGCATGAGGTGGTCGTGTGGATATTGTTAAGGGTCGTTATCTGACAAGCGAGTATCTGGCTAAAAATCCGGATTGGGATGCGGGCGATGCATGCTGGAAGGCGTCACGTGTGTGTCGCATCTTGGAAAAGAACCGGATTGAATTTCAGCGCCTGTGCGAGATCGGTTGTGGTTCCGGAAGGGTTCTGTTGCATTTACAGTCGGCCTATCCGCAGGCGGAGTTGGTCGGTTATGATATCGCTCCTGCGGCAGAACAGTTCTGGCCGCAATTGAGACAGGCCGGCATCGATTTGAAGGTTGGGGACTTTTTTGAACTGAATGCATCGCGTTATGACCTGATCCTTTTGCTGGATGTGCTGGAACACGTTGCCGATCCGCATGCATTCCTGGCCCGTACAAGAGCATTCAGTCAATACCTTGTCGTTCATTTTCCGCTCGATTTGTCGGTATTGAGTGTCTTGCGTGAGACTCCCTTGCTGAATGTTCGGCGCAAGGTCGGGCATATTCACTATTTCACCAAAACGCTTGCATTGGAATTGCTGCATGAGTGCGGCTATCAGGTTCTGGACTGGCAGTATACGGGGGCGGCATTCAGTTCGCCGCAGGTCGGGCTGAAGGGGAGGCTGGCCCGCTGGCCGAGAAGGCTTTTCTATGCCCTGCACAAGGATATCGGTGTGCGTGTTCTGGGGGGGGAAACGCTGATGGTGCTGGCCAGGCCCGCATGACAGGTCAGCGGGTTCTTTATGCTCCCAATGTTCATCAAGGCGGGGGCCGGCGCCTTTTGCTTCCATTACTGGAGCATCTCCGCGACGATGCATCCGTATTGTTTGTTCTCGATGAGCGATTGGCAGTTCCCGATGATCTTGTTCTGGCTGGAGATGTGCTTCGGGTTGTGCCGAGTGTCCGCGGTCGCCTGGCGTGTGAGAGGGGGCTGCGTGGAATGATCCGGCAGGATGCCTGCGTGTTATGCATGGGCAATCTTCCGCCGTTGTTTGCCTCCTGCCGGCAGATCTCGGTTTTTGTGCAAAACCGATATTTGCTGGATCAGGTTGCAACAAAGGCATTTGGTTTGGCTACACGCCTGCGAATCGCAGCCGAACGTTTCTGGTTGCAGAAGCGCGCAGGAAAGGTGTCGCGCTTCATTGTTCAGACGCCGACCATGCGCAAGCGACTATGGCTGACATTGGCTAGGGAAGCCGAGATCATGCCATTTGTCCCTTGTCAGGAAGCATTCGCCAGTCATGCGGAGAGCCCCGTCTACGATTTTCTGTACGTGGCATCGGGAGAGCCCCATAAAAATCATCGCCGGCTTGTGGAGGCTTGGGCGCTGCTGGCCCGGCAGGGCGTCTATCCAAGCTTGTGTCTTACGCTGGACAAGCGTTGCCATGCCGAACTGTATGCCTGGATTATGACTCGGATACAGCGATACCATTTAAGGATTGAGCTTGTCGGCAACGTGGCCGATCAGGAGGTTGCCTCACTCTATGGCAAAAGCCGCGCCCTGATTTATCCATCGCTGTTTGAGTCATTTGGCTTGCCCCTGGTTGAGGCGGTGTCGGCGGGGCTGCCGGTGTTGGCGGCTGACAGGGATTATGTGTTTGACGTGCTCGATCATCCGGATGTGTTTGATCCCTTGTCGCCCTCGGATATTGCTGCGTCAGTCATGCATTTTACCTTTCAACCCGCTGGCTTGAAGGTTGAATGCTGGAGTGCGGCCAGATTTCTGGATCAGACCCTGTATGCGTAAAGAGGAATGGGCGTGCGGATATTGGTTGTGACGCACTATTTCTGGCCGGAACAGTTTCGCATCAATGATCTGGCACACGAGTTGCATCGGCGCGGGCACCAGGTGTCGGTGCTGACAGGCATGCCCAATTATCCGGGCGGCAGGCTGTTTGAGGGCTATCGCTGGTGGCAAAAGCGGCATGATTGCATGGATGGCGTGCCGGTGTACCGCACGCCGGTGTTTGTGCGCCGTCAGGGCCGGGGCTGGCAACTGGCCCTGA
>WFOK01000005.1 GCA_015488115.1 Mariprofundaceae bacterium
GCAGGCGCATGTCCAGCAACCCGCAGGCCCGAGCCATGCGCTCGGTCAACGCAATGTCCTCGGGGCTGGCGTGCGGAGCTCCACCGGGATGGTTGTGAAACAGAATCAGCCCCTTGGCATCGAGCTCGATCGCCCGCTTGATCACATTGCGTGGATAGACGGCCGCCCGGTCCACGGTGCCCTCGACGAGAACCTGCGTGGCGATATGGCGATGCTGCTGGTCGGTAAAGATGGCGCCAAAGCACTCCATGCCGCGCCCCTGCATGAGAAAGCGCAGATGCGCCTTCACCTTCTCCGGCCGATCGAACACCGATCGGGCGCGGATATCGCTGGCCAGATAGCGCAGCCCTGCCTGACGCAGCAGACTCAGAAACAAGGCCCCCTTCTCACCCAGACCACTGACGGCCGTCAGCTCCGACACCGGCGCATCAAACACGCCAGCCAGCGTGCCGAACCCCTGCATGAGCCGCTTGGCCACGGGCTTCACATCGCGCCGCGGTATCGCATAGGTCAGCAAAAGCTCGAGCACCTCGTAATCATGAAAGCCCTCGAGACCATGGCGGGCAAAGCGCAGCCTCAGGCGCTCACGGTGACCCTTGTTCCCATCATCGCCCATGGGCCGAGTGTAGGCCAGATACGCCGCGCGCGCCATGCGCCGACAAATGCCTCTTGCAGTCCTGGATTTTGCTTAACCGAGGTTAATTGACAGCCCCTGGATACCGGCACACGATTGGATCATGATGTCCCGTTCGCCCTCGTTGTTGGATTAGTCCCGTGAGATTCGGTCTCGGTCAGCGCATCCTCCTCGTCATGGCCCTGATCGCGCTGACGCTCGTGACCACCTACGTTATCACCAGCCAGCGCCTGCAGGCCGTGCGCTCGATCAATCAGCAGCTTGAACAGACCCACCGCATCATCAGCCTGGGACAGGACTACCTGGGCGCGCTGAAGGACATGGAAATCGGCAAACGCGGCTTCCTGATCAGCGGAAGCGAGACCTTTCTGGAGCCATATGTTGCAGGCGCCTCGCACCTGCAGCGGGACATGGAACAGCTCAGGCGCTTGACTGCCGGACGGGCAGAACAACATGCGCTGCTTGCCCGGATCGAGAAGCTTGCCCGGCAAAAGCAGCGCATCATGGAGCAGGCCATACATCTACGTCGCGAGCAGGGCTTCGATGCCGCGCAAGCCTACATGCTCAAGAGCGGGGCCAAGGAGGTCATGGACCGCATGCGATCCACCATGTCGCGCTTCCTCGAAATCGAGCAGAAGGCGCTCGATGCGGTCCGGGAGCAGGCGTCCCTGCAGGACAGAAAGCTGCAGACGACGCTCTTCGGCATCGACCTGCTCCTGCTGACCATCGCGGGGGCCATGCTGCTCCTGATCTGGAGCACGATCGTGCGCCCGATCCGGCTGCTCAAGCAGGGTGCCGACCAGCTGGCCGCGGGCCAGGGCGACATTCGGGTGGACCTGCGCGGCCATCATGAGCTGGCCGAACTGGCCAGATCCTTCAACGACATGGCCGCCGCCATTAATGAGCGCAGCCAGACCCTGAAGGCCCTGATCGACGCCATGGTTGACGGCGTGGTCGTGGCCAATGAACAAGGCGTCATCGAGGCCTTCAGCCCGGCGGCCGAGCGCCTGTTCGGCTATACGGCCGATGAGGCCGTGGGCAACAAGGTCGACATGCTGATGCCGCCCCCGCACAGGCAGCGGCACGCGGCCTACATGCAGCGCTTCCTGCAAAGCAGGGAACCGAAGATCATCGGCAGCATCGTCGAGCTGGAGGCCCAGCGCAAGGATGGCGCAACCATACCGGTCGAACTCGCCATCAATGCCGTGGATATCGGACCAACGATCAAGTTCATCGCCGCCATTCGCGACATCCGCAACCGCAAGGCCGCCGAACAAGCCCTCGAACGGCAGGCAAGGGAGCTGGAGCTGCGCGCCCGCTATGCCTCTACGCTAAGCCAGGCCATGGCGCTGTTCGCCTCCAGCAGGGACCGCCAGACGATGATGCAGGACCTGATGGCGCTGCTTGCCGAACGCCATCCCTTTCCGGCCGCTGCCTTCTATGCGCTCGACGAGCA
>WFOK01000006.1 GCA_015488115.1 Mariprofundaceae bacterium
ATGCGTGAGGCGAATGATCAGGTTGAAGAAGCCCGATCGAACGGGTTTGTCCGATGTAACCTCCAGATAAGGCCCCTCATCGGTTTTCAGCCTTACCTGAAGCTGCCCGACAACGGGATCCCGGTAAACCTCGAGAATCCGATAGTCGGATAGATCGGCAATCCCCACCTGAAACGAGGAAGCGGTTTCACCCGCTGAAAGCAGCAGCGGGATGCGCGCATAGAAGGGCTCTCCCAGATGGGAAGCCACCTCGATCTTTCCCAGCGAGGCCGCATGGGCAGGCGCAAACATGAGCAGAAAAAGCACTGCTCCTGCTGCGACATGGGTCCGAAACCGAGGCCTCAGAAACGGAATCGCACCCTCCCTCTCATCGAATCAACATTTCGGCAATCTGTACGGCATTGAGCGCCGCACCCTTCCGCACGTTATCAGCCACGACCCACATCTGCAACGAATTGGGATGCGATGGATCATCCCGCAGACGACCAACCCAGACATAATCGGTTCCCGCCGCCTCGCTGGGCATGGGATAGTCCTCGCCCTTTGGGTCATCCACGACACAAATACCCTCGGCCTCGGCCAGGATCTCCCTGGCTTTCTCTGCCGGCAGTGGCGCCTCGAAGGTCACATTGATGGATTCGGAATGACCATAGAACACCGGCACGCGCACGGTCGTTGCCGTGACGGAGATGTTCGGATCGAGAATCTTGCGGGTCTCGTCCATCATCTTTCGCTCTTCCTTCGTATAGCCATCATCCATGAAAACATCGATGTGCGGAATCACGTTGAACGCAATGCGCGCCGGAAAGACATCCGATTCCGCCTGACGTGCATTGAGCAGATCGGCCGTCTGGCGCGCGAGCTCGTCCATGCCCTTGCCGCCGGCCCCCGAAACGGCCTGATAGGTGGACACGACAACCCGCCGGATGGGAACGACATCGTGCAATGGCTTGAGCGCGACAACCATCTGGATCGTCGAGCAGTTCGGATTGGCGATGATCCTGTTGCGCCGGGCCATCTCCAGGGCATCGGGGTTCACTTCCGGCACGACAAGCGCCACATCGGGCTCCATGCGCCAGGCGCTTGAATTGTCGATCACATAGCATCCCGCATCGGCAAAGCGGGGCGCATGAGCAAGCGAGGTTCCCCCGCCTGCGGAAAACAGCGCGATGTCCCATCCCCGAGGATCGAAGTGCTCCAGATCCTGAACGACATACTCCTTGCTGTTGAACGCTATGCGGGTTCCCGCGCTGCGGCTGGAAGCGACGGGGGCCAAATCGGCAACGGGGAAACGCCTCTCCTCGAGGATCTCCAGCATCGTGCGCCCGACCGCGCCCGTGGCCCCCACCACGACGACATTGTAGGCATCCTTTTCCGGCAGAAAGCGTTCGCTCATCGTCACTCTCCCAACATCCTGAGTCGTTGCGCCACGGCATCGCCCATCGCGGTGCAGCTCACGGCATGCCCCCCATCGAAGGCGAGGTCAGCCGTACGCAAGCCGTCATCCAGAACCCGCTCGACCGCCTGCTCGACCTTGTCTGCCAGATCCGGACGTTCAAGCGAATAGCGCAACATCATCGCCACCGAGAGAATGGTGGCCAGCGGATTCGCCCGATTCTGGCCGGCAATGTCCGGAGCAGAGCCGTGAATGGGCTCATACATGGCATGATGCTCGCCGATCGAAGCCGAGGGCAGCATGCCAATCGATCCCGTCAGCATGGAGGCCTCATCGGACAGGATGTCACCGAACAGGTTGCCCGTGACGATGACATCAAACTGCCTTGGATGACGAATCAGCTGCATGGCCGCATTGTCCACGTACATGTGTTCCAGCGCGACATCGGAAAACTCCCGCTCATGAACCTCGGTCACGATCTGCCGCCAGAGCTCGGAGACCTCGAGCACATTGGCCTTCTCGACACTGCAGACCCTTCCCTGGCGCAAGCGGGCTGCCTCGAAGGCCTTCCGCGCTATGCGTCTCACCTCGCTTTCCCCATAGACCATGGTGTTGAACGCGCGCCGTTCCCGGCCATCCTTCTCCCAGCCGCGCGGTCGGCCAAAATAGATGCCGCCCACAAGCTCCCGCACGACCAGGATATCAACACCCTCGATGACCTCCGGTTTCAACGTCGAGGCATCAAGGAGCTGCCGATGCACCTTTGCAGGACGATAATTGGCAAAGAGGCTGAGATCCTCGCGAATACGCAGCAGACCTGCCTCCGGTCTTAGCGGCTTGTCCAGGCTCTCCCATTTGGGGCCACCGACGGCTCCCAGCAGCACGGCATCGGCCGCCTTGGCCAATCGCCGGGTTTGTTCGGGATACGGATCCCCGGCTCCATCGAAGCCCGCCCCGCCGATCAATGCCTCCTCACACTCCGCGCCAAGGCCGAAGACCTCATTCAGCGCATCAATGACCTTGACGGCCTCGCGCACAATTTCCGGGCCGATGCCGTCGCCTGGCAATACCGCTATTTTCACTGTCATGACCGCTCCTTCTTTCCGACTGCGGTCTTCACCGCGGCCAGAAACTCATCCACATCCTTGAATTCGCGATACACGGAAGCAAAACGCACATAGGCAACGCCGTCCAGGCGGCGCAATTGCTCCATCACGAAATCGCCAATGATCGAGGCCGGCACCTCGCTCTCGCCAAGCTCCTGCACCGCCCGCAAGACCGCACTGACACCGGCCTCAAGCTGTTCGGCGGAAACGGGACGCTTCTCGAGGGCCTTCTGCATGCCCCGATGAATCTTCGACACGTCAAACGCCTGCCGGGTTCCATCCTTCTTGACCACGAGCGGAAGCCGCAAGGCCGCCCGCTCCAGGGTCGTGAACCGCTTGCCGCAGGATTCGCAGGCCCTTCTTCTGCGCACCACGGCGCCTTCATCGACGACCCTGGAGTCGATGACGCGGGTGTCTTCATGGGCGCAGAACGGACAATGCATCGCTGACGCTCCGGGAACTAGGAAAGATACTCGTAGACCGGGTAGCGGTTCGTCAGCTTGTGCACCTCCTGCCGGACCTGCTCCAGCACGGCGGCGTCCTCAGGCGCATGAAGAACACGCAGGATCAGCTCACCGATCAGGCGGGCCTCGGCCTCCTTCATGCCGCGGGAGGTGATCACGGAGGTACCGATACGGATACCGCTGGTGATGAACGGAGATTCCGGATCAAATGGAATCGTGTTCTTGTTCACTGTGATGCCGGCCCGCTCCAACGCCTCCTCGGCCTGCTTGCCGGTCAGCCCCTGCGGCCTGAGGTCGACGCGGAACATGTGGCAATCGGTACCCCCGGAGACGATGCGCAGGCCGTTGTCGGCCAGGGTTTCGGCCAGGACCCTCGCATTGCGGACGACCTGATGCTGATCCGCGCGGAAATCATCCCCGAGTGCCTCTCCGAAGGCCACGGCTTTCGCCGCAATCACATGCATCAGCGGGCCGCCCTGGATCCCCGGAAAAATCCGCGAGTTGATCTTCTTGGCCAGTTCCTCGTCATCGGTCATGATCATGCCACCACGGGGGCCGCGCAAGGTCTTGTGCGTCGTCGTCGTGATCACATGGGCATGCCCCACGGGGCTCGGATAGACGCCGGCCGCAATCAGGCCCGCATAATGCGCCATGTCCACCATCAGAATGGCACCGATGGAATCGGCAATCTTGCGCATGCGCGCAAAGTCGATATGCCGCTCATAGGCCGATGCGCCTCCGATGATGAGCTTGGGACGATGCACCTCGGCCATTTTCTGCATCACGTCGTAATCGATGAGTTCATTGTCCTCACGCACGCCGTAGGCGACCACGTTGTAGAGTCGTCCCGAGAAGTTTACCGGGCTTCCGTGCGTGAGATGCCCCCCATGCGACAGGTCCATGCCCATGATCGTGTCCCCGGGCTTGAGCAAGGCCATGTAGACGGCCATGTTCGCCTGCGAACCGGAATGGGGCTGCACGTTGACATGGCGGACGCCAAAAAGCTCGCGCGCACGCTCCTGCGCCAGACGCTCCACCTTATCCACATGCTCGCAGCCACCGTAGTAGCGCCTGCCCGGGTAGCCCTCGGCATACTTGTTCGTCATCACCGAGCCCTGGGCCTCCATGACAGCCCGTGACACGATGTTCTCGCTGGCGATCAGCTCAAGGGTATGGCGCTGACGCCCCAGTTCCGCGGCTATGGCATCGGCCACGGCCGCATCGGCCAGCGGCGCATTGAAAAATCGATCACGATCCGACATGAAAAACTCCTGAACCTGTAGAAGCCACGGCGTCACGGCGCCGTCGCCGACCTTGTCATTTTGCGACGCGCATTATGGCCAAAGCGAGCGCGAACGTCATCCGCTTTCGCCCCCTCGCTCGCGGAAACGAGGAACGCGCGGGAAACTCAGCTCCCTGCGCGGATCAGCTCATTGCGATCCGTGTGCACAAACCTTCGGCCATAAATCTCGATGATCGTGCTCTCCGCATAGGAAAGCCGGTCGTCGCAGACCTCGATCCAGTGCTCGAAGCTGCATGTACGCGCATGGTCGCGCATGAAGGGCGACTGGGCGATCCCCCATTCAAGGCCGCCTGCCGCAACCTGCAGGCGCATCCCTTCGCGCATCCGCCGGACATGTCCACCCGCCAGCAGGGACACGCCGCGCGGGATCGTCAGCGACTGCATGACCGTCTCGCGTTCGGCATCCCACATCCAATAGCCAGTTTCATCGTGAAAAACCTTTCCATCAGACAGCCTGCTGACGCGTTGCCGATAATGCAGGGCGACCAGTGTCTGCCTTTGCGCATTGCCCACCTCCCCGATGGGGCAAAACTCGATTGTCTCCCTGTATGGGTTATGCTCTTCCCCATCCGGTTCGGGCGCCACATCCAGCCCCTTGCTGCCTTCCCAGCGGCCGATCAAAAGCGCCAGTGGACCATAATCCGTTTCCATGTCAGCCCCCTGCAAGATCCCAATCCATCCTGCCCGGCCACAGCTGTCCGTCAACGAAAAATGCGAAAGGCCGTCATCTACCCTCTGACGACAACAAAAAAGGCCCCTTGTCCAGGGGCCTTGTTGACAAGCGTATCCGTTCGATCAGAAACGACGCTCGCGAATGCGGGCTGCCTTGCCACGAAGCTGCCGGAGATAGTAGAGCTTGGCCCTGCGCACCCGACCACGGCGAACCAGCTTGATGCTTTCCAGCATCGGCGAATGCAGCGGGAAGATGCGCTCCACCCCCACGCCATTGGAGATCTTGCGCACGGTGAACGTACTAGAGATTCCATTGTTATGGCGGGCGATCACCACACCCTCGAAAGCCTGCAGACGCTCTCTCTTCTCGAGGCCCTTCTTCGTTTCCTTGTAATCCACGACGCGAACGTTCACGCGAACGGTGTCACCCTCGCGAAATGCCGGAATATCCTCGCGCAACTGATCCCTCGTGATATCATCCAATGCACGCATTGCCTTATGCCTCCAAACTCGATGCATCCCTGCCTGCCAGGCGGTCCAGATAAATGGCCAAGGCCGCCCGGACGGAAAGGTGGCGAACCTTACCGCCACCTTCGATGGGTGACAACCATCCATTTGGCTCGGGCAGGGATGAGGCATCAAGCCCATGTCCGGTACCGAACGCGACCAGGTGTCGTCCGGCCATCCGGGCCAGCTCCGATGGTCGAACAGGGGCCTCCACGGGAGGATGCGCCGAGGTGTACCAGAGCTGATAGCCATGCTCCCTGCGCAACGCATCCAGGTCTCGGGCCAGATGCACCTGCCCAAGCGCCTCGCCCCGGGAGGGATTGCGTCTGGCCCCTGGGCCGTGGATCCAGTAATCGAGCATCTCGCTCACCATGGCATGCATGCCCTCGGACGGATGCACGATATAAACCGGCCCCAGGCCAAAGAACGCGCAACTTCTTGCGAAATCATGCACATCCATGGGCGTGACGGCCGTGGCCGTGGTCTGCCCGGAGCGATCCAGCACGGGCCAATGCACCAAGGCAACCGCAATACCCTCAGCCTTCATGTCGCCGCCGTCGCGTTCGCGCCAAGGACTCCTTTTTGCGCCATGCCTCAATGGCCGCGTGATCGCCACTGAGCAGCACATCGGGAACCCGGTGTCCCTCGAATTCCGGCGGCCTTGTATAATGCGGCCAGTCGAGCAGACCGTCATGGCCGAAGGAATCCTGCTCAGCTGATTCACGACTGCCGAGCGCCCCCGGCAACAGCCGGATCACCGCATCGATGATGCACAATGCGGCCGGCTCTCCTCCAGAGAGCACAAAATCGCCAATGGAAAGCTGCTCATCCACATAATGGCAGATGCGCTCGTCAAAGCCCTCATAGCGCCCGCACAGCAACGTGACGCCCGGCCAGCCACTCATCTCGCGCGCCACATCCTGGGTGAACAGTCTTCCCGCAGGCGTGAGCATGACCACACGCGTATCCGGCTGCCGCTTCCTTGCATGCCGGATGGCAGCCACCACGGGTTCCGGCTTCATGACCATACCGGGACCTCCGCCATACGGAGCGTCATCCACCTTGCGATGCTTATCACGCGCGAAATCCCGAATCTGAATGGTGTCGAAGCTCGCCAGTCCCCCATCCAAGGCCCGTTTCGGAATGGAACAGCTCAGTGGGGATGCAAAAAACTCCGGAAACAGTGTCAGAACCTGGATGTGAAACATGCTTCCATTCCGGGCGGAAGGTTCACATCGATGCACTTGGCCGCCAGATCCACACGACCGACGATCTGCCTTGTGAACGGGATCATCCACTCCCCCTGTTCACCGGCATCCGGCTGCGTGCGCACGATCAGGATGTCCTGCGCCCCGTATTCCTCCAAGCGCACCACCGTGCCCAGATGGCCGCGCTCGGCGTCCACAACACTGCAGCCGATGAGATCACACCACAGATATTCGTCGTTACCAACCGGAACATTCTCGCGCGGAACCCAGATCCTCCAACCGCGCAGTCCCTCGGCATCTTCCACGGCATCGATACCCGAAAGCCGTGCCAGAATCCTCTTTCCATGTTGCCAGCAGCGGATGACCTGGAAGCGCCGGCTCACATGCCGCTCCTCGCCAATCCACCAATAAGAATACCCGGCGATGCCAATGGCAGGCCGGGTATGGGAATAGACCTGGATGACTCCATTCAGCCCGTGCGTGCCGGTCACCCGACCGACCTCGAGCATGGTGTCAGGCGGCTTCAGAGGCCTTCTTGATCAGGCTGGCCACACGGTCGCTTGCCTGTGCGCCCAGGTCCAGCCAGTGCTTCGTCCTTTCAAGGTCAATCTTGATGACCTCGGGATCTCTGCACGGATCGAAATAGCCAAGCTTTTCGATGAACGCGCCATCCCGGCGCTTGCGCGAATCCATGACCACAATGGAATAGAAAGGACGCTTCTTGCGGCCGCCTCGCTGAAGGCGAATCACGGTTGCCATATGTTCAGTACCTCCGGAAATTCAGGCGGCGCACTATAAAGATCATGAAGGCATCGGGCAAGTCGCGGATGGGAACCGCTCACGGCTTGCCCATCGCGCCGAATTTTCCCGCCATCTGGGCCAGCATGCGCCGCCCCTTGGCGCCCTTCATCTTCTTCATCATTTTCTGCATCTGGGCAAACTGCTTGAGCATTCTGTTCAGCTCCTGCACGCTGGTTCCCGAACCGGCAGCAATGCGCCGCTTGCGGCTGCCGTTGATGATTTTCGGATACCGCCGTTCCTGCGGCGTCATCGAGTAGATCATGGCCTGCATGCGCCTGATCGGACGATCATCCATCTGTGCCAGCGCTTCCTGGGGCAGTTTCACGCCGGGGAGCATTTTCAGCATGCTGCTCATGCCGCCCATCTTCTGCATCTGCTCAAGCTGCTCGGCGAAATCCATGAGATCGAACTCGCCCTTGCGCACCTTGCGGGCAACCTTTTCGGCCTTTTGCTGGTCGACACTGGCCTGGATCTTTTCCACCAGGCCAACGACATCGCCCTGACCGAGAATCCGGCCCGCAAAACGCGCCGGATCAAAGGGCTCGAATGCATCGATCTTTTCCCCCGTGCCGACAAAGCGGATCGCCACACCGGTGCTTCTGGCCACCGACAGGGCTGCGCCACCGCGCACATCGGCATCGGTCTTGGTCAGAATGCAGCCCGTAAGCTCCACGGACTGATGGAACTGCTCGGCAACGGCCAGGGCCGTCTGACCGGTCATCGCGTCCAGCACAAGCAGACGCTCGGATGCCTGCACGGCCTGGGCCACCTCGCGGATCTCCTGCATCAGGGCGTCATCAACAACCTGTCGTCCCGCCGTATCCAGAATCAGCACATGGTGGCCCCCGGTGCGCGCCTGGGCCAGCGCCGAACGCGCCATACCCACGGCATCCCCGCCCTCGCCCGCCAGATAGGGCACATCCACCTGCGCGGCCAGCACCTGCAATTGTTCGCGTGCGGCCGGCCGCGTGGCGTCCACGCTCGTCAAGGCCACCTTGCGCCCCTGGGCCACCAGCAGTCTGGCCAGCTTGCCCGCCGTTGTCGTCTTGCCCGCGCCCTGCAGGCCACAGAGCAGGATCACCGACGGAATGCGGGCAATATCCAGTTCCCTCCGCTCGCCGCCCAGAACCTCGGTCAGCACATCATGAAGAATCTTGATGACAACCTGTCCGGGCTGCAGGCTCCTGGCGACCTCGGCCCCAAGGGCCCTGCGCCGTGTCTCGACCACGAGATGACGCACAACCGGCAGCGCGACATCCGCCTCGAGCAATGCCAGGCGCATTTCTCGCAGGGTTGCGTCAAGGTCCTTCTCGGATACCCGGGCGGCGCCCCGCAGCCGCTCGGCAATGGAACCGAGTTTTGCGCTCAGAGACTCAAACATCAGCTCCCCTGCTGTGCGTCCTTCTCGATGCCAAGCAGCTCGACCTCGAAAATCAATGTGGCATTCGGTCCGATGCGCTGCCCCGCGCCCCGCTCGCCATAGGCCAGTTCCGGCGGAAGATAGAACCTGTACTTGGAGCCGACGTTCATGAGCTGCACGCCCTCGGTCCATCCCTTGATGACACCGCCGAGCGGAAACACGACCGGCTCGCCGCGCGCATAGGATGAATCGAACTCCGTGCCATCGATCAGCGTGCCGCGGTAGTGAACCTTGACACGATCCGTGGCCTTGGGCCGAGGGCCGTCTCCCTGCTTGAGCACCTCATACTGCAGCCCGCTTTCCGTCACATGCACACCCTTGCGCTTGGCGTTCTCGGCCAGGAACTTCTCGCCCTCGACCTTGTTCTTCTCCGCCTGTGCCTTGCGCTCGGCAGCCTGCTTCTCGGCACGCTTCTTGAAGAACGCCTGCTGAACCTTGATGGCCTCCTCGTCGGAAAGCTTCAGCTTGCGTCCATTGAGCCGATCGGAAATGCCCTCGCTCAAGGCAGCCTCATCGATATCCGCGCCCAGATTCTGCAGGGAACGGCCGATGTCCATGCCGATGGCGTAGCTGAGCTTGGCCTTCTCGTCCTGCAATGCGCCCGCCGCAGCCGAGGCTGACGCCTGCCCGCGCTCTGTCTCCTTCTTCTCGCCCTGATTGCAACCGGCCAGCAGCAGGGCCGCCGCCACCGTCATTCCCAGCATTCTCTTCATTGATCGCTCCTTTATACATTTCATTCCCATTCTATCGTTCCCGGCGGCTTGGAGGTCACATCATAGACCACGCGGTTGACGCCCTTGACCTCATTGATGATCCGGTTGGCCAGACGGGCCAGCAAGTCATGGGGAAGATGCGCAAAATCGCAGGTCATGCCATCCACGGACTCAACCGCCCGAATCGCGATACAGGACTCATAGGTCCGCTCATCACCCATCACGCCGACCGACCTGACGGGAAGCAATACGGCAAAACTTTGCCATATCTGGTGATATAAGCCAGCCTTCTTGATCTCCTCGAGCACGATCGCATCCGCGCGCCGCAGAATCTCGAGGCGTTCACGCGTGACCTCGCCCAGACAGCGAATGGCCAACCCCGGGCCTGGAAACGGCTGCCGCTGAATGATCTCCTCGGGCATTCCCAGTTCGCGCCCGAGCTCGCGCACCTCGTCCTTGAACAACTCGCGCAATGGCTCGACCAGCTTCAGCTTCATGCGCTCGGGAAGCCCGCCGACATTGTGGTGGGACTTGATCACGGCCGATTTTCCCTTGACCGAAACCGATTCGATGACATCCGGATACAGCGTTCCCTGGGCCAGAAAATCCACCTGCCCCATCTTCCTCGCCTGTTCCTCAAAAATCGCAATGAATTCACGGCCGATGCGCTTGCGCTTCTCCTCGGGGTCCGTGACTCCGGCCAGAAGGGCCAGAAAGCGATCCTCGGCGTCAATGTAATCGAGCGGAATCCTGAACTCGTCGCGAAACACCTGCTGCACGCGCTCTGCCTCGCCAAGCCTAAGCACGCCGTTGTTCACAAACACGCAGCGAAGCTGATCGCCGATCGCCTCATGGATCAGCACGGCGGCCACGGACGAATCGACACCTCCGGACAGGGCGCAGATGACCTTGCCATCACCAACCTGCTCACGAATGAGCCGCTTGGCATGCTCGATGTAGGATCCCATGGTCCATTTACCGGAGCAACCGCATAGCCCGCGCGCGAAATGGGTCAGGATCTCCTGACCCTGGAGCGAATGCGCAACCTCGGGATGAAACTGGATGCCGTAAAACCTCCTTTCTGGATCGGCCATGGCGGCATGCGGCGCATTCTGCGTGTGCCCGATGGTCACGAAGCCCTCGGGCGGCTGCTCGATCCGGTCCCCATGGGACATCCACACCTCGGTTTCAGCCTGACCGGCCAGCGGTGCAAACAGGTTTTCATGGCTGTCGATGATCACATGGGCCCGCCCATACTCACGATGCTCCGCGCGGCCAACCTTTCCGCCCAGCATGTGCGTCATGAGTTGCATGCCGTAGCAGATGCCCAGCACGGGCACGCCTAGCTCAAACACCACGGGATCAACACGCAGGGAGCCTTCATCAAGCACCGAGTCCGGCCCGCCTGAAAGAATGATGCCCGCCGCACCGAAGTCACGGATCTCCCGGGACGGCATCGTGCCCGGATGAATCTCGCAATAGACATGCGCCTCGCGAATGCGCCGTGCAATCAACTGCGTGTATTGCGAGCCGAAATCCAGAATCAGTATGCGTTCGTTCATGCCAGATCCTCAGGCGTCCGGCCGATAATTCGGCGCCTCTTTGGTGATGGTCACATCATGCACATGGGACTCCCTGAGCCCGGCTCCGGTAATGCGCACGAAGCGGGCTCGCTCATGCATGCGCTCGATGGTTTCGGCTCCAATGTATCCCATGGCGGCCCGCAATCCGCCCACGAGCTGATAGAGAATGTCCGTCAGCGGGCCCTTGTAGGCCACGCGTCCCTCGATGCCCTCAGGCACCAGCTTCATGGCCTCCTCCACATCGCCCTGGAAATAGCGGTCCTTGCTGCCTTCCTTCATCGC
>WFOK01000007.1 GCA_015488115.1 Mariprofundaceae bacterium
CGGATGCGCTCCAGCATGGATGAAAACAGCTCGAACGATTCGCGCTTGTATTCCTGGATCGGCTGCTTCTGGGCATAGCCACGCAAGCCGACGCTCTGGCGCAGGTGGTCCATGGCCAGCAGGTGTTCCTTCCAGAAATGGTCGAGGATCTGCAGGATCAGAAACTTCTCGAACACGCGCATCTGCTCGGGACCGGTCAGGCTCTCCTTGGCGGCCATGTGGGCCTGCATGGCCTGGAAGATCTTGCCGGCCATGTCCTCGGCGGTTTCAACCTCATCGGAGGCCAGCCAGGCCTCGGGATCGCATGTGATGTCCAGTCGCTCGGCCATGGCCTGCTTCAGTCCCTCGAGATTCCATTCCTCGGGATGGCCGTCAAGGAATTCGGCGGCCAGGCGTTCGGCGAAATCATGCTGCATGTCTTCGATGACATCCCGCACGTCATCGGCCTCGAGCAGTTCCCGGCGTTGGCCATAGATGACCTCGCGCTGCTTGTTCATGACATCGTCATACTCGAGCAATTGCTTGCGGATGTCGAAATTGCGGCCCTCGACCTTCTTCTGGGCATTCTCGATGGCCTTCGTGATCCATGGATGCTCAATGGCCTCGCCCTTCTCGAAGCCCATGCGGCTGAGCATGGCCTGCATCTTCTCGCCGCCGAAGATGCGCATCAGATCGTCCTCGAGCGAGAGATAGAAGCGCGTGACGCCCGGGTCGCCCTGGCGACCGGCGCGGCCACGAAGCTGGTTGTCGATGCGGCGAGACTCGTGGCGCTCGGTGCCGATGATGTGCAGGCCGCCGGCAGCGATGACCTCGTCATGCTCCTTGCGGCACTGTTCGCGGATGGCCTCCTCGCGCTGACGCCTTTCTTCGTCCGAAAGCTTGTCGGGCAGGGCGGCGATCAGCATGTCGGGGTTGCCGCCAAGCATGATGTCCGTGCCACGCCCCGCCATGTTCGTTGCGATCGTGACCGCCCCCTTGCGTCCTGCCTGGGCGACGATTTCCGCTTCCCGCTCATGATGCTTGGCGTTCAGCACTTCGTGTTTGATGCCCTGTTTCTTCAGCAGCGAGGACAGGTGCTCGGACTTCTCGATGGAGGTCGTGCCAACGAGCACCGGCGCGCCGGTCTTGTGGGCCGTCACGACATCCCTGATGATGGCCTCGTACTTGTCCTCGATATCCCGGAACACCATGTCCGGCAGGTCCTTCCGGATCATGGGCTTGTTCGTCGGCACGATGACCACTTCGAGATCATAGATCTTCTGGAACTCTTCGGCCTCGGTGTCGGCCGTGCCGGTCATGCCGGCAAGCTTGTCATAGAGGCGGAAATAGTTCTGGAACGTGATCGATGCCAGGGTCTGGTTTTCGGGCTGGACGGGCACGCCTTCCTTGGCCTCCAGTGCCTGATGCAGTCCGTCGGAGTAGCGGCGCCCGGGCATCATGCGGCCGGTGAATTCGTCGATGATGATGACCTCACCGTTTCTGACGATGTAATCGACTTCCCGGGTGAACAGCGTGTTGGCGCGCAGGGCCTGGGTGACCGCGTGCATCAGGTTCACGTTTTCCGCATCGTACAGGTTGCCGCGGGTGAGCAGTCCGGCCTCGCGGCAAAGCTGCTCGATATGCTCCATGCCGCTTTCGGTGAACGAGACGGCCTTGTCTTTCTCGTCCTTCTCATAATCGCTGGCATCCAGCTGCTTGATCAGGGCATCGGCCTGCTTGTAGAGATCCGTGGCCTGTTCGGCCGGGCCGGAGATGATCAGTGGCGTGCGCGCCTCGTCGATCAGGATCGAGTCGACCTCGTCGACGATGGCGAAATGGTGCCCGCGCTGAACCAGGTCTTCGCGGCGGAAGGCCATGTTGTCGCGCAGGTAGTCGAAGCCGAATTCGTTGTTTGTTCCGTAGGTCACATCGGCCGCATAGGCCTTGCGGCGTTCATCGTTGTCCAGGCCATGCACGATGACACCCGTGGAGAGCCCGAGGAAATGGTAAACCCTGCCCATCCATTCGGCATCCCGTCGCGCCAGGTAGTCGTTGACGGTCACGACATGCACGCCCTTGCCGGTCAGCGCATTCAGGTAGACCGGAAGCGTGGCCATCAGTGTCTTGCCCTCACCGGTCTTCATTTCTGCGATGTTGCCTTCGTGCAGGATCATGCCGCCGATGAGCTGCACGTCGAAATGGCGCATGCCAAGCGTGCGCCGGGCGGCCTCCCGACAGACGGCAAAGGCTTCGGGCAGCAGCTCGTCCAGCGACTCGCCCTGCTGCAGACGCTGCCGGAATTCGCCGGTCTTGGCCTGAAGCGCGGCGTCATCAAGCGCGGCCATGCCCTTTTCCAGGCTGTTGATCCGGTCCACGACCGGATACATGCGCTTGAGGATGCGGTCGTTTCTGCTACCGAACAGTTTGGTTAGAAAATTGATCATGGATGTCGCATCTCCGCTTGCAGGGGTTGCTGGTTGCCAGCCTCAGGCGCTTTCGGCCCGTTTCAGAAAGTCAGCGATTCTACGGATGCCGCATTGAATGTCATCCAGTCCGGTGGCATAGGAGAAGCGTAGGTGCTGCTGTGCGCGGAAACGTCCGAAATCCTCGCCGGGCGTGATGGCCACGCCGGCTTCTTCGAGCAGCCGCCAGCAGAAGCGCGTCGCATCGCGCGTGAGCCTGCCGACATGGGCGTAGATGTAGAAGGCGCCTTGGGGCTCGACGACGACATCAAAGCCGAGTTCGGGGAGTGCCTCCAGCAA
Organism: Mariprofundaceae bacterium; assembly: GCA_015488115.1. Classification (GTDB taxonomy): domain Bacteria; phylum Pseudomonadota; class Zetaproteobacteria; order Mariprofundales; family Mariprofundaceae; genus J005. The sequence goes on from WFOK01000007.1 coordinate 2,742, forward strand.
AAACCTGCGTCGCCGGTCATAGGCCTGGCGCATGCGCTCGACCTCCTCTTCGGCCTTCAGGGCCGCGATGGCCGCATGCTGGGACAGCGTCGGCGCCGCGATAAAGATGTTTTGCATGACGCGCCGACAGGGATCGATAAGTTCCTCGGGCACGATGGTCCAGCCGATGCGCCAGCCGGTCATGGCCCATCGCTTCGAGAAGCCATTGACGACGATGGTGCGCTCATCGAAGGCCAGCGCCGTCGGCGCGCTCCGGCCATAGGTCAGGCCATGGTAAATCTCGTCGGAAATGAGGTAACCACCATGCGCGGCGCAGCAGGCGGCCACCCGGGCCAGTTCCCGTTCATCGATCAATGTGCCCGTGGGATTGGACGGATTGATGATGACCGCCGCCCTGGTGCCGTCCTGCCAGTGCCTGTCAACAAGGTCGGCGGAGAGGTGATACCGCGTTTGCGGTGTGACCGGGATGCTGACCGGCCGGCCGCCGGCCAGCCTGATGAAGTTGCGTTGGCAGGGATAGCCGGGGTCGGAAAGCAGCACGGATTCGCCGGCGTCCAGCAGTACGGCATACAGCAGGCTGAATGCGCCCGAGGTGCCGGGCGTGATCAGGATGCGTTCGGGCGCGATGCTGACGCCGTATTCCCGCATGTACCAGCGGCTGAGTTCCTGTTGCAGCTCGGGCAGACCCGTCGATGGGGTGTACCATTGGCCGCCCGCATCAAGCTGGCGGTGTGCGGCCCGGATCACCGGAGGTGGCGTCGGGAAGTCCGGCTCGCCGATTTCAAGGTGCACGATATGGCGCCCCTGGGCTTCCAGTGCCTTGGCCCGCTCCAGCAACTGCATGACGCGAAAGGGCTCGATCGTTTCAATGCGCCGCATGCGTGCAGTCTAGCCGAAATGCGCTAGCCTTGTCCCATGTTGTGGATCAAGGCCTTTCATATCATCGCGATGGTGTCCTGGTTCGCGGGCCTGTTCTATCTGCCCAGGCTGTTCGTGTATCACGCATCCCATCCCACAGGTCCGGTGCATGAGCAGTTCTGCATCATGGAACGCAAGCTCTACCGCTTCATCATGCAGCCGGCCATGGCGCTCACGCTGCTCATGGGCGGCTGGCTTGCCGTTCTCGAATGGTCGCTGGTCGGCCCGGATCTCTGGTTTCATCTGAAGATGCTGCTGGTGGCCTGCCTGTTGGGGTTTCACTGGCACTGCGGCCGCACCGTGGCGCTCTTTGCCGACGGGCTGAACAGGCGTCCGGCGTCTTTCTATCGCAAATACAACGAGATCCCCACGCTGATCCTGATTGCCGCCGTTGTGCTTGTTGTCGTTCGTCCGTTCTAGCATGCGTGGGTTTGTCCCGCTGCTGTCGGCGCTGCTGGTTTCGTGTGGCCAGCAGCCGGTCGAGCTCATCGTCTCCTGTCCTTCGCCCTCGGGGGCGCAGGTGGCCTCGCTCATGCGTCTGTCGGCGCAAGAGGTGGCGCTGAACATTCGTCCAGCCGACATGGCGCTTGATGCCGGCATGCGTAGCTTTGTGATCCGCCACGGCTATGATGGCGTGCTGTCATGGCTGGATGAGCGGCACCTGCGTGTCGATTATCCGAAGGATGCCATTGTGCTGATGCGCGAGAATGTGCTTCTGGGGACGACGCAGACGTTTGATGCCGGGCATCCGCTGTTTATCGGCTATCGGCCCGTACCATCCGTGCACGGCCGCTTCATGACCGATCGGCGCTGCTTCCGTTAGCCCGCTCCGGCCAGACCAGCACGGGTTTCCGGGCAGCCCGGGTTTCATCCAGCCGGCGGCGGAACGGCTTGGTTGGGGCATCCAGCATGGGCTGGACCTCGCCCTTTTCGCAGGCCCGCGCGATCTCCAGCATGGCGTCGCAGAAGGCGTCGATGGTGCGGCGGGATTCGGTCTCGGTCGGCTCGATGAGCATGGCCCCGTGAACAATCAACGGAAAGTAGATGGTCATGGGATGGAAGCCCAGATCGATCAGGCGCTTGGCCAGATCGAGCGTCTTGACCCCATGACGGTTCTGAAACTTGTCGGTCAGCAGGCATTCATGCTTGCACAGGCCGGGGAAGGGCACATGGTAGGCGTCCTTCAGGCGGTGCAGGATGTAATTGGCATTGAGCACGGCATCCTCGGCGATGCGGTGCAGGTGATCCCGGCCGAAGGCGCGGATGTAGGCGAGCGCCCGCAGCAGCACGCCCACCTGGCCGATGGATCCGAACACCGGGCCGATGCTCTGGGGGCATGAGCGCACAATGCGGTACTGTTCCCCCTGTCGCTCGATGCGCGGCACGGGAAGAAACGGGGCAAGCGCCTCGTTGACGGCCACCGGGCCAGCGCCGGGGCCACCACCGCCATGCGGCGTGGCAAAGGTCTTGTGCACATTGATGTGCAGGCAGTCGATGCCCATGTCGCCGGGGCGGGCCTTGCCGACGATGGCGTTGAGATTGGCGCCGTCGCCGTACACCAGTCCGCCGGCCTGATGCACGAGGTCGCAGATCTCGGCGATCTGGCTCTCGAAGCGTCCGGTCGTGTTCGGGTTCGTCAGCATCAGCGCCGCCACCCGGTCATCGAGCCGGCTTTTCAGTTCAGTCAGATCAATCTGGCCATCGGGTCCGGACTTCAGCTCGACGGTACGCATGCCGGCCAGACTGGCCGAGGCCGGATTCGTGCCGTGCGCCGAATCAGGTACGAGCACCGTACGGCGACAATCGTCGCCGCGCGCATCATGCCAGGCGCGTATCATCATGATGCCGACCAGTTCGCCATGCGCGCCGGCCGCGGGCGTCAGGGTCACGTGCGGCAGCCCGGTGATTTCTCCAAGTGCCTGCTGAAGTTCAAACAGCAGCGACAACAGGCCCTGGACGGAATCCTCGGGTTGGTCGGGATGCGCCTGGGCGAAGCCGGGCATCCGCGCGATCTGTTCGTGCACGCGGGGATTGTATTTCATTGTGCAGGAGCCCAGCGGATAGAAGCCCGTTTCGATGCCGTGATTCCATTGAGACAGTCGCACGAAATGACGCACGACCTCCGGTTCGGAAAGGCCCGGTATGCCGGCCGGCTTCTGGCGCAGGAAGGATGCAAGCGGGGAAGGCGCCTCTTCCGCGGCGCAGCCGGGCAACGCCATGGCCTCATGCTGCTCATGAGCCTGTTCGAACAGCAGGGGTTCCTCGTGCACCAGGCCCGTGGTTGCAGAATATCGTGTTGCGCTCATTTCCTTGGCTCCAGCGTGCGGTGAAGAACGGCGGCATAATCGTCGATGTCTTCGGCGCTGATTATTTCGGTCGTGGCCACGAGAAGGTCAGCCGCGTGTGTCTGTCTGTCGGTCAACGTCTCCAACGGAATGCCGGCAAAGATGGCCGCTTCCCGGGCGGCCCTGATGAAGGCGTCGCGGAGTTTTCCGTCCGGAAAGCGCAGCACGGTTTCGTTGTAATGTGCGCCGGGCGCAGGCGTAATGGCTGGCGGCAATTGCTCGATCAGCTTCTGCAGAGCCGCGGCCGATCGCATGGCGACCTCCCTGATTCCCGCATCGCCGAGCAGGCTCAAGTGGCAGGCGATGGCCGTGCACATGAGGCCCTGATTCGAGCAGATGTTGCTCGTTGCCTTTTCGCGCCGGATGTGCTGCTCTCGCGTGGACAGCGTGAGCACGAAGCCGCGCCGTCCCTCGGCGTCCTCGGTCATGCCGCACACGCGTCCGGGCATCTGGCGCACGAACCGTTGCCGGCAGGCAAACAGGCCAATATGCGGACCGCCGAAGGACATCGGGATGCCCAGGGCCTGACCCGAGCCGCAGGCGATGTCCGCTCCGAAATGGCCCGGCGGCTCGATGAGGCCGAAGGCCGTGGCGTCGGAAAAGGCCACGACCAGCAGGGCGCCGTGTTCGTCACAGGCCGCGCGCAAGGGCGCAAGCGCATGGATACGGCCGAAGAAATCGGGATACTGGACGATGACACAGGCTGTCTGGTCGTCGATGGCCCGGGCCAGGGAAGGGATGGGATCGCGTTCATCGAAGGCATCGGCAGGCTGGATGCAGATGTGTCCGCCATTGCGCGCGAGATAGTTTTCGGTGACCGCGCGATAACGCGGGTTGAGCGATTCGGCCATCAATACCCTATCACGCCGGGTGACGCGGCGGGCCATCAAGGCGGCCTCGGCGACGCTCGTGGCCGCGTCATACATCGAGGCATTGGCCACATCCATGTCCAGCAGCCGGGCGATCATGGTCTGGAATTCGAACAGGGCCTGTAGCGTGCCCTGGCTGATTTCCGGCTGGTAGGGCGTATAGGCCGTCAGGAATTCGCCGCGACTGATGACATGATCGACGGCGGCAGGCACGAAATGGTGATAGGTGCCCGCGCCCAGAAAGCAGCGCATCTGGCCGGCATGCAGATTGGCTGACGCTGCCCTGCCGAAATGACGCAGGATCGCGGCCTCGCTGGCCGCCTCGGGCAGTTCGAGCGTTCCCGGCTTCAGCAGGAAACGCTCCGGAATGTCAGCAAACAGCTCATCGACATGCGTCATGCCGATGGTCTCGAGCATGCTGCGGCGATCTTCTTCGGTATGGGGCAGAAACCTCATCGCTTGTCCTTGTCCATGGGCTTCAGGCGCACGACCAGGGGCCGCGCCATGCGGCCGCTTATTCTTCGAGATAGGTCGTGTAAGTGGCCTCGTCCAGCAGCTCGACCTTGTCGCCGCTCATGCGCACGCGGGCGATCCAGCCTTCGCCGTAGGGATCCGTGTTGATCTTCTCGGGCTCGCTTTCGAGCAGTTCGTTGGTTTCAACGACCTCTCCGGCCACGGGGGCATAGACATCGGAAACGGCCTTGACCGATTCGACGACGGCGAAGGCTTCTCCGGCCTGAACCTTCCTCCCCTTCGCGGGCAGCTCGACAAAAACGATGTCGCCAAGCGCTTCCTGGGCGTGATCGGTGATGCCGATGGTGGCAATGTCATCCTCGATGCGGACCCATTCGTGTTCCTTCGTGTACAGCAGATGTTCCGGAATCGTCATCAGGCTCTCCTTCTGGCAGTGGATGGCGCCATCCTATTTGCGCACGCGCGAAGGTACAAACGGCAGTCGCGCCAGGCGCGCGGCAGCGGCCCGGCCCCTGATCTCGATGGCCAGCCCGCCGCTGTCCATGGCAGCGGGTTGCACATAGGCCAGCGCGATGCCGCGCTGCAGGCTCGGGGAGAACATGCCACTGGTCACCTCGCCCACGGGCTGTCCGTCGGCGAGCACCGGATAGCGCTCCCGCGGAATGCCGCGGTCAACAAGCTCCAGGGCGATCAGCCGCTTTTTTGCGCCTTCCTGCTTTCGGGCAAGGACCGCTTCCCGGCCGATGAAATGGCCCTTGTCCAGTTTCGTGATCCACATCAGCCCGGCCTCAACCGGCGTGACCGTGTCGTCGATCTCGTGGCCATAGAGCGCATAGCCCATCTCCGTGCGCAGCATGTCGCGTGCGGCCAGCCCCGCGGGGTGCGCGCCTTGCTCCAGCAGCGCGTCCCAGACTGCCGGCGCGATGTCCGCAGGCATGTAGATCTCGAAGCCGTCCTCGCCCGTGTAGCCCGTGCGCGAGATCAGGGTCTGGCGACCGAGCAGCCCGACCGGGGCGAAACGATAATAGGCAATGGCGTCGAGGTCGATGTCTGCAAGCGGCTGCAGCACATCCTGGGAGGCTGCGCCCTGCAAGGCGATCAGCGCCGTGTCTTCCGATTCGTCCGTGATGCGCACGTCGAAGCCGGCCGCATGCTGCAGCAGATGCCTTGCGTCGCGTCCGCGGTTGGCGGCATTGACGCAGAGGTAGAACTCATGCTCGTGCAGGCGGTAGGTCGTGATGTCGTCGATGAACGTGCCCTGCTCGTTGAGCAGGGCCGAATAATGCACCTGGCCGTCGGCAAGGCGGGAGACGTCATTGGTCGTGACATGCTGCAGGAAGGCCATGGCTTCGGGACCGCTGACACGGATCTGCCCCATGTGAGAGATATCGAAGATGCCGGCGCCGCCACCGCGTACGATCTGGTATTCGCGCAGCGCTCCGCTGGCATATTGAACCGGCATCGCATGTCCGGCGAAGGGCACGATCCTGGCGTTCAGGGCGACATGGCGCTCATAGAGCGGGGTTCTGATCAGGTGTTCGCTTGCGGGGTTCAAACGGGTTCTCCTACATGGGCCTTGAAGGCCGTGATCGTGTTGTGCAGCAGCATCGTGATGGTCATCGGGCCGACGCCGCCGGGCACGGGCGTGATCCATCCGGCCCGACGCACGGCACTGTCGAAATCGACGTCGCCGACCAGGCGCCCGTCTTCCAGGCGGTTGATGCCAACATCGATGACCACGGCTCCGGGTTTGATCCATTCCCCTCGCACAAGCCCGGGCTTGCCGGCTGCGGCCACGACGATGTCCGCCCGCCGGATGTGGGATGCGAGGTCGCGCGTGAACTTGTGGGTCACGGTGACCGTGCTGCCGGCCAGCAGCAGCTCCAGCGCCATCGGCCGGCCGACGATGTTGGATGCGCCGACGATGACGGCCTCCTGCCCGTGCAGATCCAGCCCCGTTTCCTCGAGCAGCTTCATGCAGCCGTAGGGCGTGCAGGAGCGCAGGGCGGGAATGCGCGCGGCCAGGCGTCCGACATTGTAGGGATGAAAGCCATCGACATCCTTGTTTGGCAGAATGGCCTCGATGATGCTTTCGGCATCGATGCTGCCGGGAAGCGGCATCTGCACGAGGATGCCGTCCACAAGCGGATCGGCATTGAGTTCGGCGATCAGACCAAGCAGATGCTGTTGGGTCGTGTCGGCGGGCAGGTGCTGCGAGAAGGTCTCCGATTCGATGCCGACATCGAGGCAGGCGCGCTTCTTGTTGCGCACATAGACTTCGGAAGCCGGATCGTTGCCGACGAGCAGCACGGCCAGACCGGGCTTGCGCCCGTGCCTGGACTGCAGACGGTCAAGTTCCTCGCGCATGTTGGCGCGCAGGCGCCGGGCCAGGGCCTTGCCGTCGAGAATGCGTGCGTCATGTTGCTGGGTGCTCATGGGGCGCGATTGTTGCAGCATCGCCTCTTTCACACAATGATAGCGTGCATGCTGGCTGATGCTCGGAAGGTACCATTGCAGGATGTTTCTGGATCATGGGGGCGCGCGATGCCGTCTGGCATCGTGGTCTGTGGCTCCCTGAAAGGGCGGCTTTCATCATGCGCCTGATGCATGTCGGGCTGTTGGTCGCCGATCTCGATCGGTCGGCCGCCTTTTACGAGCAGGTGCTGGGCCTGAAGCGTGCCGAGAGGCCGAATCTGGGCTTTCCGGGCATCTTTTACCGGCTCGAGGGAGGCGGGCAGATTCATCTGATGAAGCTGCCGGATCCCTGTCTTGGGTGTGAAAGGCCACGGCATGGAGGGAGGGATGACCATCTTGCGCTGGGCGTGCATGATCTGGAAACCGTGCGCGCGCGGCTGCATGCGCATGGCGTGCGTCATACGTTGAGCCGCTCGGGCAGGAAGGCCCTGTTCTGCCGTGATCCCGACGGCCATGCGATCGAGCTGATGCAACTGAATGCGCGCGCATGATTTGTGGTCGCTCGTGCACTAGGCTTGCGCGATGAGTCATCGCGAAGCAGTTGAGGGTATCGACGACCTGGTCGACTGGCTGGCCCGTGGCTGCAAGCCGAGAAGCCAGTGGCGCATCGGTACCGAGCATGAAAAGATCGGTTTCTGCCTGGAGACACTCAGGCCCGTGCCGTATGAGGGAGAGCGCAGCATCCGCAGTCTGCTGGAGATGCTGCAGGGCGAAGGCTGGGAGCCCATGCTGGAGCAGGATCGGCTGATCGGCTTGCGCAACGGCCCCGCCTCGATCACGCTCGAACCCGGCGGCCAGTTGGAGCTTTCCGGCGCACCGCTGGCCAGCATTTTCGATACCTGTCGTGAAATCACCGATCACCTGCACATGCTTCGGCATGCCACCGAGGCCCTGCGCATCGGCTTTCTGGCGCTGGGCTTTCAGCCGAAATGGCGGCGCGATGAGATTCCCTGGATGCCAAAAGAGCGCTATGCGATCATGCGTCGTTACATGCCGAAGGTCGGCCGGCTCGGCCTGGACATGATGCTGCGCACGGCCACGGTGCAGGCCAATCTCGACTTTGATTCCGAGAAAGACATGGCCCGCAAGATGCGCATCGGGCTTGCGCTGCAGCCTCTGGTCACGGCCATGTTTGCGGCCAGCCCGTTCGTCGATGGCCGCCCCAACGGCTATCTGTCGAACCGAGCGCGGGCCTGGCTGCACACGGACCCGGCCCGCACGGGGGTGCCGGCCTGTGCGTTCGCGCCGGACTTCGGTTTCCGGGCCTATGTGGAATGGGCGCTGGATGTGCCCATGTACTTTATCGTGCGCCATGGACGCTACATCGACTGCGCGGGCGAAAGCTTCCGCGCATTCCTGCATGGACGCCTGCCGCAGGCGCCGGGCGAGCGCCCGACGCTGGCCGACTGGGAGTTGCATCTTTCCACGCTGTTTCCCGATGTGCGCCTGAAGCAGTATCTGGAGATGCGCGGCGCGGACGCTGGCCCCTGGCCCTGGATCTGCTCGCTGCCTGCGCTGTGGAAGGGGCTGCTCTATGATGAGCAGGCCTGCCAAGAAGCCTGGGCGCTGTGTTCCGAATGGGGGCATGCCGAGGTCGTGGCGCTGCGCCATGAGGTCGCGCGCCTGGCGCTGGGGGCGTCTTTCCGGGGGCGGCGCGTGCGCGACTGGTGCATCGACATGCTGGCCATTGCCTCCGGCGGGCTTGAGCGATTGGCCGTGCGCAATGCAAGCGGCGAGGATGAGCGCGTGTTTTTGCAGCCGATTGAGGAGGCGCTGTCCAGCGGGCGGACCCAGGCCGAGCGCTGGCTCGCGGCCTTCGAGGGCAGCTGGCATGGCGATATCGACCGCATCTTTTTCGAATCCGTGCATCCGTGATGGGGGGCGAACAACATGCGGGCAAGCACCCCCGCATAAGATGTGTCATTTTGTCACACCCAGGCTGTGGCTTGTTGACACGGGTTGTGAGCCCGGTCACATTTGCAGCTGTCTCCCCGGAGATGGGGTGCATCGACGGTGCCCTGGGGATGGGGGAATCAACAAACGGCTCCACGGAGCCGAATCCAAGTGGAGGAAAAACACGGATATGAAGAAGACACTTCTTTCTGCTGCTGCCTTCGCCGTGGTCGCTGTTTCCGCAGTTGCGGTTGCACCGACGACGTCCGAGGCAATTCCGGCGTTTGCACGCCAGACTGGCGCAGCTTGCTTGAGCTGCCATTTCATGAGCTTCCCGACGCTGTCCTCGTTCGGTCGCTCGTTCAAGATGAACGGCTTCACCGACGTGGGCGAGCAGGCCCTGGTCGAGGATGAGGCCCTGTCCATCCCGGCCCAGCTCAACATCACGGCTGTGGTTCGTCCGCAGTTCCAGAGCGTGAGCACGACGGCTGCTCCGACGACGAAGACGGCTGCGATCACGGCCGACCAGGTGCTGCTGATCGGCGGTCGCTTCGGCACCAACAGCGGCGTGTTCATCGAGTATGACGGCACGTTCGCCAATGTTCAGATCATGAACTCGTTCGACTTCGGCGGCTTCCGCGCCGGCGTGAACATCTTCAACACCGGTTTCGGCGAGACGGCCGGTCTGGAGTTCTCTTCCGTGCATGGCCAGCATGGTGGTCTGCTGAACGGCAAGAACCTGTCTGCCGAGAATCTGCTCGGTTCGGCCGGCGGCAACACCGGCGGTGTGGCGTTCTGGGCCGCCAACGACTGGGCCATGGCCTCGGTCTCCCTGGTCACCGACGGCCTTGCGCTGGACGGTGCCACGTCGAACAGCTGGAAGCTGGCTCCGTCGTTCCGCGTGTTCCTGCAGCCTGAGGTTGCCGGCTGGGAGCTCGGCTTCGGTGGTGGCATCACCTCCGGCCGCACGGGCAACAACGCCACGGTTCAGGCCGTTGGTGCTGCACTGGGTCTGATTGGCGCTCCGCCGCTTCCGCCTGCTCTGCCGGCAACGTGGCAGGCCGAGATGAAGAAGTGGTTCCTGGACTTCCAGGCTCATGGCGAGCTGGGTGACACGCAGGTGGGCGTCTATGCCGACTTCGCTTCCGCCAAGAAGTCTTCCGCTGCTGCTGGCACGGGCAACAAGGTCAACCTGTTCAACATGACGCCGGGTGATCTGGAAGGCTGGCACTTCCGCGCCAACATCAAGCCGCTGCACAACGTGATCTTCGGTGCCGGTTATGGCGAGCTGAAGAACAAGAACAACCTGGCCGCCCTGTTCATTGGTGCGAAGCAGCGTCAGTGGCAGGTTGGCGCCGAGTACGAGGTTTACCAGAACTTCGTGATCTCGCTGATCTACAACAACACGAAGGTGACGCCGAACATTGGCGTTGGTTCGGTCACGACCAAGACCACGCTGCTGGACATCGAGGCGCTCATCTAAGCAACTCGTGTCCTGGTGTGAACCGGAAAGGGGGTGCCGTCTGGTGCCCCCTTTTCCTTTGCGCATCCGCCATTGACCAATGCGGATGTTGCGGGTTGAATGCGCAGCCATGAACAGACGCGGAACGATGATCATGATGCTGGCCGGGCTTGGCCTGTTGGCCGGATGCGGCGGAGGCGCACCGAAGCTTTTCTGGGATGTTGACGAGGGCGGTCCGGCCTATGCGCGCGATGCGGGCAAGGGCGGAGTCAGGGCCGAATCGCGCAAGCATCTCGAGGTGCCGCCCGAGCTGCGGGCCCAGATCGAGGTGCCGATGAGTGAGCAGGTGGCCAGCAGCAGCGATGCCGCGCTGCCCGATAAGTACCGCGAGATTGTGGCCGGCAAGGCCGTTTCCCTGCATGCTCGCGTTTACCCGGTGGCTGCCGCCGAGCTGTTCTCGGCCGTCGTCGATGCCATGACCAGCCTGAACCTGCCCGTGGATTCGGTGGACTCTCCAAGCGGCATCGTGACCACGGAGTGGGTGCGCAAGGGTGCGAACAATCCTTCGATCACGGCCATGTTCGGCATCGCCTCAAGCTCGGACCTGACCCGTTACCGTTATGTCGTGCGTGTGTTCCGGGCTAGGCTTCCCGATGGCAGGCAGGCCAGCAAGCTCGAGATCCGCACGCTGGGGCAGGTGTATCAGAACGGCCACTGGGTCAACCAGCCGCTCAAGCGCAAGCTGGCCGACGAGCTGTTCGAGCGCGTCGAGGAAGTGCTGGGCTTTCATAAGCGCATGGATGCCGGCGCACAAAATAAGTCCACCGAGGTGCCGGAAAGCGAATAGGGCCTCGGACATCACGATGAAGCCCATGGCCGCATGCGGCCATGGGCTTTTTATTTCGACATGAGCATCCCAAGCGCCTGACCCGGATCGGGCTGGCGCATCAGCGATTCGCCAATCAGAAAGCCATAAACGCCGGCTGAGTTCATCATGCGCACATCATCCGGTGTATGGATGCCGGATTCGGTGATGACCACGCGGTCATCGGGCACATGGGGAAGCAGCTCGAGCGTGGTCGCAAGACGGGTTTCAAACGTGTGCAGGTTGCGGTTGTTGATGCCCAGCAATGGCGTGTCCAGCTTCAGGGCCCGTTCAAGCTCCCAGGCATCGTGGACCTCGGGCAGCACGGCGAGCCCGAGCTCGCGGGCTGCGGATGCCAGTTCGGCGGCCAGGACATCGTCGACCATGGCCAGAATGATCAGGATCGCATCGGCGCCCAGCGCCCGCGCCTCGATGACCTGGTAGGGATCGAGCATGAAGTCCTTGCGCAGCAGGGGTAGGTCGATGCGCTCGCGGATCGCGCGCAGGTAGGCATCGCTTCCCTGAAAATAGCGCACGTCGGTCAGCACGGACAGACAGCTTGCGCCGTTTTGCTCGTAAGCGCGGGCAATGGCCAGGGCATCGAAATCGGCCCGGATGACACCCTTGGAAGGACTGGCCTTCTTCACCTCGGCGATGACGGCATTCTCGCATCGGTGGATGCGCGAGATCAGGGCGCCCGCGAAATCCAGCGGCTTCCGCTCGCGCGCCTGCATGAGCAGCTCCGCCGCCGGCATGAGATGCTTGCGCTCGGCCACCCATGCCCGCTTGTAGTCAGCGATTTCGTTCAGGATCGAGTTCATGGCTCGTCCCGCATGGTCCGGCTGAAGGCGATCAGGGACTCCAGTTTTTCCTGGGCGCGCCCGGAATCGATGGCCTGGGCCGCCAGCTCCAGGCCGGCCGGGATGCCATCGGCCTTGCCAGCAACCCAGAGCGAGGCCGCGGCATTGAGCAGCACGATGTCGCGGCCCGCGCCATGCTGGCCTGCGAGGATGTGCCGGATGATGGCGGCATTCGTGGCAGCGTCGCCACCTGCGATGGCCTCGGGCCTGGCATAGGGCATGCCGAATGCGGCCGGATCGAGTTCGAAGCGCTGCGGAGGCGCATCCCGCTCGACGAGCATCGCGTGCGTGGTCGTCGTGGTCGTGATCTCGTCAAGGCCGTCGGCGCCATGCACGACGAGCGCGCGCCGAGCGCCCAGCCGGCTCAATGCCTCGGCTACAGGCTCGAGCCTGTCCTCGGCATACACACCCAGCACCTGATATGGGGCACCGGCGGGATTCGTCAAGGGCCCGAGAAGATTGAACAC
>WFOK01000008.1 GCA_015488115.1 Mariprofundaceae bacterium
GATCTCGCAGCCTTCATGCGCGCCGTCCGGCGCCGTATGCATCTGGAAGCGCGAAACGGCCGCGATCGAGGGCAGGGCCTCGCCGCGGAAGCCATGGCTTGCGATGCGGTGCAGATCCTCGATATCGGCAATCTTGCTCGTTGCATGCCGCCGCACGGACAGCTCCGCATCCTCCATGGGCATGCCACAGCCGTCATCCTCGACCTCGATCAGCCGCTTGCCTGCCTTTTCGATTCTGATCGTGATGCGGCCGGCGCCGGCATCGATGCTGTTCTCGACCAGTTCCTTGACGGCGGAAGCCGGTCGCTCCACGACCTCGCCTGCCGCGATCTGGTTGGCCACGCGCGGTGGCAGCACATGGATATGACCCATGCGGGGCTAACCGATGCGTCTGGGCACGGGCAGCGAAAGCCCGGTCGCATTGCGCATCAGCAACTGCTTGATCGGACCCGCATTGCCGATCAGCCGCATGCCCGTGCCCCGCAGCACATGCAGGCCCGGCAGGGAGGAAGTGAACAAACGGTGGAAGCCCTCCATGCCACCCATGACGGACAGGATATCCGGCAGCCGCTGCTTCATGTACCGCTTGAGCACACCCATGGAACCCCAGTCTTCGTCAAACCGGCGCGCATCCACGAGCTCCTGGGCCAGGACCATCGCATCGCGCATGCCGAGATTGACGCCGAGGCCGGCCAGCGGATGAATCATGTGCGCGGCATCGCCGATCAGCGCCAGGCGTGGACGCACGAGATGCCGTGCCAACTGGGCCCGCAGCGGAAAGGCTGCCCGCCTGCCGACCTCGACGAGGTCGCCCAGCACGGGACCAAAGGCCTCGTTCAGGGCTTCCAGAAACGAGCCCTCATCCATGGCCATCAAGCCGTCGGCCTGCTTGTTGTCATTGCTCCAGACAATGGAGCACAGCCCTCCGCACATCGGCAGCATGGCCAAGGGACCTGTCCGCATGAAGCGCTGGAAGGCCACGCCATGGTGGTGCTGCCGGGGACGCACTGTGGCCACAATGCCCTTCTGCCCATAATCCCGCCGCCAGCAATCAATGCCGGCCCGCTCCCGCAGCCATGAGCGCCCCCCATCCGCACCGACGATCAGCGGGGCGCTGAGCCTGCGTTCCCCATCGACGACGATGCTCACGGCATCCTCGTGCCAGCGGATGTCGGTGATTTCAGCCGGGGCACACCATTCGATGTCTTCATCTTGGTCCAGGTTCTGCAACAGGCCCTGCTGCAGGTTTGAGTTTTCCACCAAATAGCCGAGATATGGCAGGCCGATCTCGGAGGCATCAAAGCGGATTCCCCCGGCGTGCTGATCATCCCATACGCGCATCTGCACCAGCGGCTGCGCCCGCCCCTGCATCCACTCCCAGGCGCCGGTCGCACGCAGCATCTGCACATTACCCGCCACAATGGCCGAAACGCGACAATCGAGGCCAAGCGAGTGGAGCACCTGCGCCCCGCCGCGCTCGATGATCACGATCCGCCAGCCCAGGCCTTTCAGGGCATTGGCCAGCGTGAGCCCCACCATGCCGCCACCGACAATGATCAGATCGACACGTTCGGCTCCTTTCCAGGAGTCAGGCACAAAAAACCTCCCGCTGGGCCTCTTCCTGGGCCAGTCCAGCCGCATGATCAATCAGCAGATCCCGCAGCAACGCCGTCCGCTGCAAGCCGCGCATGCCCAGGGAGCGCAGCGCCCTTGCCCCGGGAAGACGCAAGCCGAAAAGATCCACCATGCCCTCGGTGAATGCCGCAACCGCAGCCACATCCAGCCGGCGTCCCTCGCTGTAGGCCTGCAGCACGATGGGCTGGCCGGGATCACGGCGCCCGACCGACGAATCGAGGGCCGCACTCAGGCGCAGCACGTCACGCAGGCCCAGGTTCATGCCCTGGCCTGCAACAGGATGGATCGTGTGCGCTGCGTTGCCGACAAGCGCGATGCGGGGCCTGGTAAAGCGTCTGGCAAGGGTCAGCTCGAGCGGATAACTGGCAAGCGGCGAGACCTCCTCGATGCGGCCGGTCCGCTCCAGGATGCTCGCATCCGTCGCCTGCGTCAGCGCATCCCTGAAGGCCTGCGGCTCCATGTGCAGCAGGCGGGTTGCTTCACGAGGCCGGACAGCCCAGACAATCGAGTAACGGCCGTCGGCCAGCGGCAGATAAGCCAGCGGTCCACTGCTGCGGAAGCATTCGAAGGCCGTCTGCTCATGAGCATGCTCGCAACGGATGCTCGCGACCAGTCCAAACCGGTTGTAATCCCAGCCCCATGGCGCGATGCCCGCAAGGCGGCGTATCTGGCTGTGCGTGCCATCGGCGCCAATGAGCAGCCTTGCCTGCACATTGGCGACCGGCGCAGCTCCCGACAGCCCGACATCGACCTTCTCACTGTCGACATGCAGCCTGCGCACCATGGTCTCTTTCCACAGGTGAACGCCGGATGCGGACAGCCGTTCATAACACGCCTGCAGCAGATGGGCCATGTCAACGACATGCCCCAGGGCATCCAGGCGCGTGCCCCGGCGCCTGAAATCATCGGCATCCAGACGCACAAGGGATGCGCCCTTGCATTCGTTGACCAGGATATGCCTGATCCGACCCGTGCCCTTTTGCACCAGGGTCGGCCAGACGCCCAGCCGCTCCAACTCGATGCGGCTTCCCTCATTCAGGGCAACCACGCGCTCGGGATTGGTCGGCTCCAGACGTGGACAACCCCGTTCGATCAGGGCCACCTCATAGCCCAGGCGATCAAGGGCCAGGGCCTGGCAGGCACCGATGGCGCCTCCGCCGACAATCACGATATCGACCCTTTGCGTTCCCGAGCTCATGGTTTCGGAGTCTGGTAAACTGTTCTGACATTGCAAGCGGTCAGGCGAAGCCTGCTTGACAGCAGGCAACCGCCCCGCAAGGCTTCGTGCGGTTTTCAGCCCTGTCGCATCAGGCCGGGATGGTGAAATTGGTAGACACGCCAGACTCAAAATCTGGTGGCCGCAAGGCCGTGCCGGTTCGACTCCGGCTCCCGGTACCATGCTTCATTTCCCCAAGCCAGTGCGCCTGCCTTCCGGCTGGCGCACTGGACCGGGAATCAGGCCCCAGATCATGACCGGTAAACGCGCCCATCCGAGCGCACGGGCTTCAATGCTGCTGCCGGGTTTTCGCCTGCTTTGCCGCCAGTTCCTTCTTCAGCATGTAAAGCGGCTTCCTGCCCCGATAATCGGTCGTTCCGCTTAGGTTCCGGCTGAACGCATAGCTTTTGTGCCCCGGATTGCTGAGCACAAGCTCGATGCGCCAGCCGTCAAGCAGGTAAAGATCCTCGGGCACCGGAAAATAGACAAAGCCCTTGCATGCGTCTCCAGGCTCGATCAGCTTCTCACGCAATGCGCCGCCGACAATGGCCGCCTCGAGATCCTCGTTCTCCGATGCCACGGAGGCCGCGCTTGCCAGGGCACCAAGCCCCCCGAAGAGCACACCCATGGCCACGCTTTCTCCATAGCTGCGTTTGACCTTGGAAAAAAGATAATCCGCGGACGCGCCCTGTACGCGCCTTCCTTCCGGATCCACGAGAAACACGGCGTCGGGATCAAGCCTGATCACGCCCTCATGATCTTCATTCACGACCTCCAGCCGCACCGGCATATAGCCCTTTTTCATCAGATCGGTGCCGAAACGATCCTTCACCTCCTTGCGCCGATGAAGCGGATGGATGCCCACCTGGATGCCGTCCTGCTCCTGGAGTTCCTGTGCCGGCAGCAGTGTGCCGCCGGATGAGGCCACGGATGCAGGCGGAGGCGACGGCTTCATCGCGTCCGTTGCCACATCGTGCTTGCTTCCACAGGAACCCAGCATCAGGACTGCGGCAAAAGCCCACCCCAAAAGGCCCAACCTGCCCATGCCCATCATCGCTTATCCCTCCCGACGCGAGCCGTCGCGTTGCTGTCCCAGCCTGCTGGCCGGGTGCTGATCCAGAATATCGACAACGGCCTCGGCAAACGCAGGCTCGATGTCCTTGATCGTTGTGGACCCTCCATAAACTCCACCCCAGGCAAAGGTCTTGCTGGCGTGTCCCTTGGCCAGTTCCTTGCCGGTGGCGATATCAACCAGGGTGATGTCCGCATCAATATGAATCTGCCCCAAGCCAGCCAGGAAAAATCGAGCGGCTGCACTTCCCTTTTCGTATCGGGTGACGGTGAGTTTCATCATCAGTCCTGAATCCAGCCTGCAACCGGTACAGACATGGCTGAAACGAATGTCTTCCCGCTCATTGATTTTGGCCTTGATCGTGTTGACCAGGCGCTCCATCTCGTCGTCACGAATCGGAACGCCATCCTTGGCCTCGGCCTTGATTTCAAGCTGCTGGTATGCCGCGAGCTCGACAGACTTGTCCACCGGATCAAGCATGGCCATGGAGCCCTTGGTCTCCGCACAGCCAGTCAGCAAAAGAACGATGGCCAGCGTGACGCCCATGGTCTTCAGACTGAATCTGTGCTGCATTTCATCCCCTCCCCCGACAATGCACGATATCCTTGCAGGCCTGAATGGTCACATTAAAGACGAAAATCCGCAAACATCAAATCCTGCCCTGGAAGGCTCAGGACGCCATGCGCAGCCTGATATCACGGTCCACGGCCCGGGCCAGTTCCCGCAGGGCCTTCGAAACCTCAACAACCGGGCGCTCCGTTTTCGGGGCATCCGGCCGCAGCAGGCCCGGAGGCAGTGCCTGCAACTGCTGCCGGGCATGCATGCGTGCGGCCTTTAGATCCTGCGGCTCATGCAGGCGACGGCCGTGACGCATGACCGGTTGCAGCAGGGGTTCCCCGCTGCAATCGGCATCATCCACTGTCGTGATGATGTCCCGATCGATGAAGCCGTCACGATATTGACGATAGACCTGCTTGCGCCCCGGCCAGGTGGCCTTGTGCTCGGACAGCTTCCGCCGCGGCTGCCCATCGTATTCCTGCAGCTTGTAGGCGCAGTCAAGGTACGGCGCATCGCTGGAGGTGTTCATGCGCGTGCCGACGCCAAAGCCGTCGATCGGCGCCCCCTGATCAAGCAGCGACTGAACCCGACATTCATCGAGGTTGCCGCTGGCAAAAATGCGCACTTCATGCAGACCTCCCCGATCGAGAATGTCCCTGACCTTGCGCGCATGAGCGCCCAGATCCCCTGAATCCAGGCGCACGGCCTGGATGCGAATGCCTTCGGATGCCAGCCTGGGTGCCAGCTTGACAAGCTTGCGGGCGGCCGCCTCGGTATCATAGGTGTCGATCAGCAGCACAACCCCTTTCGGGTGGCTGTGCGCATAATGAACAAAGGCCTCCGACTCGCATCCATGGGCCAGAATATAGGAATGCGCCATCGTGCCCACGATGGGAATGCCGTAGGCGAAGCCTGCCTGCACGTTCGATGTGGCATCAAAACCGGCCAGATAGCTTGCACGCGCGGCCAGCAGCCCAGCCTCGGCCCCATGGCTTCGTCTGAGGCCGAAATCGACCAGTTGCCTGTCTCCCGCGGCCAGGCGAACGCGCGCGGCCTTGGATGCGATCAGGGTCTGGAAATGGAGCAAATTGATCAACCGGGTCTCGATGAGTTGGGCCAGGGGCAGCGGGGCCGTAATACGCACAACGGGCTCGTCGGGGAAAAAGACCGTTCCCTCGCGCATGGCGTCGACATGACCATCAAAGCTCAGTCCATCGAGATAATCGAGCAGCTCGTCCGAAAAGCGACCACTCTTGCGCAGCCAGTCAAGCTCAGCCTCGTCCAGATGCAGTTGCTCAAGGTATTCGAGCAGAGGCTCAAGACCGGAAAACATAAGGAAGTTACGATGTTCTGGCATCTTTCTGACAAAAAGCTCGAAGGATGCAATCCTGGTGAGGCCATGTTCCAGATAGCTCTGGACCATGGTCAGCTGATAAAGATCGGTCACCAGCAGGCTGTCATTGCGCATCGGGTACCTCGTCATCCACGATGGATGCGCCGGCCTCCCTCATCCGCTCCAGGGCCCGGTCAACATCACCCGCATGCACGTCCACGCCCTTGACCGCCTTCGACAGCAGCACGACCTTCAGGCCATGTTCAAGCGCATCCAGCACGGAAGCCAGCACGCAGTAATCCGTGGCCACGCCACAGACCCACAGCCGCCGAATGCCGAGCTTCCTCAACCGGTCTTCAAGCCCCGTATGCTCGAAGGCCGAATATCCGCTGCTCTCAGCACGCACGCCCTTGTCGATGATGATCACATCCTCGGGCAACTTGAGGCCCTCGGCAAAGCCCGCACCAGCGCTGTGCTGCACACAATGAACGGGCCAATCGCCACCCTGGACGGCGAAGGAGCCATGATCGCGCGGATGCCAGTCGCGCGTCGCAATGACCGGCCAGCGGTGCGAGGAAAAAAACGCGACCCAACGATTGATCGTCGGAATCAGGGCATCCGCTCCGGGAACCGGCAGGGCGCCGCCGGGCATGAAATCCCGCTGCATGTCGATGATCAGCAGGGCGTCACCCTGCCGAGGATGCTCACACCCAGATCGCATGGCCTTTCCTCCTTTTCTGGATTATGCCTGGTCGAATGATGTCCTGCAACGCAGCTTATTCCCTGCGCAGGAAGTCCCGTATCCTGTCCAGGCTGTCCAACAGCCAGCCTCCCTTCTGGCGCTGCGTCAGCTTGCGCAATTCGGCAGCCGCCCGTTCATGGCTGATGCGTTCGGCCACCAGATCCCTGTAGATCCTGTTCGCAAGCTTGCGACGCTTCACCGCGTCTCCCGCATCGACAAAGGCCTCGACCAGGTCCACAAACCGTTCCAGCATGCCCTGTTTGCGCTGATGCCGGAGCTGATGCCGGATCTCGGCCATGGACGCTTCGAGCTTGTCGGCGATCAGATTCAGTTCTGCCTGGAAGCGCTGCCTCGACCCCAGCGGCGAATGCCGGACCTCCTCAATCGTGCTGCGCAGATGCTCCTCGCAGAGTTGTCCGAATCCCGTCATCATGGTCAGCATGTTCATGCCCTGCCCCACGGTATAGGGATCGTCGCTGCGCAGGCGTTCGCATGCCTCATGGCATTGTTCCCATTCCTGCCAGCGATAGACGAAATCAAGCCCTGTGCCCTTGATGTTCTGGATGCCCATGATGCGGTTCAGGAATCCCGGAGGCGTCGCCCGGACAATGCGGTCGATGATCTGCTCGCCGCTGGCATGCGGATCCTCGATGATGACGAGCTTGTCCATGAACCAGCGCCGCAACTGATCACGGAAGGCCGCATCCAGGCCAACGGCATCCGTTGCGGCATCGCTGCGAATCCTCTGGGCAAGGTTCAGGTATTCATGGTACTGCCCCAGACGGCGCTGATGCTGTTCCAGAACGTCATCCCGCCAGGCCTCATCCGCCCCTTCGAGACGCTGCCTCAGCCGCTCGAGATCCCGCCAGTCTCCAACCGCGGCATCGACATCCTCATCCTTCATGCTCCCGCCTGAGCCCAGCATCGTTCTCAGCCCCTCAATCACCTGCGATTCGTGAACAGGCACGCGCATGCGCACGGCCTGCCTGCTCAATCGCCACAGCGCCGTCTCCAGCCGGTCCGATGATGCATCATCAGCCGGAAACAGGCTGAGTTCCCTGGCATGTTCATCCCAGGCCCGGCGTATGTATCCAAGCAGGCCATGCAGGTTCGTTCCAATCAGAAAATGACGATCTGCGGCCAGATCCCGCACAAGAAGATCGGCAAACACGATGGAACGCGAAACGCGGTCGGCCCGGTTGTTGACCAGCGTGCTGATCCATGTGCCCGGCTCGGCCACCGGATCGTGATCGGCAAAGCCCATGCGCCGCCAGTTCTGCAGGCAGCCATAGCGCTCATTGGCCGACATGCCGTTGACAAACTCGAGCCTGCGCCCCCTGACCGAGGCCTCCGGGAAACGCTTGAGCACCCCGATATCCGGCACGACGTAATCCGTCATGTACCGCAGAGCCGTTTCCTCATCCATGCCAAGCTCGGCTGCGACCGCCAGCACCAGCGCGATGTTGTAGGGATGCTCCGCATAGGGAAAAAGCTCCAGCACGTCATCGGTCAGCAGGCCGGCCTCAAGCCAGCCCACCTCCCGCATCTGATTGCCAAGTGCGCGCACCCTCTCCCGCAGGATGGGGGTCATTTGCTCCTCGCTGGTCAGCAGCAGACCATGCTCCGGAATGAAATCGCTCATGACCATGGGAATGTTGATGCCGGCAGGGCCCTGCAGGTTCTCATGATCCGGGAACGTGTTCGTGATCGTGGACATGTCATCGCGCATCCAGTCCTGTTGCAGCACGCGCACATAATGCGGCGACAGCCCCATGCATTCCCAGAGAAACACATCCGGCCGGAGATGCTTGCCAATGCGAAGCAGATCGGCCTGCTCCCAGATACTCGCCTTGTCATAGGGACGGAACAGGAACAACTCCCGCAGACGGCGGAAGGGCTGACCATGCAGGAACATTGCCTCGCAGCCCGTGGTCTTGGATATCACGCCAACGCCCAGGCCATTGAAAACGGAAGCCTTCAGGCGCTCTACGCCCGACTTGCCCCGCGTTCCCCAGCCGCCGATGACCAGCGGAATGTCTTTGCGTATGCGCTTAAGTTCCCTGTTGATCCAGACATGACGTGCGACAAAGGCCATGAGCGCTACAAGCGCGAACAGCAGCAATTCATACAATGTGTTTTCATATGGCGAGAGGGCATAGTCCGAAAAGCGGGTCCACCAGTCACCCCAGGGCATGAGCAATGGAAAGAAGCGCATCAGGCTTTCATCCGGCTCGAGCGGGCCGATCTCGGGATAGGCATGCTGACGATGCTCGATCGTGAACCCCAGAGCTCTCAGCGCCTGGATATAGGCCCCGGGCCCATGGGTATCGCCATGGTCCCAGTTCCTCAGACGGGCATAGTCGGCGAAACCGAGATTCAGCCTTGCCAGGGCCAGCAGCCTCCGCAGGATCGACCGGGGCGGCACGACAACCGTGACCCCCTCGCTGGAGTAAATCTCGATGGGCCGGGGGCGAAGGCCGTTGTTCAGGGCCGAGATGAGTTCATCGACGAGCGGAAGAAAAGGTCGCCAGCCTCCCTCTTCCTCGATCACCAGCGGCTCTCCGGGCACCTTGGTCGGTGTGACCTCGGCCAGAATGGCAGAAGGCGCGCGCAGGGTTCCCGTAAACCGCCGGCCAATCAGATGCGGGAAGGCCTGGCGCTTGTCCGGGGAGGGATGACGGAGCTCATGCCACAATCGCCAGAACCGGAATTCGAACACGACCCCCCTTGTGACCACCCATGCACGACGGGTCTCCCTGACATCAAAACCGAAATCCCTCTGCGCCAGAACCGACAACACGCGCGCGAACATGTCCCTGTCCCGAAGCGACATGCCGCGCTTCGACAGGCGTTTGCTGTAGCCCGGCCTGATCGAACGAAGCTCCCTTTCCATCCTTTGCATCAGATCCCTGGCCTGCTCATGCCCATGGGCCCAGATTCGCTCGGCCGACAAGGCCGCAAAACGGCGCAGGGCCACCGGCTCGGCGCTTGCATGCAGCATCTTCAGGCAGGACAGAAGGGTTTTCTGCCAAATCCGCAGTTCCGTGTCACCGAATCCCTTGTCGCCGACAAGGCCGCAAAAGGCATCCGTGGCAGCCTGCATGGCGCAGCGCAGGCTGAAAGGATCCTTGTCCTGCCGCAGGGCCTGCTCAAACACCCGCAGAGCCCAGGAACGCATGTCACCAGCAAGTCGCCTCTCCCGGACCAGATACACCAGGGCCGCCCCCCTGACCCTGGGATCCCGATCCCGAAGGGCAAGCGTCTCCAGCCAGGGGCGCACATCGGCAAGGCGCTGTCTGCTTAGCCCCTTGGCAAGCCCCTGCCTGACATACGGACTCTCGTCCTCCAAGGCCAGGGGCAACAGA
>WFOK01000009.1 GCA_015488115.1 Mariprofundaceae bacterium
GAACGCCATCTGCTGACTTCCTAACAACATAATTAAGAGGAAGTTTCCGTGAAAGCCCAAATACTTCCGCAGCTTTTCTCATTGAATGCCTCTCGTATTGTTTTGGCTAACAATCCGAATATGGGGACACTGCATTCCTCATATTCGTCTCCTATATTGGACATTTATTCCTTCCTATTGCATACTGGGTCAAAAGAAAGGACAGGAAGTCACATTGCCATCCGCCAAATCGATGGTCAAGTAAGATGTGCCTCTGTTCCGACCGTCTTCCTGACCAGCTGCAACTTACAAATATCACTCCGGTAGGGCGTCGATGTCGATATCGGTTTCGACCACCTTCCACGGCAGGCCGTAACGGTTCAGGTCGGCCATGAACGGGTCGGGGTCGAACTGCTCCATGTTCCAGACGCCCGGGCGCATCCAGGCGCCCTCGATCATCTGCTTGGCGCCGATCATGGCCGGCACGCCGGTGGTGTAGGACACGGCCTGCGCGCCGGTCTCGCGCCAGGCCTCCTGATGGTCGCAGATGTTGTAGATGTAACGGGTCTTCGGCTGGCCGTCCTTTGTGCCCCGCACGATGACGCCGATGTTCGTCTTGCCCTTCGTGCGCGGGCCCAGGGATGCGGGATCGGGCAGCAGCGCCTTCAGGAACTCCAGCGGCACGATCTTCCGGCCCTTGAAGTCGATGGGCTCGATCGAGTCCAGGCCCAGGTTGTGGATCACCTCGAGGTGCTTCAGGTACGACTCGCCAAACGTCATCCAGAAGCGCATGCGGCGCACGCCATTGAGATGCTGCACCAGCGATTCGATCTCCTCGTGGTAGAGCAGGTACATGCGGCGGGGGCCGACGCCCTCGAAGTCGAACGTGTGGCGCATTTCCATCGGCTTCGTCTCGATCCAGCGGCCGTTCTCCCAGTAGCGGCCGTTCTGCGTGATCTCGCGGATGTTGATCTCGGGATTGAAGTTCGTCGCGAACGGCAGGCCGTGGTCGCCGCCGTTGCAGTCGAGGATGTCCACGAAATCCATCGTGTCGAACTCGTGCTTCTGCAGCCAGGCGCAGAACACGTTGGTCACGCCGGGGTCGAAGCCGCTGCCCAAGAGCGCCATCAGCCCGGCGGACTCGAAGCGCTCGCGGTAGGCCCACTGCCATTTGTACTCGAACTTTGCGACATCGCGGGGCTCGTAGTTGGCCGTGTCCAGGTAATGCACGCCGGTTTCGAGGCAGGCGTCCATGATGGTCAGATCCTGATAGGGCAGGGCCACGTGGATGACCATGAACGGTTTTTCCCGCTCGAACAGCTGCACAAGCTCGGGAACCGAGTCCGCATCCACCGTGGCCGTCGCGATCTCGCGGCCGGTTCGCTCCTTCACTTCGGCCGCGATCCGGTCACATTTCGATTTCGTGCGGCTGGCCAGCGTGATCTCGGAAAACACGTCCGGGTTTTGCGCGCATTTGTGCGCGACGACGCGGCCGACGCCGCCGGCGCCGATGATCAGAACCTTCTTGCCCATGGCCTCACCTCGCAAGACGGGATGTTAGCTGGCGATGCCTTCCCATCGGCCAGGCCGCGGATTGTAGTCCGCGGGCGTCCGGGCGGAAATGAAAAGTTTGCGGCGCGTGTGCCGGGTCAGCCCTGGCCGGCCATGCTCTTGGCCAGCCTTTTCATCGCGCGCGATTCGATCTGGCGCACGCGCTCGATGGAGATGCCCAGCTCCTGGGCCAGGTCCTTGAGCGTGGCCGGCTCGTCGGAAAGCCGACGCCGCTCGACAATCAGGCGGTCGCGCTCGGGCAGTTCGGCCAGCGCGCGGTGCAGCACCTCATGGCGGTGGTTTTCCCAGTCCGCCTCGATGACCTGTTCCTCGGGCGTGGGATCGGGCGCGGGCAGGGCCACGACCATGGGCGGCCCGTTCTCGAGTTCGGCATCGAGCGACACGTCGCGCTGCAGAAAGGAATTGGCCACATGGCGGAACTCTTCCCTGCTCACGCCGTATTCCCCGGCCACCTCCTCATCGTGCTGGCCATCCATGGCCGCAATGGCATGCCTGGCCTTCTGCAGCCCGGCGAAGATGCGCCGCTGCAGCTTGTTCGTGCCCATCTTGACGATGCTCCAGGAACGCAGGATGTAGTCATGGATGGCCGCCCGGACCCACCAGGAGGCATAGGTCATCAGGCGAAAGCCCCGGTCGGGATCAAAGCGCTTGATCGCATGCATCAGGCCGAGGGTCCCCTCCTGGATCAGGTCCATCTCGGGCAGGCCGAAATGCCTGTATTCGCGTGCGATCGCGGCCACGGCATGCAGATTGCCCATGACCAGCCTCTGCACGGCCAGAACATCCTTTTCCCTGCGCCAGCGTTGAATCAACTCGGCCTCTTCCTCGCGCGTGATTTTCGGAATGCGGCGCAGTTCATGATAGAACAGCGCCAGGCTCGTCTTTTCGCCGCCTGAGAGCGGAAGAAGTGAGGTCTTCTTGTGCTCGGGGGATGCTTGTTTCCTTGGCGCGGCGGCCGCCTGATCATCGTGTCTGGTCATTGAGCACCAATATAGGGAGCGCCTCGGCCCAGTACAAGCCCGCCGTGTTGCATGTCCCGGAGGTGCGCCATAGATTCAATGCGATGTTTGACCGCACGGAGACCGCCATTGATGAGCCGCATGCGATTCGCGTGATGGGGGCGCCGTTCGATGGAACGGTCTCGTTCCGGCCCGGGGCACGTTTCGGGCCGGAGGCCATTCGCGCGGCATCGGACGGGCTGGAAACCTGGTCTCCGGTGCTGGATCTCGACCTTCAGGACGTTTCCTATGCCGATGCCGGTGATCTGGAACTGCCCATGGGGGACGTTCCGGCCGCGCTTGCGCTCATTCGCGAGGCCGCAAGGCGGGCGCTGGAGCATGGCGCTGTCCCCTTTCTGCTCGGAGGTGAGCATCTGGTCAGCCTGCCGGCCATCGAGGCCGTGCACGAGCGGTATTCCGATCTTGTCGTCGTGCAACTGGATGCCCATGCCGATCAGCGCGAGCACTATCTGGGCGTCCGGCTCTCCCATGCCTGCGTCATGCGCCGCGTGGCCGAGCTTACGGGTCTTGAGCGCATCCGTCAGCTCGGCATCCGTTCCGGCACCAGGGAGGAGTACGCCCTGATGCGTGAACATGGCACGCTGTCGACCTTCAGGCAGCAGGATCTGGCCGGTCTGCGCGCATGGATCGGCGGGCGTCCGTTGTACCTGAGCGTGGACCTGGACGTGTTCGACCCGGGATGTTTTCCCGGCACCGGCACCCCGGAGCCCGGCGGCATCGACTGGTGGACCTTTCAGCGCTTTCTGCAGGCCATCGCCGGCTGCCGCATCGTCGGACTGGATGTGGTCGAACTGGCCCCGCAACTGGATGCGAGCGGCTGCTCTTCCGTGCTGGCCGCCAAGTGCGTGCGTGAAATGCTGCTCTGCGCCCAGATGGGGGCGGGGCATGCCTGAGATCAGATGTTGGCGCTGGGATGCCGGGCGGGACGGAGCGTTCAGCGAGGAGGCCATGCGCCGGAGGCTTGAGCGCATGGGCTATGTCGTGAACCGGTATGTGTATCCGCCGGGCACGCGTTTTCCGCCACATCGGCACGCGGTGGACAAGATCGACGGCGTGGTTTCCGGCTGCTTTCGCATGCGCATGTTCGGGCGGACGCTCGATCTTCGACCCGGCGACATGCTGCAAGTGCCCGCTGGCGCCTTGCACGAGGCCGAGGTGCTTGGTGACCAGCCCGTGGTTTCCCTTGATGCGGGGCGCGTGCAAAAGGTCTAGACTGGGAATGATGGCTTTCTGCGGAGGGTGGCATGATCGAGCATGGCAATATTCTGGTTCCGACGGACTTTTCCAAATCATCCGATGAGGCCCTGCGCAGGGCCTGCGTGCTGGCCGGTTCCTTCGGCGCCCATGTGCACCTGTTGCATGTCATGGATCCGGTGCTGTTCATCGATCCCGACCTGATCGTCATTCCACCGGTCGAGGAGATGACCCAGGCCCTGCGCAAGAGCGCCGAGCGCAGGCTGGAGCAGCAGATTCGGGCCGTGGATACGGATGTCGAGATCTTTGCCCATGTCGAGGAGGCGTCCGGAGAGCCTTCCAGGGCCATCTGCTCCTTTGCCGAGCATCTGCCGGCGGATTTGATCGTCATTGGCCGTCACGGCAGGCAAGGCATGCTGGAGCATTTCCTGATCGGCTCCACGGCCGAAAGGGTCGTGCGTCATGCACCCTGCTCGGTGCTTGTGGCCATGCCGCATGGGCTGTTGGCGGGAGGGGCCGGGTCCGCGGATGGCTAAAATCCCGGAAGCCTTGAATGTTTTCTTCACCTGCTCTAAAAAGATGAAAGGCGCATCATCGGAGGACGCATGAGTCAGCAGCACGGATGCAGGCATCGGGAAGTGGTTGTCGTGGGGGGCGTGCGAACGCCGATGGGCAAGGCCAACGGCAGCCTGCGCGAGCTTTCCGCCGTGGATCTCGGGGCCCTGGCCATGCGCGAGTTGCTGGCGCGCTCGCCGGTCGGACCGGACGACATCGATGCCGTCATCGTGGGCAACGTCATCCAGCCTTCCGAGGCCGCGAACATTGCCAGGGTCGTGGCGCTGCATGCGGGCATCCCGAAGCGTGTGCCTGCTCACACCGTGCATCGCAATTGCGCCTCCGGCATGCAGGCCCTGACCGATGCGGCCGAGAAGGTGGCCGCCGGCAGGGCCGAGGTCATCGTGGCCGGCGGCATCGAATCGATGACGCATGCGCCCCTGCTGTTTCATGATGCCTTCCGGGCCGGGCTTGTTCAGTGGAGCAAGGCCAAGGGGTGGGCCGATCGCCTTGCCGCAGCCCAGGCCATGCTTCGCTCGCCCTGGCGGCCCCGCATGTCCCTGCTGGAGGGGCTCACCGATCCCACGGTCGGGTTGAGCATGGGCCAGACGGCCGAGGTGCTGGCCAGGGAGTTTGCGATCACGCGTCGTGAACAGGACGAGTTTGCGTTGCGCAGTCACCAGTTGGCCGATCAGGCATGGCAGCAGGGCTTCTTCGACGAGGAGGTCATGCACCTGTTTCCTCCGCCGTCCTATTCCGCCATGCATCGCGACGAGGGTATCCGTTCGGGCCAGAGCATGGAGGCCCTGGGAAGGCTCAAGCCCGTGTTTGACAAACCGCTGGGCACGGTCACGGCGGGCAACAGCTCCCAGATCACGGACGGTGCCGCCATGCTGCTCATCACGCACCGCGAGCGGGCGGAGGCCTCGGGCTGGCCGATCCTGGGCTTTCTCCATGACTGGGCCTATGCCGGCTGCGATCCGGCCCGCATGGGGCTGGGGCCGGTGTTCGCAACCCGGAAGCTGCTGTCTGACCGGGGGTTGCAGCTAGCGGATCTCCGGTATCTGGAAATCAACGAGGCCTTTGCCGCCCAGGTGCTGGCCTGTCTGAAGGCCATGGACTCCAGGGAGTTCGCCGAGAAGCACCTGGGCCTGTCGCAGCCGCTTGGCGCGCCTGACATGAGCTGTCTGAATGTGCACGGCGGCGCCATCGCTGTCGGTCACCCGGTGGGCATGACGGGCGCGCGCCTTGTGCTGACGCTTTTGAGAACGCTGCGCGGGCAGGGCGGAGGCCTGGGGGTGGCCACGTTGTGCATCGGCGGAGGCCAGGGAGGAGCGGTGCTGCTCGGGAGTGAGCCATGGAAGTCGTAAGCCTGATCCGCGAGAACGAACGGGCCAGGCTGGTTCTCAGCCGCGAGGACAAGCCTGTGAACGTGCTGGATGAGATTTGTCTGGATCAGCTCGAGGCCTGCCTGGATCAGCTCGAGGCCGATCCGCCAAGGGTGCTGGTGCTGGAAAGCGCCATGCCCGGCTGCTTTGTCGCCGGCGCGGACGTGGATGCCATCGCCGGTATCCGGGATGCTGTTGTGGCCACGCGGCTTGCCGAGCGCGGGCAGGCGCTGTGCCGGCGTCTTGAAGTGCTGCCGTCGGTCAGTGTCGCCGTGGTGCGCGGCTCCTGCATGGGAGGAGGGCTCGAGCTGGCCCTGGCCTGTGATCATCTTCTGGCCGTTGAGGACAAGAAGACGCGCCTTGCCTTGCCCGAGATCAGGCTGGGCATCCATCCCGGCTTTGGTGGCTGTGTGCGCCTGCCCAAGCGGGTAGGCTGGGTGCGGGCCGTGGACATGATTCTTGGGGGCAGCAGCGTGGATGCCAGGCGCGCGGCCAGGATCGGTCTGGCCGATTTGACGGCACCACCCGAGAGGATTGCTGATGCCGTGGACTGGCTTGCCGCGCGGGGCAAGGCGCAGCGCGGGCGCGCCGGGCCGTGGTGGCTCTACCTGCCCTTCGTGCGCTGGTGGTTCTTCCGCGAGGTCGAGCGCAAGGCCGCGGCCAGGTTCAGGCATCTGGATCTCGACCAGGCCTATCCGGCCATTCCGGCGACGGTGAAATTGTTGAAGGAGATCGTGGGCCTAAGCGATGGCGTGGCCTATGCCCGGGAGGCCGAGTCCCTTGGGCGACTCGTGATCACGCCGACATGCAAGAACCTCATTCGCGTCTTTCATCTCGGCCAGTCCCTGAAACGTCAGGATGCCGTCAAGCGCGGACGGGCCAGGGCGGATGAAATCCGGCGCACGGCCGTGTTCGGCGCGGGGGTCATGGGCTCGGGCATCGCCTGGGTTGCGGCCGGCACCACCGATGTCGATCTGCATGACATCACGCCCGAGGCGCTGGAGCGCGGCATGCAGGCCCTGGGACGGCTAGCCAGGCGTGATCCGAAACGCCTGCGCCGCATCCGACCCGCATTGGATGACAGCAACCTCGGGCGCGCCGATGTCGTCATCGAGGCTGTCGTCGAGGAACTGGACGCCAAGCGCGCCCTTTGGAAGGAGGTCGAGGCCAAGGTCTCCGGGGATTGCCTGCTGCTCACCAACACGTCTTCGCTTTCGGTGACGGCCATGCAGCAGCAGGCCAGGGTACCGGGGCGCATGGCCGGGCTTCACTTCTTCAACCCCGCGCCGAAGATGCCCTTGGTCGAGGTGATTTCGGGTGAGCAGACATCCGGGGATGTCATCGATGCGGTGGCCGCGCTTGCCGTGGCATGGGGCAAGTATCCGGTCGTGGTTCAGGATCGCCCGGGCTTCCTGGTCAACCGTTGCCTGATGCCCTACATGGTGGCCGCGCTGCGCCTGCTGGAGGGCGGACAGAAGCCGACGCACGTGGATGGCGCGCTCAAGCATTACGGCATGCCGATGGGCGCCATCGAGCTGGCGGACAAGGTGGGCCTGGACATCTGCCATCACGTGGGCGCCCATCTGGCCGAAGCCTTTGGGGAACGGTTCGCCATGCCGGCCTGGTTTGGTGGTCTCGTGGATGCGGGCCTGCTGGGCGAGAAGCGCGGCAAGGGTTTCTACCTCTGGCCGGATGGCAGGCGCGGGGAGGTCAATCCAGAACTGCATCGCTTCCTGAAGCTGCCGGAGCAGCCGGAAGGGGATGCGGCGGCGGCCGTTCATGAGGTACCGGCCATGAGCGATGAGGAGATCCGCGACGCCTGCCTGGTGCCGATGCTGGTCGAGGCCCTGCGATGCCTGGATGAGGCCCTGGTTGAATCCGCGGTGCATGTCGATGCGGCCATGATCTTCGGTATCGGTTTTCCGCCGTTCCGGGGCGGATTGCTGCGCGATTTCGCGCAGCGGGACAGGGAAGGGCTCATTGCGCTCATAGACCGTCTGGGCCTGGAGGTTCCGGCCAACATCGGGGTGCTGGATGACTTCGCCTGACCCTTGGGTCGGGCCGGACTGCCCCGGTCTGCAGCGCGCCCGCAAGGCCCGCTCCCTGCCGGATCTACTGCTGCATGCGCCTTCCGAATGGCAAGACAAGCCCCTGCTTCGCTTCCGTGGGGCCGACGGGCGTTGGAAGAGCTGGCCCCGTGTGCGCGTGATTCAGGCCGTGCTGCGGCTGAGCGCCTGGCTTGAGCAGGCCGGCGTTCGCCCCGGCGACCGGGTCGGCTTGCTGGGGCACAATTGTCCCGAATGGTTTTTTGCGGACTTTGCCATTCTTCGCCTGGGCGCCGTGACCGTGCCGGCCTATTTCACCGATCCAGCCGAGGCCGTGCGGTTCGTGTTTGATGATGCCGGGGTCTCGCTGGTTTTCTGCGAGCCCGGCGAGCAGCAGCGGAAGCTGGAGGGGTATGCCAAGCCCGTGGTGCCGTTTCGCGGTGAGGGGACATCCATCGCGGGCATTGTGGCGGACGAGCAATGGGATGGGCGTCTGCAGGCGCCTTGTCCTTCCCGGCGGGACTTGGCCACACTGATCTACACCTCCGGCACGACCGGCAAGCCCAAGGGCGTCATGCTCAGCCATGGCAACCTGCTGGCGGACATCGCGGCCGGATTGGGTGGGGTGGCGGTCTATCCCGATGACCTGTTCCTCTCCTTTCTGCCCCTGTCTCACGCCTTTGAACGCACGGTCGGCCATTTTCTGCCGACGGCGGCTGGTGCCGAGATCGCCTATGCCGAGGATGTGACCACGCTGATGCGCGACATCTCCGAGGTCCGGCCGACGATCATCCTGTCGGTGCCGCGGCTGTATGAAAAGATCTATGCAGGCGTCCGCGCCAGGCTCGAGGATGCCTCGCCCGTCAAGCGCTGGTTGTTTGACCTGGCGCAAGGGCTTGGCGCCGAGCGGTTCGATTTGCGGCAACAGGGCAAGGACCTGGGGCCGCCGAAACGCTGGCTCTGGCAGGTGCTCGATGCGCTGGTGCATCGCAAGCTCCGTGAGCGCCTGGGCGGACGCCTGCGGGCATTCATCTCCGGTGGCGCAGCCCTGCATCCGGACATCGCCAGGTTTTTGCTGGCGGCCGATCTGATGGTGCTGCCCGGCTATGGCCTGACCGAGGCATCGCCGGTGCTGACCGTCAACCGGCCCTGGAGGATCAAGCCGGAAACCGTCGGGCCCGCGCTGCCCGGCGTGGAGCTCAGGCGCGCGGAGGATGGGGAGCTGCTGGCTCGGGGAGACATGATCATGCAGGGCTACTGGAAGCGGCCCGAGGCCACGGCCCAGGCCATCGATGCGGATGGATGGCTGCACACTGGCGATATCGTCGAGATTGATGAGGACGGCTTCGTGCGCATCGTGGACAGAAAAAAGGAAATCATGGTGATGTCCAATGGCGAGAATGTGCCGCCGGCGGTCATCGAGCAGCATCTTGTCCAGGACCCGGCCATCCTGCAGGCCATGGTCGTTGCCGAGGATCGTCCGTACGTTGCGGCCTTGATCGTGCCTGACAGGGAGGGCCTGCGCCTGGCCTGGCGCAGGGACAAGCGGCGACCCTTGCCGGAAGACTGGCGGGAGAACGAGGAGGTGCGCGCTTGGTTTCTCGCGCGCATGCGCATCGATGAGCATGACCTGCCCAGCTACATGCAGGTGCGCAGATTCGCCTTTGTCGAGGAGGAATGGACCCAGGCCAACGGCCTGGTCACGCCGACGCTCAAGCTCAAGCGGCGTCGGCTCATCGATCGCTATGCCGCAGTCATCGAGTCGCTTTATGCCGATTCAGCCGCGGGGCAGGCGGCCCCCTCGGAGTCCGACGGCGTCCATTGAAGACAAAACGGCCGGACGCCCTTGGCATCCGGCCGCCTGCGCGGGATGGCTGTTCAGTCCTTGTCAGGTTCCAGATAGAGGTAGGTGATGCCCGCAGCGGCGCCCACGCCCGTGCTGCCGGACAGCGCAATCGGTTGCAGGGAGATTGAGCGATTGTTTCCGCCGATGAGCACCTGTGCGCCGACGCCGACGCCAACGGCCGCCGAGGCGCCTGCGCCGCCATATTTGCCTGCGAGCTGGTAGGTGCCGGGCTTGAAGTCAGCCGAGAATACGGCGAACACCATGGTTTCATTCTTCTTGAAGTTCAGATCAATGCCGAGGCCGACGCCGGTCTCGCCCTTGTAATGTTCCTTGCTGCCACCGGCCGTGGATTCAAACGTGCACTTGACGTCCGCCGTCGAATGGATGATCAGGTTGACCCCCGATCCCTCAACGCGTTTGCAGGTCAGAACGCCAACCTTGGTACCGGCGCTGCTGACCTCTTCCGCCGCCTGGGACGCCGTGATGCCCGAGGCGCCCAGCATGCCCAGAAGCACGGCCCCGGCCAGGGAAATCCGTTTCATTTTCCGTTTCATGATGCCCTCCAGTTGCTGTTTCGGATCATGCAAGATCCGGATGCTTCATTTATAGCGCATTTGCCCTGAAATCGAAAGCCCTGATTTTCCTCCACTTAGGAACCACGGTTCATGCGCACGGGCAGCCGTCGGTTGCCGAAGGCGCCATGGAACGGGCCGAAACGCCCAGCAATGGCCCGTCCGCATTGCGGGCA
The DNA here is from genome assembly GCA_015488115.1 of Mariprofundaceae bacterium. Taxonomy (GTDB): domain Bacteria; phylum Pseudomonadota; class Zetaproteobacteria; order Mariprofundales; family Mariprofundaceae; genus J005. The sequence continues at coordinate 10,347 of WFOK01000009.1, forward strand.
GTGTCCATCGTCGGTGAGGCGGTATTGCAGGATCTCATACCAGTCACGCGTGATCAGGGCCAGGCCGCAGCCGGGGCAGAAGGTGGTTCCACCCTCGGGGTCGTGGACATTGCCCGTGTAGACATGAACCAGGCCTTCCTCCAGTGCGATGCGCCGCGCCCGGCGCAGCGTGGATGATGGGGTGGGGGGCACATCCATCATTTTCCAGTCGGGATGGAAGGCCGTGAAATGCAGGGGCACGTCCGCGCCCAGCTCGGTGCGAATCCAGCGGCACATGGCCCGGATTTCATCGGCATCATCGTTGTATCCCGGGATCAGGAGCGTCGTGATTTCAAGCCAGCAGTCGGTTTCATGCCGGATGTAGCGCAACGTGTCCAGCACGGGCTGAAGGTGCCCGACGCAAAGCTTGTGATAGAATGATTCGGTGAATGCCTTGAGGTCGACGTTGGCGGCATCCATGTGGGCGAAGAATTCCTTGCGCGCCTCCTCGTGGATATAGCCGGCCGTCACCGCGACCGTATGGATGCCAGCCTCATGACAGGCCTTCGCCGTATCGACGGCGTATTCGAGAAAGATGACCGGATCGTTGTAGGTGAACGCAACGCTCGGGCTGCCGTACTCGCTGGCGGCCCTGGCAATGTCCTCCGGCATGGCCGCATCGCACAGCCGGTCGAACTCCCTCGATTTGGAGATGTCCCAGTTCTGACAGAAGCGGCAGGACAGGTTACAGCCGGCCGTACCGAACGAAAGCACGCTGGAACCAGGGTAGAAATGATTGAGCGGCTTTTTCTCGATCGGATCGATGCAGAAGCCCGAGGAGCGGCCATAGGTCGTGAGCACGATTTGGTTCTGTTCGCACTTGCGCACAAAGCACAGGCCGCGCTGCCCCTCATGAAGCTTGCAGTCGCGCGGACAGAGATCGCACTGGATGCGGCCGTCCCCGAGCGCATGCCAATAGCGGCCGGGGAAGTGTTCGGGCGGTTGCCGTCGTTCAGTGGTCCTGGTCATGGCTCCATCTCCGTCTGTCGGAATTTCTCCACCTCGTAGGTGTACAGCCTGAAGTCCTCGCTCCAGGCATCCGCCGGCAGCCCGGCCTTGAGCTTGAGGTGGGCCAGAAACGTCCGGGCATCCGGCAGTTGCTCCCAGACCTGCGGCAGGAATGTCGCGCGGTGATACGGCGGGCATTCCAGGATCACGCCGTCCCGGCCCGGTCGCAGCGCGGACAGGGCTTCCCGCTCGTTGGCCGCCTTCAGCGGCCTGGGCTCGGAGAGCACGGAAACCTCCACATCGATCAGCGGCCATTCCTCAGCCGTGACGGGCGGGAAGCGGGGATCGTTGAAGGCGGCCGCAAGTGCGTTTTCCGTGACATCGACGATCAGCGGGCGGCGGGCTTCCAGGGAGCCGATGCAGCCGCGCAGCGCGCCCTGTTTGTGCAGGGTCACGAACGTGGCCTTGGGCTCATCGAGCCAGGCCTTTTCCCTGGTGGCGGCAAGGGGTTCGTGCGGCAGTCCCAGATGCCGGGCAATCGCGTTGCGCGCGATGGCGACCAGCAGCGCGCCCTGTTCCCGGGTCATGGCCCGGCCTCGTCGAAGGCGATGCTTGCATAGCCGACGACCTGGCTTCTGTCGCCGGCCGTGTCGCCGGAATTGCGGTAGTCGATCAGCCTTGGCCGCAGGGCGGAAGCACCTGCCGCGAGCAACAGTCCATTGATGCCGGTAGCCCCACAGGCCTCGTCGTGCCGGATCGGACCGGCCAGCTTCAGAATCTTGCGGATGGTTTCCCGATCGATGCGACGGGCCTGCTCGTAGGGCAGGTAGTGCGAAAGATCCGAGCTGACCAGGATCAGCGTTTCCTCGCCGCCCCAGAGCATCTGCATGACTTCCGCCACATCTTCGGCGCTGGCATCACCGACGACCAGCGGTACAAGCCTGAAGCCGCTGTCCAGTACGTGCTGCAGAAAGGGAAGCTGAACCTCCAGCGAATGTTCCAGGGTATGGGCGATGTCCATGCGCAGCACGGCCGGATGCGCAAGCGCGGTTTCCATGGCCGCCTCATCCAGCGGGACCAGGCCCAGGGGGGTTGAGAAATGGTCGGATTCCGGCAGCGCAAGCCCGCGAAACGGAACCCTGTGAGCCGGCCCGAAAAGCACGATGCGGCGCGGCTTCGCCCGGCTTAACTGCGCGAATCCCATGGCGGCCGTCGGGCCCGAGTAGATGTATCCCGCATGGGGAACGATCAGGGCCTTCGGCGGGTTCTTGTCTGCCTTGTGGCCTGCCAGCAGTTTGCCGACGAGCCGGGCCAGCTCCCCTGGCTCGTCTGGATAGAAAAGGCCAGCGACCGCTGCAGGACGAACGTTCATCGCGAATGCCTCCGCAAGCGTATTTGTAGGGAGGCCGGCGGAATTTTTAAAGCCTATTCCCCGTTGTGCGGATCCTCGCTCCGATGGTTCCTGAAATGATTGCGCACATGGTCATGGGCATAGCGCCAGTACAGCCAGCCGCCAAGGATCAGGGTCAGTGTGATGACCGCAATGAGTCCGTAGAGACCGAAGTGTTCGAGGATGATCATGCCGGCAAAGCCGAGGGCATGCCCGACGGCGTAGACGAGCAGGGCCCAGGTGATGCAATTGACGATCTGCAGTGCAAAGAAGCGCCAGAAGTCGATCGTCGAACAGCCGAACAGGATGGCGGCCACCATGCGCGTGCCGTACAGGTACTGGAAAATGAAGACCGACCAGTGGGCATATTTGTCGAGGATCAGGTTGGCCTTGGGATAATGGCGCCTGAAGGCCGGAACGGCATTGATGATGCTCATGCCTTTCCAGCGCCCGAGGGCGAAGAACACCAGGTGTCCGAAGAAGGCGCCTCCCGCCGCAACGACGATGACCTTCCAGGGCGTGAGCACCCCCGCAGCCGCGAGCGCCGCGCCGGCGATGAAGACGGATTCGCCCTCGATGAAGGTCCAGAGAAAGATGGCCCAGTAGCCATACTGCTCGACGAATTGCTGGGCCCATTCCATGGTTCAGTCGCTCATGCGCACGGGAATGCCCCGCTCGGCCAGAAAGGCCTTGGCCTCCCGAATCGTGTATTCTCCAAAATGAAAGATGGAGGCGGCGAGCACGGCATCGGCATGGCCTTCGGTGAAGCCGTCGGCAAGATGCTGGAGTGTTCCAACGCCGCCGGATGCGACGACATTGGCCGAGATGCTGTCGGCCACGGCCCGGGTCAGGGCGAGGTCATAGCCGTTCCTGGTGCCATCCGCGTCCATGCTGGTCAGCAGGATTTCGCCGGCGCCGTTATCGGACATGCGCCTGGCCCAGGCCACGGCATCGATGCCGGTCGGTTTCCGGCCACCATGCGTGAAGCATTCCCAGCGTGGCGGGTGTCCTGCCACCCTTTTGGCGTCGATGGCGACGACGATGGTTGATGAGCCGAAGCGTTCGGCCGCCTGGCGCACAAAGTCCGGATTGTGAATGGCCGCCGTGTTGATGGAGACCTTGTCGGCGCCTGCATGCAGCAGCCTTTCGATATCCTCCAGCGTCTTGATACCGCCACCGACCGTGAGCGGCATGAACACGTGCTCGGCGACATCCGTGACCACATGGTAGAGGGTGTCGCGGTTTTCATGGCTGGCGCGGATGTCCAGAAACGTCAGCTCGTCGGCCCCCTGTTCGTCGTACCGGATGGCGGCCTCCACAGGATCGCCCGCATCGATGATGTCGACGAATTTCACGCCCTTGACCACGCGCCCCTCGGCGATGTCCAGGCAGGGGATGATGCGCTTGCTCAGCATGCCTGCTGCTCCCTGATCCAGTCGATGGCCTGCGCGAAATCGATGGTCCCCTCGTAGATGGCCCGGCCGGTGATGGCGCCGCAAATGCCCTCGTGCCGCAGGGCGTGGCAGCGCTTGACATCCTCGATCGAGGCGATGCCGCCAGAGACGATGACCGGTATCGAGATGCTTCTTGCAAGCGCGGCCGTTTCCTCCAGATTGGGGCCGCTGAGCATGCCGTCGCGCGAGATGTCCGTATAGATGATGGCGGCGACCCCGTCATGCTCGAAGCGTCTGGCCAGATCGCTGGCCTTGACATCGGTCACCTTATCCCAGCCGTGAACGGCGACCAGGCCGTTCCTGGCATCAATGCCCACGCAGATGCGACCGGGGAAGCGCTCGCAGGCCGTGCGGACGAGCTCCGGTTGCGAGATGGCCACCGAGCCCAGGATGACCCGATCGATCCCCAGATCGAGCATGCTCTCGATCATGGCCATGTCACGCAATCCGCCGCCCAGTTGAACGGGGATGTCCAGCGCCCTGCAAATCTCCCGGATCGCGTCCTGGTTTTCCGGGTGCCCGGCAAAGGCGCCATCGAGGTCGACGACATGAAGCCTCGTGGCCCCAAGCGCCTGCCAGTGTCGGGCCATGGCGGCCGGCTGACTGCCGTAATCCGTGGCTTCATCCATGCGCCCCTGCCTCAGGCGAACGCAATGCCCCCCCTTCAGGTCAATGGCCGGGATCAGTTCGAAAGCACTTTCACTCATGGACACCATCCGATAAAGGATTCGAGCATGGCCAGGCCGGCCCGCTGGGATTTCTCGGGGTGGAACTGAACGCCGATGACGTTGTCCCTGCCGATGGCGCTGGCGAAGCGAAGCCCGCCATACTCGCATTCGGCCAGCACCTCTCGATCATGCCTGGGCTGACAGAAGAACGAATGCACATAATAGACCTGACGCCCGGCTAGCGGCCGGAGTACGGGGTGTGCTGAGTCGGGCAGCAGGACGTCGTTCCATCCCATGTGCGGAATCTTGTGTCCTCGTTCCGGAAAGTTCGCCGGAAACGGCACCACCTCGCCCTCGACCAGGCCCAGCCCCTCGTGAAGGCCGAATTCGTGCGATGTCTCCATGAGCACCTGCATGCCGAGGCAGATGCCGAGAAAGGGACGGCCGGCCTGCACATGCTCCAGGATAACTTCCTGCAGATGCTGACGCTTCAGGGCCTTCATGCAGTCGCGGAATGCGCCGACGCCCGGAAGGACGATGCGCTCGATGGATGCGTCGATCTGTTCTGGCCGGTCGACCCAGCGCACCCTGCCTCCGGCGCGTTCCAGCGCCTTGGCGATCGAGTGCATGTTGCCCATGCCGTAATTGATCAGTCCGATCATGCGCTAGAGCGCACCCTTGGTGCTCGGGATGCCGGGCTGACGGGGGTCTTTTGAGACGGCCTGGCGCAATGCGCGGCCGAAGGCCTTGAACACGGTTTCGATGATGTGATGGTTGTTGGCGCCGCGCAACGCATCGATGTGCAGGGTGATGCGGCCGTGGTTGCAGACAGCCTGGAAGAACTCCTTGAACAGGTCGACATCAAAATCCCCGACCCGCTCCTTTGGAAAGTTGACATGGTATTCGAGGCCAGGGCGGCCCGAGAGATCCAGCACGACGCGCGAAAGGGCCTCATCGAGAGGCACATAGGCATGGCCGTAGCGCATGATGCCAGCCTTGTCGCCAATGGCGTCATGCAGCGCCTCGCCGATACAGATGCCCACGTCCTCGACGGTGTGATGGGCATCGATTTCGAGGTCTCCCTTGGCCCTGATGTTCAGGTCGATGAGGCCGTGACGTGCGATCTGTTCCAGCATGTGATCGAAAAACGGGATGCCCGTATCCAGATCGGCGGCTCCGGTGCCGTCAAGGTTCAGTTCCACGCGGATATCGGTCTCCTTCGTGACGCGTTCGACAACCGTGTTGCGTTTCATGCGTATAGCTCCTTCAGCGCTTCAAGCACTTGGTCGTTCTGCTCGGGCGTGCCGATGGTGATGCGGAGGCAGTTCTCCAGCATGGCATGGCCGCCGAGCCGCTTGATCAGGATTCTTCTTTCCAGCAGATGGCGGAATGCCTGTCCTGCATCCGGAACCCTGATGGTGACAAAATTCGTTTGCGAAGGATAGGTCTGAATGTCGGGGAATGCGCCCAGCGCCCGCTGCATGCGCTCGCGCTCCTTGCGGATGGATGCGGCCTGCTCGTCGAACACCTCGAAATGGTCGAGCAGCACGTCGGCAGCAATCTGGGACAGGGTGTTGATGTTGTAGGGAAGGCGGACCTTGTTCAGCTCGCTGATCAGGGATGCGTGACCAACCGCGTAGCCCAGGCGAAGCCCGGCCCAGCCGATCTTCGAGAATGTCCGCAGCACGAGCACATGTTCGCAGACCAGGTGCAGGTGGTCCCGGTCGGCAAACGGCGCATAGGCCTCGTCAATGACCAGCAGCCCGCCGAAGTCCGCCGCAATCCTTTCGACATCGCCTGCGGCCCAGAGGTTGCCGGTGGGGTTGTTCGGGCAGGCCAGGAAGGCCAGGCTGGCCTTTTCCCGGCCGACGACCTGCAGAAAGCGGTCGGCATCAAGGTCGAAATGCTCATCCAGGGGAATGGCCGTGAATGGCCTGCGAAGCCATTTGGCGACGAGCTCGTACATGACGAAACTCGGTGATGGCGCGGCACAGGCGCCCTGATCGGCCGCGATCATGAGCATCTGGATGATCTCGTCCGAGCCGTTGCCGAGCAGGATCTGTGCCGGCGAGACGCCGTGGCGGGCGGCGATCTTTTCCCGCAGGCCTTCCATGGCCGCATCGGGGTAGCGATGGATGTCGGCGGTGGCCAGTCGTTCGGCCAGCGTCCGGCGCAGGCTGTCGGGGAGCGGATAGGGGTTCTCCATGGCATCGAGCTTGATCAGGCCCGATGCATCGGGAACCTCATAGGCGGTCAGGGCCCGGATATCGTTACGAATCATTGTTCAGGCGGTCCAGCCGCATCTCCAGCGTCAGCGCATGGGCCTGCAGTCCCTCTCGGTGCGCAAGGTGCGCGGCCGCTGGGCCGATGCGGGCCACCGCCTCCCTCGAGGCCCGGATGATGCTGCTTTTCTTCTGGAAGTCATAAACCCCCAGGGGGCTCGAGAAACGGGCCGTGCGATTCGTGGGCAGCACATGGTTCGGACCGGCCACGTAATCCCCGAGCGCCTCCGGAACGAAATGGCCGAGAAAGATGGCTCCGGCATGGCGGATGTAGGGGAGCAACATGTCCGGGTCGTCGAGCGCCAGCTCGAGGTGCTCGGGCGCGATGCGGTTGACGACATCGGCTGCCGTGGCCCAGTTGTCCACATGAATCAGGGCGCCATGCCGTTCCACGGAGGTGCGTGCGATGCCTGCCCGCTCGAGGCCTTGCAGATGTTGGTCAATGGCCTTTGCCACGGCATCGATGAGCTCCGCGTCAGTCGAGATGAACATGCTTTGCGCGGCCTCGTCATGTTCAGCCTGCGACAGGAAGTCGGCAGCCAGCCATGCGGGGTCCCCGCCGTCGGCCACGACCACGATTTCCGACGGCCCGGCGATCATGTCAATGCCGCAGACGCCAAACACCTGGCGCTTCGCCGCAGCAACATACTTGTTGCCCGGGCCGACGATCTTGTCGACGGCAGGCACGGTTTGCGTCCCATAGGCCAGCGCGCCGACGGCCTGTGCTCCACCCACGGCAAAGGCGCGCTGCACGCCGGAGATGTAGGCGGCTGCCAGCACAAGCTCGTTGAGCTCGCCGCCCGGGGTAGGCACGACCATGAGAATCTCCTCGACACCAGCCACGCGGGCAGGGACCGCGTTCATGATGACCGAGGACGGATAGGCGGCCTTGCCGCCGGGGACATAGAGGCCGACGCGATCCAGGGGCGTGATTTTCTGGCCCAGGGTCAGACCTGCCTCATCGGTGTATTCCCAGTCATGCTGAAGCTGGCGCTCGTGATAGGCCCTGACGCGATCGGCGGCCAGTTCCAGGGCCTCGCGATCCTTATCGGACACGGAAAGCCAGGCGGCCTTCATGCGCTCGTGCGTGATTTCCAGCGTGTCCGGCGTGCACGGCCAGCCATCGAAACGCGCCGTGTATTCGCACAGGGCCTCATCGCCGCGCTGGCGGACATCAGCCAGGATATTCGCGACCAGCCCTTGAACATCGGCGCCGGTGTCGGTTTCCCGCTGCAGCAGCTGGTCGAGCTTTTCCAGAAAGAGCGGGTCGCTGGAATCAAGGCGGGTGATCGTTGTCATGGCTTGGCTCCTTTCAGGCGTTCACGCTGTCGCGCAGCTTCCCGATCAATGTTTGCAGGACCGTCCGCTTCGTTGCGAAGCTGGCCGGGTTCACGATCAGGCGGCTGGAAATGTCATACAATGTCGCTTCCTCGACAAGCCCATTGGCCTTGAGCGTGCTGCCGGTCTCAACCAGATCGACGATGCGCTCGGCCATGCCGACCAGAGGGGCAAGCTCCATGGATCCGTAGAGATGAATGATGTCCGCGTGGATACCCTGGTTGAGATAGTATTCCGCCGTCAGGCGGTCGTATTTGGTGGCCACGGTGATGCGGCTTCCCGGGGCCGGTGGTCCGGCTGCGACGAGCCGGGCAGGCCCCGCGACGCACAGTCGGCAGCGCCCGATCTTCAGGTCAAGGGGCTCGTAGACCTGGGGGCGGTATTCAAGCAGGGAATCCCTGCCCGCGACGCCGGCATCCGCCGCGCCTTTCTCGACGTATGTGCAGACATCGGCTGCTCGGATGATGAGATAGCGGATGGCCACGGAAATGCCCGCCATGTCCACGGTCGGGCCATCGAGCATCAATTTGCGCGTCGAGCTGACATCGTCCGCGGGCGCGATGCCCGCGGCTTCCAGCAGCGGCAGCGTCTGCTTGAGGATTCTTCCCTTCGACAGGGCGATCGTGAGCAGACAATCAGCCATTGACCATGACCCCTTTCATCCAGGTTTCGTCGCCGCTGTGGCGCTCGATGTCGGCCCCCAACTTCTGCATCTTTTCCTCGATGCGCTCGTAGCCTCGGTCGATATGGTAGACGCGCGAGATCCGCGTCTCGCCCGCAGCCGCGAGCCCCGCGAGCACGAGGCTTGCCGAGGCCCTCAGGTCCGTGGCCATGACAGGGGCGCCCGAAAGCCTTTCGACGCCGTTCACAATGGCCGTGTTGCCGTCGAGCTTGATGTCCGCGCCCATGCGCACGAGCTCCTGCACATGCATGAAACGGTTTTCGAAGATGGTTTCACGGATGATGCTTGTTCCCCGCGCCAGCGTCATCAGGGCCATGAACTGGGCCTGAAGATCCGTCGGGAATCCGGGGTGCGGCATGGTATGGATGTTCACGCCGACGAGCGGGTCATCGCAGCGGCAGCGGATCGAATGCTCGCCGATTTCAACCTTGACCCCCGCGTCACGGATGCGGGCGATGAAGGCCTCGAGATGTCCGGGTTCGGCATGGGTCACCGTCACATCGCCGCGCGTGATGATGCCGGCCGCCAGGTAGGTGGCCGTTTCAATGCGATCGGGGATGACCTCGATCTCGCCTTCATGAATGCCGTTCACGCCCCGTATGATGATGCGATTCGTGCCTTCGCCTTCGATGTCCGCGCCGAGGGCGCGCAGCGATTCGGCCAGATTGACGACTTCCGGTTCCCGGGCGGCATTGTCGAGGATCGTTTCTCCTTCGGCTATCGTGGCGGCCATCATGAGGTTCTCGGTTCCGGTCACCGTGACCTGGTCAAACACGATGTGCGCGCCTTTCAGGCCGCGGGTTGCTCTGGCCACGACATCGCCCTGCTCGACCTCGATGTCCGCTCCCATGGCCTCAAGGCCCTTGAGATGCATGTCGATCGGCCGGGCACCGATCGCGCAGCCGCCGGGCAGGCTGACGCGCGCATGGCCATAGCGCGCGAGCAGCGGCCCGAGAACAAGCGCCGAGGCGCGCATCGTCTTGACCAGCTCATAGGGGGCCTCGGCCTTGTCGGCAGGCCGGGTGTCGATGTGCAGCCGGGACTGATCGTCGAAATGGACATGGGCACCCTGGTAGGCGAGCAGGGTCATCATGGTGGAAATGTCTCTCAAATGCGGCACCCGCCGGTAGGTGACCGGGCCATCGGCCAGGATCGCGGCGGCAAGCAGAGGCAGGGCAGCGTTTTTTGCTCCGCTAGCCTCGACGGTGCCGACCAGTGGCTTGCCTCCGCGAATGATGATGGTGTCCATGATGATTCCGTGACCTGACCTCTGACTTGATGAGCTGCGAACCTTACCCGTTGTGCCCAATGCCGACAATGTACCAGTCGGCCTCAGCTTTTTGGTGGTCTGCTTGTGAATCGGAGCTAGCATGTCGCCATGTCCGTTTACACCAAGCTTTCAGCCGGCGATATCGAACACGTGCTGCAGGATTACGACCTCGGGGGGCTGCAATCCTACGCAGGTATCGCCGATGGTATCGAGAACACCAATTATTTCGTCCAGACGGACCGGGGGCGTTTCGTGCTCACGCTCTTCGAGCGCATGGATGTCTCCGAACTGCCGTACTTCCTCGAGCTGATGCATTTTCTTGCCGGGCGGGACGTGCCCTGTCCGGACGTCATGGTCAGGCATGACGGCAGCATGCTTTTTTCCATCCATGGAAAGAAGGGCTGCATTGTGTCGTGCCTTCCCGGCCGCACGCTGGAGCGGTTGAACATGGCCCAGCTTCGGGCTTCGGGGCAGGCGCAGGCGGCGCTGCACCTGGCGGGTGCCGATTTTCCGCTTCGCCGCCTCAATCCCACGGGCCTGGAGTGGATGCGCCAGACCGTGGCCGGCATGCGTGGCGAGCTGGAGCGCCGCTACGGGCAGGAAGCCCTGAGGCTGCTTGAGGATGAACTGGACTTTCAATCCCGTCAGGACCTTTCGCATCTGCCCGCCGGCGTGATTCACGGCGACCTGTTCGTGGACAATATCCTGTTCGAGGGTGATGCGGTTTCAGGCATCATCGACTTCTATTATGCGCACGATGCGCCCTACGCGATGGACCTCGCCATCGCGTTGAACGCGCAGGCCGTGGAACTGGGCGGGGAAGATGCAGCCCGCATGCAGGCGCTGCTCGACGGCTATCAGGCCATGCGCCGCCTTACCGACGCGGAGCTTGCGGCGCTGCCTGCGCTCTTGCGCCGCGCGGCGCTGCGCTTCTGGATATCACGCCTGTACGATGCCATCCATCCGCGCGAGGGCGCGATGACGCAGATCAAGGATCCGGAAGAATACCGGTTGAAGCTGGAGCTTCATCGCAGCCGGGGCTTCCGGGACTAGCCCGGATTTTCATGATGATCCTGCGCCGGGATTTGACATGTGAAACCCCAAAAGGGGTTGCATCGGCATGGACGCATGACTTGGAGATGGGCTCCCTGCATTTCGCGGCGCCTGGCTTGTCTGTGCGGGCCGGATGCACGCCTTGGGCTGCGAAGCATAGCGACGGCCATGCTGCTTGCCTGCATGCGCGCCCCGACCTCGCTCATCCGGCACCATCCATCCGCGATCACATGAAAAATTCGGGCTAGGATCGTTCTTTCGTCAGCAGCGCGTTCACGCGGCGCACGAAGCCGGCCGGATCCTCGGGCAGTGCACCCTCGGCCAGCACGGCCTGATCGAAGAGCACCAGCGCAAGCTCGTTGAGCTTGTTCTTGTCACGCATGTGGGCAAGCCTTTTCACCAGCGGATGGCCGGGGTTGATCTCAAGGATCGGCTTGTGCTCGGGTGCCTGTTGCCCGAGCTGCTTGAGAATGCGCTCCATGTTGTTCGAGATGTCATAGGCGTCGGACACCAGACAGGCCGGGGATTCGGTCAGCCGGTGTGTTGGGCGCACATCCTTCACGCGCCCGCCCAGGGCTTCCTTGAGGCGCTTCACGGCCTGCTCCGCGGATTTTTCCGCCTCCTTGCGCGCTTCTTCTTCCTGTTTGCGCTCTTCATCGCCACCAATGTCGGACAGGTCGATCTCGCCCTTGGCCACGGACTGCAGGGGCTTGCCATCAAACTCGGTGAGCGCGCCCACCAGCCACTCGTCGATGCGGTCGTGCAGCAACAACACCTCCACGTCCTTGGCCCTGAAGATCTCGAGATGTGGGCTGTTCTTGGCCGCGGCGAGCGTGTCGGCCGTGATGTAGTAGATGGCCTTCTGCCCTTCCTTCATGCGTTGGACATAGTCGCTCAGGGAGACCTTCTGTTCATCCGAGCTCGTGGATGCAAAGCGCAGCAGTTTCGCAATTGCCTCGCGATAGGCAAAGTCCTCGATGACGCCTTCCTTGAGGCAATTGCCGAAGGCATTCCAGAAGGTTGCATAATCCTCTGGTTTGTCCCTGGCGATGCTTTCAAGCCAGGAAAGCACCCGCTTGGTCGCCCCCTTCTTCATGGCCTGCATGGCCGGGCTTTCCTGCAGCATTTCGCGGGAGACGTTGAGCGGAAGATCGTTGGAGTCCATGACGCCGCGCAGGAAGCGGAGCCAGCGGGGGAGGATCTTCTCGTCGGCGTCCATGATGTAGACGCGACGCACATAAAGCTTCACCCCATGGCGTGCATCCGCATGCCACAGGTCGAAGGGGGCCTCCCGGGGAATATAGAACAACAGCGTGTACTCGAATTTCCCTTCAAGCTTCTGGTGCATCCAGGCCAGCGGGTCGGCAAAGTCATGGCCGATATGCCTGTAGAAATTGACATAGTCCTCGTCCTTCAGTTCGCTCTTCGGCCGCGTCCACAGGGCGGAGGCCTGGTTGACGGTTTCCACTTCATCCGCATCCGGAGACTTCTTCATGCGGATGGGGAAGGGGATGTGATCGGCATACTTGCGGATGATGGAGCGAAGCCGCCAGGGGTCGAGAAACTCGTCGGCATCCTCACGCAGGTGGAGCGTGATCTCCGTGCCGCGCTCGGCCTTCTCGATGGTCTCGACCGTGTATGAGCCGTCGCCCGCAGATTCCCAGCGAACGCCGTGCTCGGGCGTCAGGCCGGCCCGGCGCGTGGTCAGCACGACCCGGTCGGCGACGAGAAACGCCGAGTAAAAGCCTACGCCGAACTGGCCGATCAGATGGGCATCCTTTTCCCTGTCGCCCGTCAGATGTTCGATGAAGGCCCTGGTTCCGGAGCGGGCGATGGTGCCGATGTGCTCGATGACCTCTTCCCGGCTCATGCCGATGCCGTTGTCGCGCACGGTGATTGTGCGCGCCTTCTTGTCCACGTCGACAAACACGTGAAGGTCCGCATCGCCTTCATAGAGGGCATCGTCCGTGGCCGCCTCGAAACGCAGCTTGTCCGCCGCATCGGAGGCATTGGAAATGAGTTCGCGCAGGAAGATTTCCTTGTTCGAATACAGGGAATGGATCATCAGATCCAGAAGACGGGTGACCTCGGTCTGAAAGTTCAGCGTTTCCTTGCCGCTCATGCGTGCTCCTTTCCTGAAGATGACTGATGTGGGGATTCTGGCGCTTCATAGGGACGGGCGCGCGCTGTTTCAAGCGTCTCCAGGATCACCGACCAGGCCGAGATCTTCTGCTCGAGGCTCAATCGGGCATGGGCGGGGCTTGTTGACGGCAGCACGGTTGCGGGGATGTTTCGAAGATGCACAGGAAGTCCGGGCAGCACAAGCCTGCGGTAAAGTTCCGCGGCCTTTTTCCCATTGAAGAAAAGATGTCCGATATGCGGATGACGCCTGAAGAATTCCGGAAAATCATTGGCGACGACGGTTTCCATGCGGATGTTGTGATCCATGCTGCCCTTTCTCGAGCATTGGTGGGCCACGTCCCACAGTGCGATGCCGGCCCTGCGCAGGGCTTCAAGCCTGGCCTCGTAGCCATCATCAACGGATATTCCCAGCAGCCGCTCCATGATCGGCCAGAAGGCATTCTGTGGATGTGCGTAATATTGCCGTCTGGCCAGCGAGAGCCTGCCCGGCATCGAACCGAGGATCAGGATGCGGGCATGGCTGTCGGCGCTGTAGGGAAAGCCGGTTTCCATCATGGGCGAACCGTGCCATGCGCCCGAGCGGCTGCCAAACGCCGCGCCAGCCCGGATTTTTCATGATGACCATACATCGGGATGTGAAATGTCGAAACACAAAAAGGGGGTGCATCGGAATAGACGTGCTATTGAAGATGGCCCCCTGCATTTCGCGGCGCCTGGCTTGTCTGTGCGGGCCGGATGCACGCCTTTGGCTGCGAACCATAGCGACAGCCATGCTTCTTGCCTGCATGTGCGCCCCGACCTCGCTCATCCGGTGCCATCCATTCGCGATCACATGAAACATCCGGGCTAGTCGAAGAGCGTCTGGCCGATGAAAAAGGCGCCGAGGATCAGGGCTGGCAGCATCACGTCAAATTCGATCATGGTTTCTCCCTCCTGTTTGCAACTCCGACAAACCATGGTGTCCCGTGCGTCCGTAGGCTGTGCGTCGGCTCACAAAGTCTTGGAAAAGGTATGGGTTTTGGATAAGAATGGCTTCGGGAGGTGGAAGTTGGCGGCAAGGGCGAACAAGGCGGGGAAAGGACGGCCTTCGATACATGTCACAGTGGCCTGGCTTGACGGGAAGAAGGAGAGCGGCTGGCTGAACGCCTTTTCTCCCTTGCTGAGGGCGCTTGATCTGCGGACGGACGATGGAAGGAGCATCGCCGTCGATACGGGCAAGCTGGCCTATGTCGGCTTTCTCAGGGAGGCGGACAGGAAGGTCAGGGTCCCGAAGCTGGCCAATCTGATCAAGGTGCGCGTCACCACCGTGACCCATGATGTCTTCCTGGTCTGGATTCGGGAAAACGAGATGAACCCGGCGGGCTTCCATGCCTTTCCGGCCTACGCCGACGATATCTACGAGCACATCTATTTCTATCATCCCGGCGTTGTGGCCATTGAAAGCGCCCAGCCCCTGGGCAGCCTGCTCGTCGAAAAGAAGCTCGCCTCGCCCAGTGAGGTTGAGCAGGCCCTGGACCGCCAGAGGGAAAGCCAGGTGCCACTGGGGCACATTCTGCTCGAGCATGGCCGGCTTGACGAGAAGGAGCTGGAGGAAAGCTTGGTCCGGCAGCACCGGCAGCAGATCAAGCTGGGGGAATTGCTTGTCGAAACGGGGCGCATCACGCCCGAGGATCTCGAACGGGCGCTGGCCGAACAGCGGAAGCGCCATTCCAAGAAATTGGGCGAGATCCTGATCGAGATGGGGCTGATCACCGAGGAGAAGCTGGCCTCGGCATTATCGGTCAAGTTTCATCTGCCATTCATTGATCTCGATGATTATCCCATCAATCCGGCTGCGGCAGCGGAACTTGAGGAGGAGCTGATCCGGCGCTATCAGGTGCTGCCCATCGATGTCGATGAACATACCTTGACCGTGGCCATGGCCGATCCGCTGAACATCGAGGCCTATGATGCGATTCGGTTCAGGACCCAGAAGCACCTGCGCCAGGTCATTGCCGTTCCCTCCCAGATCCGCAGGTACATCGAAGAGCACTTTGATGTCCCGGGCGAGGATGAGCGCCTGGAAATCGAGCGTCTGAGGACCGACGAGGAGGACGGGGAGGAGCCGGAACTCGACAAGCTGGCCCTCAAGGCTTCCAAGGCGCCCCCGATTGTCCGTCTCGTGAATCACCTGATCCTTGAAGGACTGCGCAGAAACGCATCCGACATTCATATACTGCCGCAACCTGGCCGGACGGACGTGGCCTATCGGGTCAATGGCGAGCTCCGGCACGAGACGAGCCTGGACAAGATGAACGAAAGAAAGGTCATCGCCCGCATCAAGATTCTTGCGGGCATGGATGTGACGGTTCATCGCCTGCCCCAGGACGGACGCATGTCGGTGCGTTATCGGGACATGTGCAAGGACTTTCGCGTTTCCTGCATCCCCAATGCTTATGGGGAATCCATGGTCATGCGCGTGCTGAACAAGGAAATGGCCATGGATCTGGCCTCGCTTGGCCTGAGGGATGAGGATGCCAGGCGCCTTGGCAGCCTGATGGCCAGGCCCTTCGGGCTGATCCTTGCCACGGGGCCGACCGGGAGCGGTAAATCGACGACGCTGTTTGCGTTGCTGAAATCCATCATCGAGCGTCCCTTGCATATCCTGACCATCGAGGATCCCGTCGAATCCCAGATCCCGGGGGCCAACCAGATCCAGGTGAACGCGAAGATAGGGCTTACGTTCTCGCGCATCCTGCGCAATGTGCTGCGCCATGACCCGGATGTGATCATGGTCGGCGAGATGCGGGACCAGGAGACGGCGGAAATCGGCATCCAGGCCGCGCTGACTGGACATTTGATGCTGTCCACGCTGCATACGAACACGGCCGTTGACACGATCATACGTCTCGTCGACCTCGGCATTCCCGCCTACCTGCTGGCGCCGGCGCTGATCGGCGTGATCAGCCAGAATCTGGTCAAGCGGCTTTGCCCGGACTGTCGGCAACAGGTCGCCGTCGACGAGGAAACGGCCATGATCCTTCGCGGGGCCGGGCTTGAGGCGCCGTCCCATCTGTATGAGGCCCGGGGATGTCAGCAGTGCGGCAAGACCGGATTCATCGGACGGGCCATGGTTTATGAGTTTCTCGAGGTCAACGATGAAGTGCGCCGGGCCATCCATGACGGTTTGGTCGGACAGGATTTGCAGCGGGTTGCCGAAGATGCGGGCATGCATCCCAAGGCCAGACACGCTTATGATCTCGCCCGTGAAGGCATCATTTGTCGCGCTGATCTGATTCGGTTGCTGGTGTGAACTGGCGATGATGAATGGTAAGCCATGAAGTGAATCAATCGCATGGCGGGATGGGAAAACTCATGCTGAATAGTGAAGTGGTTCCCCATCTTTGGACAGATTCCCGGCGGCACTAAGGTGTGCTCATCTGCGAATTTCTGATGAAAGGAGTATGAAGATGAGCAAGAAGAGAAGGAACCACAAGCCGAGCTTCAAGGCGAAGGTGGCGCTGGCGGCGATTCGTGGGGATCAGACGATCAGCGAGATTGCGAGCCAGTATGGAGTGCATCCGAACCAAGTGAGCAGCTGGAAGAAGATCGCCATGGACAATCTGGAGGCACTGTTTGCCGGCAATCATTCGGCGTTTGATCCGGATGCGGAGAAAAAGATCAAGGAGCTGCATGCGAAGATTGGCGAGTTGACGGTGGAGCGCGATTTTTTCGAGCAAGCGCTCTCTCGCGTCCGCGCCAGCGAGCATGGCGATGGTGAACAAAGCTTACGATCTTTCCATTGCCCGGCAGTGTCAGTTGCTGAACGTGCCGCGTTCGAGCTTCTATTATCAACCCGCGCCGATTCCGGCCGAAGAGCTTGCATTGATGCGCCTGATCGACGACTGTCATCTGGAACACCCGTACTACGGCAGCCGTCGCATCAAGAGCTGGCTGCTGGACGAGCATGGTCGGGTGGTGGCACGCAAGCGGGTCATGCGTCTGATGCGCAAGATGGGCATTGTGCCGATCTATCCGAAACGGAACACATCCAGGCCGAACAAGGAGCATGAGACATTCCCATATCTGCTGCGAGGCCTGTCCATTGATCGTCCGAATCAGGTCTGGTGCGCGGACATCAGCTACATCCCGATGGCCAAAGGCTTTTTGTATCTGGTGGCCATTATGGACTGGCATTCGCGCAAGGTGCTGAGCTGGCGCCTATCGAACACGATGGATGCCCACTTCTGTCTGGAAGCACTGGACGAAGCCATTGCCCGCTTCGGTGCACCGGAGATCTTCAACACCGATCAGGGCGCGCAGTTTACCTCCAAGGAATGGACGAAGCGGCTCAAGGCACATGGCATCCGCATCAGCATGGATGGCAAGGGCCGATGCATGGACAACGTGTTCGTCGAGCGTCTATGGCGC
>WFOK01000010.1 GCA_015488115.1 Mariprofundaceae bacterium
CCGATATCCTGGGCGATCTGACGCGAGACGCGCATCATCTTGTTGATGGTTTCGATCATGTGCACCGGAATGCGGATCGTGCGGGCCTGATCCGCGATCGAACGCGTAATGGCCTGCCGAATCCACCAGGTGGCATAGGTGGAGAACTTGTAGCCCCGACGCCATTCAAACTTGTCCACGGCCTTCATCAGGCCGATGTTTCCTTCCTGGATGAGATCGAGGAAGCCCAGGCCACGGTTCGTGTACTTCTTGGCGATGGAGATGACCAGGCGCAGATTAGCCTCGATCATTTCCTTCTTGGCCTGACGCATCTTCGCCTCGCCCATGGTCAGCCGGCGCGCGACCTCCTTGAGTTCGGCGATGCTCATTTCCGTTTCCTGCTCCACGCGCTTCAGGCGGCGCTGGTTTTCGCGGATCTTGCCCGCATACGCCGCGATGTTCTCGACCCAAGGCGCACCCTGATGCTCCTGCATCAGATCATCCAGCCATCGCTCATCGGTCTCGCGCGGCGGGAAGCTCTCCAGGAACAGCCTGCGGGGCATCTTCGCCTTCAGGGCCAAATCGCGGATGGCACGCTCGTACTTGCGGACCCTCTCCACGGCATTCTTGAAACGCTGGACAAGCTGTTCGAGCTGCCGGGGCGCAAACGGAATGCTCACCAGCTCCACGAGCATGGCATCCAGCACTTCCTTGCTCTTGGCCTTCAGCGACGCATCGTCCGGATGACGCTCCAGCTCCTTCTTGATGGCCACAAACTCGTCATGAAGCTGCTTGGCCCTCTCAAAATGCCGCAGGGCCTCCTCGAGCTGCTCTTCCTTCGTGATCACGGTTTCCTGCATCGGCGTGCCGTCGGGCGTTGCCGTGCGGGCCTTGATGGCCTCGGACAGCTCCTCCGGATCAATCTTCGTCTCTTCCTCTTCCAGCTCGATGCCGTCCTCCTCGGCCCGGCTCATGCGGTTCTGGTACTCCTGGATGGCCGCCGCATTCACGACCTTGTCGTCGATGTCCAGGATGTCGCGGAAATTGGGCTCTTCTCCGGCCTCCTCCGCCTCCTTGCGGATCTGAACGATCCGCTCGCCGAGCCGCATGATTTCGCGGAACGTCGCCGGACACAGGCAAATGGCCTCATGGATCTGCATGCGGCCTTCCTCGATCCGCCTTGCGATCTCGATTTCGCCTTCCCGCGTCAGAAGCTCGACCGTGCCCATCTCGCGCAGATACATGCGCACCGGATCATCGATGCGAATCACGGTGCCCAGTGTCGTGGTGTCTGCGCGAAGGGCGGAATCCTCCTTGCGGAGCCTGTCCTTGCGCATGGCATAGGCGCCGGTCGGCGCGCGCTCGGGGTCCACGACCTCGATGCCCATTTCGGTGAACACATTGATGATCTGCTCGATTCTGTCCGCCGAAACCAGATCCGCCGGCAGATGCTTGTTCAATTCATCATAGGTGATATAGCCAGCCTGTTTGCCCTTGGCCATCAGGCTGGCAAGTTCACGAATGCGAATGTTTTCCTTGGCCTTCTTCGTCATACTCCAGTTCTCCGGTTTCCTGAATCTTTTCACCCAGTCTGCGCAATTCGCGCTCGATGTGCTGCAGCCGCATCTGCAGGGCCTGCGATTCCCTCAAGGAAAGTCGCCCGCGCATGGAACGCTGCTTCATACGAATATAATTGGCCTCCATGGCCAAGCACAGATACTCAAATTCCATCTCCGGGACCGGCGCCTGATTCACCCACCGGGCTATTTCGGTCTGCTGCGGAAACTCATGCAGCAACTGCCCCGCGACATCCACATTCTGGTCTTCGGCTGCCTCCACGATGGAAAAAGCGCGCATGTATACCTTCGCAACCCCATTATAGTCAACAAAAAAATGCCTTGCCACCTCGGGAAGCCGGCGAAACCGCCGGGGTTCCTGCATCAGGCCGGCCAGAAAACGCTCCTGCAGCTCGCTCAGGGCCTCGGTCCTGCCCGCGGCCCGGGGCTTGCCAGCAGCAGGCCTTCTGGCCATGGCCAGGTTCACGCCCGTGAGCTTCTCGACCTCCTGCCGCCAGACCTGACGCAGGTAATCATCCGTCAGGGCCGCAAGCATGGCGTCGGCCTTGCGCGCCATGCGCGCGCGACCCTCGGGGCTGGAGCCGGCCAACAACCGCAGCCCCTTCAACCAGAACTGCAGGGCCGTTTGGGCTTGCTGCAGACGCGATTCGAGGCCTTGTGCGCCCTCGCTGCGCACAATGGAGTCGGGATCCTCACCATCGGGAAGATAGAGGAAGCGCGGCGAAAGCTCCGCGGTCAGCAACGGCAGCATGCGCTCCAGCGCCCGCCATGCGGCCTGCCTGCCCGCTCGGTCGCCATCGAAACAGAAGACCGGGGCGTCATGCAGCCGGAAGATCATCCTGAGCTGGTGCTCCCCGATGGCCGTGCCCAAGGGCGCAAGCGCCACGGGCAAACCATGCGCCGCCAGGGCCAGCACATCCATGTAGCCCTCGACGACGATCAACATCCTCCGGCGGCGGATCTCGTCCCGGTGCTCGCTGAAGCCGTACAGCAGCCTGGACTTGTGAAACCATGGGGACTCGGCCGAATTGAGGTACTTGGGCTCCCCCTGCCCGAGCAGGCGTCCACCGAATCCCACGATGTTCCCGCGCCGGTCGCGGATGGGAAACATCAGCCTGTCGCGAAACCGTTCCGTCCGTCCGTGTCTGCCCGGGACGACAAGCCCAACCTGCTCCAGCAGGGACCTGGCCCTCGAATCGGTGCCCAGTTGGCGCTCCAGAAATCCATGAACGCCCGGGGCGAAACCGAGACCGTAACGGCGGATGACCTCGCGAGGCAGCCCCCGCTCGGCCAGGTAGGCCATGGCCCGCTTGCCCTGCTCGGAATGCAGCACGCGAGCGTACAGGGCGGCCACCCTGGCCAGCAACTGGTGCCCGGCCTGCATGCGGGCCGTCTCCCCGTTATCCGCCTTTTGCTGTTGGGGAAGCTCCAGCCCCGCCTTGCCGGCCAGGTACTCCACGGCCTCCGGAAAGCTGTAGCCATCATGCTCCATCAGGAACTGGAACGCGCCGCCGCCCTTGCCGCAGCCGAAGCAGTAGAACAACTGCTTGTCCGGAGAAACCGAAAACGACGGGGTTTTCTCGTGATGAAACGGGCACAGCCCCATGTAGTTGGAACCGGACTTCTTCAGTTCAACATGACGACCGATGAGCTCGACGATATCCGTACGAGCCAGCACCTCATCCAGAAATGACGGGGGGAAATGGGCCATAATCCTGTTTCTAGTCGAGCACCCGCCGGAATTCAACCGCTCGCCGTGTGGTGAGTGAAAGCATGGTATCAACTTGCATGAAGACGGAACAGGTCAGGCCCCTGAAACGACAGGCCACCCCCAGCCTTCCTTGTGGATGTGGAGGATGACGAGCCCATGCAGCGGCGCATGCGCATCCTCGAAGGCATCGCGCCAGGCGAGCGATGCTGATCTGGCATTCCCACCCGCGCCTGATCGAGCAAACGGACGGGTTTGGGCCGGAATCGGGGCCATCTTGGTTGACCGCTGGCTTGGCAGATGGCAATTTGCTTTCCGACCCTTTCTTTTGGCTCTGTATGCATTAGAGAGGATCAATTATCCATATACAGGAGACGAATACGAGGAATGCAGTGTCCCCATATTCGGATTGTTCGGCAAGGATAGATCAACGTGAGAAAGAAGAATATGCATCACTTCCCAGGCGGTTCAAAGTCAAGAGTAAATCGGGCGGGAAATAATATTCGGAACGGCACCGCAACTTCCGATGATTATCTTGTGCTTGAGGAATGGAGATCGGCACACAGAAACGTATTGAATACTTTTCAAGCCATATTGAGAAATAGAACTAGAGGCACCAATATCACTGTAGCTCAGCGGCATAAACGACGAACAACTATTATTGATAAGCTTAAAAGATATCCTTCGATGCAGCTCGCAAGAATGGATGATGTGGCGGGATGTAGGCTTATTTTTCAAGATATCGATTCGCTATATGAATTTAGAAAAGATTTTCATAAATCAAGATTCCACCATAAAAGAAAAAACGGTATTGATAAATATGATTACATCAAACAGCCAAAGCGGTCGGGATACCGAGGGGTACATGATGTATATAGTTATGATGTAAATTCTGAGATTGGGCGTTCACTAAAGGGATTGTTAATAGAAATACAATATAGGACGAGAATGCAACATGCGTGGGCAACTGCGGTAGAGGTTGTCGGATATATTACAACAAGCCAACCTAAGTTTGATAGGGGAGATACAAGATATCAGCACGCAATGTCACTTGCTAGTGAGATACTAGCGAGAACGTATGAAGATAGGAATGGACCGCATCCTGATATAGGAAATAGAGATCTTGTCAATGAATTCTTGGCCTTGGATGGCGAATTAAACCTAATAAGTAGATTGCGCGGGTTGAACGAAGCAGATGCAGAGGTAAGCAACAGGAAGAATGTAATCTTAATTATATCGCCAGATGGTATTCTAGAGACAAAATCTTATCGAACGGGGACGGAAGCGTTAAGCGCTCTATTTGATCTTGAAAAGAAGTATCCAGATTTCGATATCGTTCTTGTTAAGGCTGACGCGCCAGAGGATGTGCGTTTTGCATTCAAAAACTACTTTTCGGATACGAGGGATTTCGTCCGGTTACTTGAAGATGCATGTTCTGAATTAGCAGGTGTAAGAAAGTTAAAGCGCCGAACAAGGCGCTCGACCTGACCGCTATTCCGCTGCGCTCCATAGCGGCAGGTGAGCTTTGTCGTTAGGAACATCAAATGAAACGAGTGCTTATTTCTTTTTCAGTATTATTCTTGGCGGGCTGTGTTGCTGTTCCAATACCACATGATAGACAAGTTACGCCCTTATATTATGGCAAGGTTGTAGATGCAAAGACTCTCTCTCCAATAGA
>WFOK01000011.1 GCA_015488115.1 Mariprofundaceae bacterium
ATCTTGAGGCACCATCTCGGACCATGCGATAGACCAAGGTCTTCACCAGCAAACCCGGGACCATACCAAGATAACCAGCCACATCCTCGGCGGCGCGACAGCCCGGCGTGTGCACCTCTTGCAGGGATGCGGGCTGATGCCCAGGCAGGTTGCGACGTCCACGAGCCTTTTCAACATTGGCCGCATATTCGCAATGATCGCAATGCGCGATGCAGTCCTCGCCCGAATCGGCAAGAACATGAAACTCATGGGAACTCTCGCCACCGATCGAGCCCGTGTCGGCCTCGACGGCCCGGAAACGGAGCCCCAGGCGCGAGAAAATGCGCACATAGGCATCGAACATGTTCCGGTATTCGCGCATCAGGCAATCGCGATCGGCATGAAAGGAATAGGCATCCTTCATGATGAACTCCCGCCCCCGCATCAAGCCGAAACGGGGGCGAATCTCGTCGCGAAACTTGGCCTGGATCTGGTACAGGTTCATGGGCAACTGCTTGTAGGAGCGCAGCTCCTTGGCCACAAGGTCACAAATGACCTCCTCATGGGTCGGCCCGAGACAGGATGCATGATCGTGGCGATCTCGAAACCGAAGCAATTCCGGCCCATACTTGTTCCATCGACCCGACTGCTGCCAGAGTTCGGCCGGCTGGACCATCGGCATCAGCAGTTCCTGGGCGCCGGCTCGATCCATTTCCTCCCGGACCACCTGCTCGATGCGCCGTAACACGCGCAGCCCAAGCGGGAGAAAATCATAAACACCCGAGGTTACACGCCGGATATAACCGGCCCGAACGAGCAACCGGTGTGACACCACCTCGGCATCAGCGGGATCATCCCGAAGGGTAGGTGCAAAAAAGCTGGAGTATCGCATGCGCGCAGTCTACAGCCTTGACCGCCTAACGTAAGCAAACAAATGAAGCCCGCACCTTGGGAATGACGGCAAAATCATCTAGACTGGACAATCGAGGGAAATGAATGCGCATGAACAGGCTCTCAAACCGCGAACAGAACATCCGCAGCCATCCCTTGCGCGCGCGCTTGAACACATGGCTATTCGATCTTCGTTCTCCAGCCGGACGCATGGTCAACATGAGCCTGATGTTCATGATCATTGCCAGCGTGCTGCTGGGCATGGCTGGCACCGTGTCTTCCTTCCAGCCATGGCATCGACTGTTCACTGCCCTGGAGATCTTCGTCACGCTGGTTTTCATGATCGAATACGCCCTAAGACTCTATTCCGCGCGGCACCCTTGGCGCTACGCGTTAAGCATCTATGGCCTGGCTGACTTGCTGGCCATTCTGCCACTGCTGCTCGTCGGTCAACCCAACACGGCCATGCGTCTGCTGCGCATCTTCCGCATGCTCAAGCTTTTCCGCTATCTTCGCGCCCTGCACCTGTTCGTCTCCTCCCTGCGCGACGTATATGAAATCATGCTCGTCGTCACTTCTAGCATCCTGATCATCGTGCTCATCGCCGGCAACCTGATCCTGGTCATCGAACCCGATCTTGTCTCCAATGCCTTCGAGGGATGCTGGTGGGCCCTGGTCACGATGACCACGGTCGGCTACGGCGACATCGTGCCGCACTCGGCTGGCGGGCAATTGCTCGCTTCCGTGCTGATGATCATTGGCCTGACCATGTTCGCCATGTTGACCGGCACGATCTCGGTCAAGATCGCGCACACGCTATCCTACCATCGAGATTGCAAGCGTTGCGGACGCAAGATTGCCCAGGAATTCATCTATTGTCCGTTTTGCGGCTATTCCCAACTTGGCAGCAAGCACGAGCGTCCCGGGTCGGATGCCTGAGGGCTCCTCTCTCGCCTATTCCTACGCTTCCGTCTCCAATGCTGCCAGAAGACGCTGATGCAGGTTCTCGAAGCTGCCATTGGAAAGGATGAGCACCGCATCCCCGCTGGCGGCCTGCTCGCAGAGCAGGCGGATGATGTGCTGAACCGAATCAGCAACCCGCGCATGAGATCCGATGCGCCGGCAGACCTCCTCCACATCCAACAGCTCCCCGGGCGCAAGACCGCGCGCAGCAGGGCGAACGAACACGACCTTATCGGCCGCCTCGAGGCTCGCGGGCAACCGTTTCTCATGCACCCTGGTTCGCATCGTGTTGCTTCGGGGCTCAATGACGACCCACAGGCGCCCTTCTCCGCTCATGGATGCCTTGGCCGCCTCGACAATGCCTCGAATCGCGGTGGGATGGTGGGCAAAATCGTCAAACACGCGGATGCCGCGAGCCTGACCAACGAGACTCATGCGACGGCGCACTCCCGCAAAGTCGGCCAAGGCTGAGGCCACCGATCGGTAGGAAACGCCCAACCAGTTCGCCGCGGCCGCTACCGCACAAGCATTGGCCACATGGTGCACCCCGATCATGCCCCAGCTGACCTCGATGACCGGCTTTCCCTGGTGGTAAAGGCGAAAGGAAGAGCCGTCGGCACTTAGCGACTCCCACTGCCATGGCGCACGGACATGGCCCAGGCGTGCAAAGCCGAAGACCGGGCTCCAGCAGCCCCTGGACAGCACATCGGACAGATGCTCATCATCTGCATTGACGACAACCGCGCCAGAAGCCGGCACGCAACGCAGCAGATGATGAAACTGGATCTTGATGGCTTCGAGATCGGGAAAGATATCCGCATGATCATATTCGAGATTGTTCAGGATCAGCAGCCTCGGACGATAATGAAGAAATTTGCTGCGCTTGTCGAAGAAGGCCGTATCGTATTCATCTCCCTCGACCACGAAAGGCCGACCCTCACCCAGCCTTGCCCCCACGCCAAAGTTCTCCGGAATACCACCGATCAAAAAGCCTGGCTGATAGCCGGCCGATTCGAGCACCCAGGCCAACAGGCTAGAGGTTGTCGTCTTGCCGTGCGTTCCAGCCACGACGCAAGGCAGCCGTCCCCCCAAAACGTGCTCAGCCATAAACTGAGCGCCGGAGGTATAGGGGATGTCCAGATCGAGCACGGCCTCGACCTCGGCATTGCCGCGGGAAAGGGCGTTGCCCACCAGCACGAGATCCGGTCGCGGGATGAGGTTGTCCGCGCTGAACGGACGCACTTCGATGTCCATGGCCGCCAGAACCTCCGACATGGGAGGATAAGCGCCGGCATCCGATCCGGTCACCCGCCAGCCGGATGCCCTGGCCAGGCCGGCGATGCCGGCCATGGCCGTACCGCAGATACCGAGGATATGAAGGTGACGCTCCTGGTTCATAGAGTCATTGCACCACAAATCATTAGCGGCTTCTAGCCCAAGTGGCCACACGCTCCATGCGCCCCCATCCACCCTTCTTGCCCGTAAGCCAGCGAACAAAACCCGCCAGGCGAAAACAGGCTACCATTTGCCGGTAGCCGAAATTCTCGACTATCGCGACCAAAAGCAGCACGAGCACATGCCTGGCCCTCGGATAAGTGTTGAAGGTCAGCTCTTCCAGCACGAGCGCCGTGATGGAAAGCAACGTCCCCAGGGCGATCGCGGCAAAAAGGAAAACCACGAATGTGGAGTAAGAAATCATGCCCCAAAGATAAAAGAGCAGCATCAGCACATAACCCGTGATTTCGATGACAGGCCCCCACCATTCAAACAGAACCATGAACGGGAAGGTCAACCAGCTGACAAAGCCACCCTTGCGATTGAACAACAGGCCCATGTTCATGGTCAGGCTTTCTGAAACGCCACGATGCCAGCGAACCCGCTGGTTCTTCAACACGGACAAGGATTCAGGAAGCTCGGTCCAGCACACGGGCTCGGGAATGAACGTGACCCGGTACGGCTGCTTTCTTTCCCGCATCATGCGGTGAATTCGGACCACCAGTTCCATGTCCTCACCCACGGTATCGGTGCGATATCCGCCGATGGAAACCACCACCTCCTTGCGGAACAGTCCGAAGGCCCCGGAGATGATCAGCAGGCTGTTGAAGAGCTCCCAACCCATGCGGCCAAACAGGAAGGCCCGCAAGTATTCAACGATCTGGAAAAGAATCAGCGGATTTCCCGGCAGCCCCACCCTGGTCAGCTGACCGACGCGGATTTCACAGCCGTTGGCTGCCCGGATGATGCCCCCGCAGGCAACGACATCCGGATTCTCCATGAACGGCCTGACGGCCCGATAAAGCGCATGCTTGCCGAGAATGGAATCGGCATCAACCGTGCAGAAAAGCGGATACCGGGACACATTGATGCCCGCATTCAGTGCATCGGCCTTCCCTCCATTCTCCTTGTCCACGACGCAAATGTTCGGATATTTGGGTGAACGATAGATGGCCCTGACAGGCTGGGTCTCGATGCGTTTCCAATAAGGCTCGGGAACCTCGATCATGGCAAATTCTCTGATCAACGTTTCCAGTGTTTCATCCGAAGAACCGTCATTGATGACGATGATCTCGAACTCGGGATAATCAAGCGTCAGCATGGAGTGGACCGAATGGACGATCGTCTGCTTCTCATTGTATGCAGGAACCAATATGCTGATTGGCAATTCAAACCCCGCGTACACTGATGGAATGGCCGAAGCATCCGAGGTATCAAGATACCGGGAAATGGCGATGGCGGCGGAAAGGTTCAGCAGAAGATAGCCAGTATTCATGGCGACAAAGTAGATGAGAATGAGAAACTCAATGAGATGCAGGGTATCGGCCGACATCAGCGTATGCTTTCCTTCTCGACAATGGCTTGCCAGAGGATTTCCCTGGCAAACACATCGTCCTCCTGGCGCAGGACTTGCTTCAGTTCATCGAGACGTACCGTGGGCAAGGCAACCAGCGCCTGGGCGGCGCGGAATCGAACCCACCGGCTGGCATCCCTGGTCAAGCGAATGAGAATCTTATGATCCTGTTCCCTGCCAATCCGGCCCAGGGCTATGGCGACCTGATTGCGCACCACCCAGGAAGGATGGTCGGCGTATGAACGCACGGTTTTCAATGAAAACTC
The DNA here is from genome assembly GCA_015488115.1 of Mariprofundaceae bacterium. GTDB lineage: Bacteria > Pseudomonadota > Zetaproteobacteria > Mariprofundales > Mariprofundaceae > J005. The sequence goes on from WFOK01000011.1 coordinate 4,948, forward strand.
ACACGGGATCCGGCCCAGCAGATAAATGGCGCCAGCAATCACATCAATGTTCGAGGAGAGCCTGAGCCGTATCCGGATCACGTTCAGAACATCCTTTTCATGCATCAACTCCATCAAGCGCATCAATCTTCCAAGGGCCTCCTCCGGCATCCTCAGCATCCTGCTCGCCAGCGCGTATGAAAGGCGGTCGGCACCAATCTCATGGAACATGCCCGCCAGTCGATCACGAGGCCAATCCGATCTTGTCTCCGCAAGATCCAGCAGGCGGATCAGTCCCCTTTCGGAATCGATCCGGACCAGGCTTTCCGCGGCCGTCAGGGACACAATGGCAACCGGACTTTTTGTCAACTCATCGATGACGCGCCATGCTTCCTCGGTACCAAGGTGTCCCAAGGCCCGAATGGCCTGCAGCCTTTCCCTGATGGATATGCGCTTGACGCGTTTCAGGGCAAAACGATCCAAACCGATGCTGCGGGCGACATCACGCAAGGCCTCGCGCTCCCGCTCACCGTAAACGGACTCAAATATTTTGTTCCACAGTGGCAAAATGACCCGGGCGGTATGCGCGCCAAGCGCGGACAGCCGGCCGGCGCTCGAGAAGCTGGAAACCAGCAGGCTGCGCCATCTTGTCTGCAGGCGACGGTTGTGGCGCTCGGCCAGCATAAAGACGAACCGAAGCATGAGAATCTGGAACACGAGCAACACGCTGACCCCTGCCGAAACCAGCGCAATCCAATAGAACAGCTCGACAATGGGATCAGAACCGGCGTAATAGGCCAAGGCTGCCACCTATTTTCCGGTAGATCTGTCCCTGATGATGGAAATGCGCTTCCCATTGGATGCCCCAACTTTCATTCATCCAGTAGCGCCCCCTTGCGGCAAGGGTCCAGATCGGCGTGATCAGCACACGCGTCGGGCCGAGACGCTCCACTTCCCTGCCAACCGTGTAGACTAGGCCAAGGCTGTTCCCATTCCCGAAATAGTGATCCAGGCTCAGGACATGATTGCCGCCATTACCCAGTTGCGCAAGCTTGACCCGATTGTACGTGTAGCTGGCGCGGAAGCTGTCAAAATACCGTTCGAGCCCGCCGGAATAGATCCAGAGGGAGGCCGATGGATAGCCTGTCCGCCTAATGCCTGCACTCACGCCCCAGCCTTCAGGCAGGCTGATCAGCACTTGCCCCAGCACCGAGTTGCCAGGCAACACGTTCGCCGAAGGGCTGAACTTCCCCTCGATCTGCATGGTCAGCCCCGGCAGGGGAACAAGATAGGCCCCCAAGGTCCATTGGTTGTCTCTCAGGCGGAAGCGCTTCGTCTGCTCCACGGCGCCATAGACGACCAAGCCATCGGAAAAACGGCGCTGCAGGGAGAGAAAGTAGGCCGTCCAGTTATCGTACCCCTTGCTCAAGGCATCATATCGCATGCCGGCAGCAAGCTCCCATGGAAGAAGCGTGTCGGACATGGGCTGCATTTGCGTGGTGCTTTCTGAGCCGCCAGACTTGACCTGCCCCCTCCACCAGGACTCATCCGGATACAGCCGTTCGGCTTCCGACCTCAAGCGCTCCGCATCATACGTTCCGCCTTCCGCAGCAGAAGACAGAATCCTCAATTCCAGCTTCCAGGCATCACGATATTCCGGATGCTCTCGACGGATGCGCTCCAGCAGCACCAAGGCCTGATCCGACTTTTTCATCCAATAAAGAACTTGTGCTTTCCCAAACAGATAATCGGCGTTGTCCGGCTCCAGCCTGAGGAGTTCGTCGTATTGTCTGAGGGCCTCATCATACTTGCCCTGCCATGACAGGACCCGGGCAAGCAGGAACCTGCTCCTGATATCATCGGGATGCTGCCTCACATGAGCGGCGAGCCACTGCTCCGCCCCGGCATAATCGCCCTGCTGCACCAGCATGAGAGCATCGGTCGATGCCTCTGCAGCATGCAGGGGTAGCAGAGGGCAGACTGTCATGGTCATCAGAAGGAGGAGCGACAACATCCTCTGAACGCTCATTTCATCCTCCTCATGACGTTTCGGATTCGGGCCACCAATTCCCGTGGATAGATCGGCCTGCGCACGAAATCATCAGCACCCAGTTCAAGCATGCGCACGGCCACCTTTTCCTGTGTCCTTGACGACAGGAAGATGACCCCGATCCGCTTTTCGTCGAGGTTTCGGAAGGCTGCCAGGATATCTTCTCCGCGCACGAAAGGGAGCATGACCTCGCTGAGAACCACCAGCGGCCCTTCTCTGTCGTGCATTCTCTCCAATGCGCGCTCGCTGCTGGAAAAGATCTCGACTTCAAAGCCTTCGCGTTCAAGGATGTAGCCGAGAATCTCCCTGAGATCTGGGTCATCCTCGATCACGATCAGGCGCGCGCGCCTCAGTTCATCAGTCATCTCCAGCCCCAAAAAATGTCCGGGGCATTCTAGGCAAACGAAAAACAAAGAAAATCAAATTGTTGCGTTTCTGTCATCCAATAAGGTCGTGCGCAGGCGCCAAAACGCATTTATGATGCGCGTCATGCACACGCTTCCCCACCTGCTGCTGGAAACGGGCGCCGCCCCGGATTGTGCCGTTATCTGGTTGCATGGCCTGGGCG
>WFOK01000012.1 GCA_015488115.1 Mariprofundaceae bacterium
CTGAAGGACATCAAGGGCGACTATACCGCCGGCCTGGACGCCGTGCTGCGCATGCAGCCGATCGTCTATCACTACAAGAAGGACAATCCGCTGCACCTGCCTTCAGGGCCCGCCTATGTCGGCATTTCCGCCCAAGCCCTGCAGAAGGTGCTGCCCGAGGCCGTGAGCATGAGCGATACGGGCTACCTGGAAGTCGACAGCGACCCCGTCCTCTGGGCCATGCTCAATGCCATCAAGGAACTCAAACAGCAGAAAGACAAGGAAATCGCCGCTCTGAAACGGCATCAGGCCGAGCAACTGGCGGCCAGGGACGCGAAGATTGCCGCACTGCAGGCCGAGCTGGCCGCAATTCGCAAGGGTCATGCCAGCAAGCTGCAGGCGCTGAGCGAACGCATCGAGATGCTGACCCGCGCCATGGCCGCCCATCAGATGGCGCGTCTGGATCCGGTCGCATCTACGCGCAGATAGGCGACCGGCAGGACATCAGGGGGAAGGCAACGGCCTTCCCCCTTGATGCCAGTGAAGCGCGCGCATGGCGAAGCGCATGAAATTTGTGCAGCATGCCGCGCGATGAACCACGACGCTTCCAGTTCCAACAGGGGGCTTGCCTGGCGCCTGCATGCGCTGGCCGGGCAGGAGGCACTGCATGTCTGGATCGCTCCGGATGTCCGCAGCTACCGCCAATGCAGCGCCGAGCTTGCCTTTCTTCTGCGCGACAGACCCGATCGCCTCTGGCTCTTTCCTCCCTGGGAAATCCTTCCCTATGACCGGGTGTCGCCGCATCATGGCATCGTCGGCGAGCGCTTTCACACCCTGCACCGCCTGCTGAACGAGCCCGAACCCCGTGGCCTGCTGCTGACCTCGCTGCCCGCCTGGCTGCAGCGGATCGTTCCGGGGAGCACCGTGCAGGCCCATGTCTGGCAGTTGCGATGCGGCCAGCATCTGGAGCCGGAGCAGCTCAGGATCAAGCTTGTGCAGGCCGGCATGCTGGCAACCGAGCGCGTGCTGGCGCCCGGCGAGTTCGCATTGCGCGGTGGCCTGCTGGACATCTGGCCGGCCTCGGAGCCCGCGCCATTGCGCATCGACTTCTTCGGCGACGAAATCGAGTCCATCCGGCGCTTCGATCCCGAGACGCAGCGCTCCAGCGAGCATCTCGATGCCTTCCATGCGCTGCCTGCGCGCGAGGTCATCCTCGACGACGAGGGGCGGCGGCGCTTCGTGGCCGCATTCCGCCAGCGCTTCCCGCACCTGCGCAAGCACCCCATGCTCACCTCGGCCCAGGCTGGCAGGCCGCACCCCGGCATCGAGTCCCTGCTGCCCCTGGCTCATGACCGTACCGAGCGTCTCATCGACTATCTGCCGGCAGGCACTCGCATCCTCGCCCCCCGGGATATCGCCAGCGTGCAACAGCAGTTCGCGGAACAGATCCGGGCGCAGTTCGAGATGGTGCGCTCCGCGGCCGAACCGACGCTCAGCCCTCAGGAGCTGTATGCCATCGACACTCCGATCCGAGCCGAGGATCTGCCTCCATGCCGCATCGATGCTCCGCCTGCGCTCGATCCCGAGGCATCCAGGCCCGTGGCCGCGCTGCTGCGCACGCTTGAGCAGCACATCGCCCAGGGCTGGCGCATCCGCCTGATCGCGCACGGCCCGGGGCAACAGGAGCGCATGCTCGAGCTGCTCGCGCCGCTGGACATCGAAGTAGCAAAAGCCACCAGCCTCGACCAGGCCGGCGACGCACCGCTGGCAAGCGTCCTGGGCGAAATGGACGAGGGGTTCAGCCAGCCCGAACAACGCCTGATGCTGCTGACGGGCAGGGAGCTGCTGGGCCAGAAGCTTCCCCGCAGGCGCCGTGGCTCGCGACTGCTCAGGACCGATGCCTTCTCCAGCCTGGCCGAGCTGTCAACCGGCGATGCCGTCGTGCACGAGGATCACGGCATCGGCCGCTACCTCGGCCTGGAGACCATGGGTGATGGCGATGAACTGGCGGATTTCCTGAAGATCGAATACGAGGGGGGCGCATGCGTTTATGTCCCTGTCGAGGATATTCACCGCATCCATCGCTATACCGGAGAGGAGCAGCCGGCCCTGAGCAGGCTCGGCTCGGACAAATGGAAGCGCACGCGGGAGCGGGCCAAACGGGACGTGCTGGCCATGGCCCACGAGCTCATCGAAACCGAGGCCAGGCGCAGGCAGTCCCGGCGAAAACCGTATCTTCCGGATGCACAAATACTGGCGCAATATGAGGAGTTTGCCGCCCGCTTCCCCTTCGAGGAAACCGATGACCAGGTGGCGGCCATCGACGCGGTCATGGAGGACCTCTCGCGGCCTGCCCCGATGGATCGCGTGATCTGCGGTGATGTCGGCTTTGGCAAGACCGAGGTTGCCATGCGCGCGGCCTTCATCGTGGCCGCCAGCGGCCGGCAGGTGGCCGTGCTCGCGCCAACGACCGTGCTGGCCAATCAGCATTACGCCAGTTTCCGCGACCGGTTCGCAGCGACCGGCCTGCGCATCGAGATCATTTCGCGCCTGCAGGGCAGGAAGCAGGCCGAGGACATCGCCCGCGACCTGGCCGAGGGAAGGATCGACATCCTGATCGGCACCCATCGCCTGCTGTCCGATACGTTCACCTTCGCGGACCTCGGCCTGGTCATCGTGGATGAGGAGCAGCGCTTCGGCGTCAGGCACAAGCAAAAGCTGAAAAGCCTGCATGCCCATGTGGACATGCTGACGCTGACCGCCACGCCCATTCCCCGCACGCTGCATCAGACGCTTTCCGGGCTGCGCTCGGTCTCCATCATCAGCACGCCGCCGGCGGAACGCGAGGCCATCAGAACCATGGTTTCCACCTTCGATCCGCGCCTGGCCAATGAGGCTATCAGGCGCGAGCTCTACCGGGGCGGTCAGGTGTACTATGTGCACAACCATGTCAAGAGCATCAGCCGCATTGCGGCCAGGCTGCGGGAGGACATCCCCGAGGCTGAAATCGGCATCGCGCACGGGCAGATGCGTCCGGCCGAGCTCGACAGGCAGATGATGGCCTTCTATGAAGGCCGCCTGCACATTCTGGTGTGCACGACGATCATCGAATCCGGCCTGGACGTGCCCAACGCCAACACGCTGATCGTCGAGCGCGCGGACCTGCTGGGGCTGGCCCAGTTGCACCAGATCCGCGGACGCGTCGGGCGCAGCCATCGTCAGGCCTTCGCCTATCTGTTCACGCCCGATCCGCGCGCGATGACCCCGGATGCGCGCGAGCGCCTGCAGGCCATTGCCGAGCACACCGAGCTTGGCGCCGGCTTTCTGCTGGCGCGTCAGGACATGGAGATCCGGGGGGCCGGCAACCTGCTTGGCAAGGAGCAGAGCGGCAAGATCGAGGATATCGGCCTCGACCTGTACATGGACATGCTCGCCGAAGCCATCGCCGAGGCAAGAGGTGAGCCCCTGCCCAAGCGGCGGGAGGTCGATCTCAGGCCGGGCCTCAATGCCATCCTGCCGCCGGACTATATCCCGCAGGCCGGCGAGCGGCTCGCGCTCTACCGCCGGCTTGCCAGGGTCGCCGACGATGAACAGGCCGATGCCCTGCTTGATGAAATGCACGACCGCTTCGGCCGCCTGCCCGAGGAAGCCCTCTGCTGCGTCGATCTGGCCCGCCTGCGCTGGCGCGCGCAGCGCCTGTGCATCCAGGCGATCCATGCCCAGGGCACGGAACTGCGCATCCATTTCACCGAGGACTCGCCAATCGAGCCCGCCGCGCTGCTGCAACGCGTGCAAGCCGAGCCACATCGCTTCCGCCTGACCCCCGCAGGACAGCTCTCGCTGCTGTCGCGGGAGGATCATGCAAGAGATCGGCTCAAGGCCTGCATTGCGTTTCTGGACGAACTGCTTGAGGATGCCGGGTCATGAATGCCCCACGCCGACCCAGCCTGAGCCAGCCCGGCTTGCTGTTCATGGACATGGACTCCACGCTGATCGAATGCGAATGCATCGATGAAATCGCCGATTTCCTCGGCATCAAGCCGCAGATCGCAGCCATCACCGAGCGTGCCATGCGCGGCGACCTGGACTTCGCCGCCTCGCTGACCGAGCGCGTCCAACTGCTTGCCGGCCTCGAGGCCAGCGTGCTGGACCGGGTCTATGAAGAACGCATCCGGCTGACCGAAGGCGCGGAAACCCTGATCCGCACGCTGAAGCAGCACGGCTGGAAGGTTGGCCTGGTCTCCGGAGGATTCACCTGGTTCACGGACAGGCTGGCGGCCCGGCTGCATCTCGACTATGCGCGGGCCAACGTGCTGGAGATCCGGGACGGCAGGCTGACCGGCAACGTGCTCGGCGATATCGTCGATGCGGAAACAAAGCGCAGGTGCCTGCTTGAACAGGCCGAGCTGTTCGGCATCCCGATGCGACAAACCGTTGCCATCGGCGACGGTGCCAATGACCTGCCGATGATCCTCAGTGCAGGGCTCGGCATCGCCTACCGCGCCAAGCCAAGGGTGGCCGAGGCCGCACCCGTCGCCATCCATGATGGCGGACTTGACCAGGTGCTGAAGCTTCTCGAATGCGAGCGGGCAGACGCATCGCCGACTTGAGCGTTGTCGGCGGACGCCCGCAATCCCGGCCATGAACTTTCCCATGGATGCACTGCACCGGAAGGCCCTCGCCCTGGCCGCCATGCTCCAGGCCGGCAGGATCGTCGATAACATCGCCCGCCATGGCAGGTGCGACATCGAGGATCTTTCTCCCCTTGTCGACAGCATTCTGGCCCGGGAAAGCGACAACATGCTGCAGATCTACGGCAGCCTGAACCGACTGGCCGTGGGGCTGCACCTGGTGCAGGAGCTGCTCTCCGGCCACAAGGCCGAGCTTGCCAGGCGGCTGATGCGTTACACGGCGGGCATGATCACGCTCGAGAAGAAGCTGGCCAGGGACCAACCCATGCTGGAGCGACTGGCCGAAGAGATGCAACGCATCCGCAGGCAGGCCGAGTATTTCGGACAAAGCACGCACGAAAACGTGCTGGCCAGCCTGGCCGCGCTGTACGGGGAAACCTTGAGCACGCTCCGTCCGCGCATCATCGTTCACGGCAAGGCCGAGCATCTGCGCCAGAAATCGAACACGAACATGATCAGGGTCGCCCTTCTGGCCGGCATCCGCGCCGCGCATCTCTGGCGCCATGCCGGCGGACATCCGCTGTTCCTGATCTTCAGACGCCGCGCCCTGTTGCGCGCATGCAACGAACTGCTCGAGCACAGGGATCAGGCCTGAGCCCCGTCAGGGCAGGGTCAGGATTTCACACCCGTCCTCGGTGACGGCCAGCGTGTGCTCGAACTGGGCCGAGAGCGATTTGTCGCGCGTGACCACGGTCCAGCCATCCTTGAGCAGCTTCACGCCGGGCTTGCCCAGGTTCACCATGGGCTCGATCGTGAACACCATGCCCGGCTTCAATTCGACGCCCGTGCCCGGACGTCCGTAATGGAGCACCTGAGGCTCCTCATGAAACTGGCGTCCGATGCCATGACCGCAATATTCCCGCACAACCGAGCACTTCTCCGATTCGACATACTGCTGGATCGCATGGCCGATATCGCCAAGGCGCGCGCCCGGCCTGACGGCCGCGATGCCGATCTCCAGGGCACGGCGAGCCACCTCGACCACCTTGCGGGCCTTCACGCGTGGCGTGCCGACATAAAAGGTCTTGCTCGTATCGCCATGCCATCCGTCAATGATGCTCGTCACGTCAACATTGATGATGTCCCCGTCCTTCAGGCGCTTCGGCCCCGGAATGCCGTGACAGACGACATGATTCACGGACGTGCAGACCGACTTGGGGAAGCCATGATAGTTCAGCGGCGCAGGAATGGCGCCTTGCTCAACCGTGAAGGCATGGATGAGATCGTTGATCTCATCGGTCGTCACGCCCGGTCGAATATGGGACTCGATCATGACCAGGGCCCGGGCCGCATGACGACAGGCCGGCCTCATGGCCTCGATTTCCTCCGGCGTTTTGATATGAATCATGGCATCCACCTTGCGGTCTGGCATTTTTTCGGGAAAGCTGCCGTCGTGCAGCGCGCGGATTCTGGACCATTCGCGTGAAAACTTCACCTGTGCTCATGCCGTCTTGAAGGAGGCCCCATGCTCGTCTATCTCGCCCAACATGGTCTTGCCTTACCCAAGGAAACGGATCCCGAGCGGCCGCTTTCCGACCAGGGCCGCGAGGACATCGCCCGCTGCGCCGGATTCCTGAGCCTCTTCGTCCGGCCCAGGCCCGCGGAAATCGTGCACAGCGGCAAGCTGCGCGCCGCGCAGTCAGCGGCCATGTTCGCCGAGGCCTGGCAAATCTGCAGCATCAGCAAGGGTGACGGGCTGGCGCCCCATGACGATCCTTCAATCTGGCACGAACGCCTGCACGGAGAACACCGCGATCTCATGCTGGTGGGCCACCTGCCTCATCTCGAGCGCCTGACCGGACTGTTGCTCTGCGGCCATGAGGGTGCCCGTCCCGTCCGCATGCGCAATGGCGGCGTGAGCTGCCTGGAACGGGACGGGAATTGCTGGCACCTGCTGTGGTCCATCCACCCGGCGATGTTTTATCGCCAAGGCGACTGAATCCTTGCGGCCTCAGTTACCGGTATCCCGACGCTCTGCCTTCCTGGCGCGGATGCGCGCCTTCTTGGCGTCAACGGCATGTGGATCGCGCGGCTTTCTTGGCAGGGGCCTGTAGATCTCGACGCGATCCCCTTCCTGCAGGGGCTGGGAAAGCTTGACCAGCTTGGCGTAGATGCCCACCTTGTTCCTGCTCAGGTCGATCTCTGGAAACTTCTCCAGGATGCCGCTCATGCGGATGAGCTCCTCCACGGTCGTCCCCTCGGGCACATCGCACTCCTCGATGTATTGCCGGTGGGGCAGCGCATAGACAATGGACACGATCACGGCTTCATCTCCCCGCCAGCAAAATGGCCCGGCGTTCGAAGGCATGCACCATGCTCTTGCAGGCCGACGCAAACAGCGGGCTGGCGACCAGATCCAGCATCATGCTCTTGAATTCGAACTCGATCGAGAAATGCACGCGACAGCGACCGGACGCCAAGTCCTCGAAGGTCCACACGCTTTCAAGAAAGCGGAAGGGACCTTCGAGCAGGCGGATTTCGACGATCTTGCCTGGAATGAAGCGATCGACGGTCTGGAACGGGTATTGCCTGCCGCCCAGTTCGGCCGTCAATTCCGCCGTGAGCTCGTCCCCGGAACGGCTCAGGATTCTCGCCTGGGCCACCCAGGGAAGGAACTCGGGGTAACGGTCGATGTCCATGACCACATCGAACATGCTCTTCGCGCTGACGGCCAACTCCCGGGTCTCCTCGAAAAAGCGCATGAACTACCTCCTGCGCTCCTTCTCCACATAAGGGTTCCTGCTCGCCGAAAAGATCATGCGCACCGGCACGCCCGGCAGATCGAAGCTCCGGCGAAACGAGTGCTCAAGATAGCGTCTGTAACTGTCGCGAATGGCCTTGGGCCGATTGCAGAACAGCTTCAGGGTCGGCGGAGCCGTGGCGATTTGGGAGGCATACTTGATCTTGACGGCAAGCCCATCAACGCTTGGCGGATGCTGGGCCTGCTGGGCCGACTGCAGCCAGCGATTGAGCTCGCCCGTTCCGACCTCGAAATGATTGCGCTGCGCGGCGCGCACCGCCTCGCGAAGCAGGCGCCTGATGCCCTTGCGCCGGGCGGCTGAAATGCGGAACACGGGGATGTCGGACATGCCCCGCATGCGAAAATCCAGGCGATCCGCAAAATGACGCCACTGATCCTCGTCCAGCAGATCAAGCTTGTTCACCGCAACCACAAGGGCGCAGCCCTCATCCAGGGCCAGATGCATCAAGCGCAGATCCTGTTCAGCGATGCCCTCGGAACCGTCCAGCACCATGACCGCCGCATCCGCGCGTCGAAAGGCCTGCACGGCCTTGACCCGCGCGACGAACTCGATGACATCCTTGATGCGGCCATGCCTGCGCTGACCGGCCGTATCCACAAGGCGCAACATGCCATCGCCATAGGGCAGCATGGTATCGATGGCATCCCGGGTCGTGCCGGCAACCGGGCTGACAACCATGCGCTCCTGTCCCAGCCAGGCGTTGATCAACGTCGACTTGCCGACATTCGGCCGGCCGACAACAGCAATGCTGGCCAGGGGTTCTTCCATGGAAGCCGGCATCTCCCTGTCTTCGGGCAGCAGCGCTGCCAGATGCTCCCTGAGTGCCCGGATGCCCTGACCATGCATGGCCGAAACCGGCCATGGCTCCCCGAGCCCCAGCGGATAGAAATCGAAGGCCAGCTCCTCTCGTTCGGCCTTGTTCACGACCAGCACGACGGGGAGATTCTGGCGTCTGAGCCTGTCGGCCAGCTCCCGGTCCGTCGGCGTCAGGCCGGCCTGACCATCCACGACAAAAAGCACCAGGTCAGCCACGGCAAGCGCTGCATCCACCTGGGCGTCGATGGCCGGCTGCATGGCATCATGGGCCGGCTCACCGATGCCGCCCGTATCGACAAGCAGACAGCGTTTCCGGCCAAGGCTGCAGGCAGATTCCAGCCGATCCACGGTCACGCCGGGACGGTCGCCCACAATGGCCTTCCTGCTTCCCGTGAGCCGATTGAACAGCGTTGACTTGCCGACATTCGGCCGTCCCACGATGGCCACGACAGGCAGCGCCATGTCCTTCATGCCGTCCGACTCAGCGCAGAAAATGGAGCACGCCTCGCGAGGTACGCACCAGCACACCGCCGGCAAACGGCACGGGGGCCCTGTCGATCCTGCCTGGCAGCTCGATCTCCCCCCTGGGTTCGCCGAATGCGTCGAATCGGAAGACATGCCCTCGCTCATCCGCAGCCCACAGGAAGCCCCCGGAAGCCACGGGACCGACCAGCTCTCCATCCGTGACCTGACGCCTCCAGATACTCTGCGCCGTTGCGGGGTCCAGCGCATAGAGCGCGCCATGGGTATCACAGGCATATAGCGTCCGGTCCTTGACCAGCGGACGATACTTCAGCGATAGATTGCGCGCCCGAATCTCGCTGCCGTCGGCGGGCGAGAGGAAAAGAAGGCGCCCTTGATAGATTGGCACGACCAGCAGATATTCATCCTGAAAGCTGCCCGGTGCGGAAATCAGCAGCGGATCGGCCATGGGCACCCGGATTTCGCTGAGCATGGCCGCACTCGTATCCAGCACCAGTTGCCGCTTCCACAGCAAATCCCCGGTCTGCAACCGCAGGGCCACGGCATCCCCGCTGTTCATGACCGCAAAGACGCGATCCCCGGCAACGACGGGAGTGCTGCCGGCACGCATGGCCAATCCGCCGGGCACGCCGGAAAAGCTCCACAGTTTCCTGCCCTCGCGGTCGAAATGATAGATGCGGTTGTCCACGGTCTGCACGAGAAAGCCCTGCGGCGTCGGAACAGGCCGGCCTTGCACGAGAGAGGCAAGCTGCTGGCGCCATGCCACCTGTCGCTCGTGGACATCGATGCCATAGAGCCATCCTTCCATGTCGCCAAGCACGAGCAGACCATTGTCGAGCTGCAATGCGCCGGTTTCGACGCCGCCTTCAAGCGCCAGCCAGCCAAGCTCGCTGCCATCGCGATCCAGAAACCGGAGACGGGCGTCCATGCCTCCGATGACGATGATCTGTCTGCCCTGATCGTCGACCACGCATGGTAGGCTGAAGCCGGCCGGGGCCTTGGGCCGCCGCTGATCCACATCCACGCGCCAGAGCACCTCAGGCTTCCCCTCGATGGGCTTCTTGGCCTCCTTCTCCCCAGGCGACGCCTCTTCCTGCTGAGCGAGCGGCCACCACCCCTTCATGCTCGTGCAGCCGCCCAGCAGCAGGGAAAGGGCAAGCAGAATGGGCAGCCGACAGCGCATCAGGATGCCCGCTCCATGTCGGAAAGCATGGCCTGGATGCGGCGCTTCAGCTCCTCATCATGGGATTCGGCCTCCAGCGCCTTGCGAAGATGGCGTTTTCTTTTCTTGGCATCTTCCGCGGCCAGGGCAAGCAGATAGTGGCGAACCTGCTCGTAGGCCTTGCCCATGCGCTCCTGAAGCAGATCGCGAGCCGCGGCGGCATCCTTGTGCTGCAGATGCCATTCGGCCAGATCGAGTCTGGCCTGCCAACGCCAGGCGTCCATGCTCTTGCCATGATCAATGACCGCCTGCAGATGCTCGGCCGCATGCGCCTCATCCAGCGCGGCCAACTGCAACTGGGCCATGGGCGCATAGGCGGTGGAGGAGAAATCCTCGACAACCTTGGCAAGCAGGACCTGTTTCTTGTCCACCGAGGCAGCGGCCAGGGCCTGGCTGTAGGCCAGCGCGGCCGACTCATGCTGCGATTTCACGTTCTGGCGCCAAAGCCCGATCAGGACCAGCGCGACCACGAGCGCCAGGCCGGCGATCGCCAGGGGCTTGCGATTGGCCTCGATCCAGCTGGCCAGTTGGGCCGAACGCATGTCACGCTTGAGTTCGTCAAGCTCCGTTGCGCTGATGTCCACAGCTTCCCGTGCCTTGTTCTTGTTTTCCTTATCCGTCATGATCCACCTTTTCCACCACAGGGTGCACGCAGACTAGGATGCGCCCCATTGCTGTCAATCCTGGGCGGGCTCGGGCTGTTGGCGGCGCTCCAGGATGATCGACAACACGCTCTTGACCAGCGCGGCCAGCGGGATGGCCACGATGACGCCCAGAATGCCCATCCAGTTTCCGAAAACCAGCACGGCCACGATGATCGCGATCGGGTGCAGATTCACCATTTCCGAAAACAGCCAGGGAACCACGAGGTTCGCATCGATTGTCTGGATCACGGCATAGGCCAGAATACTGTACAGCAGCGTATCGCCCCATCCCCACTGGAAGAAGGACAGGAGCACGACCGGAATCGTGACCACGGCCGCACCAACGAAGGGAATCCAGACCGAAAGCCCGGTAAGCACCCCGAGCAGCAGGGCATATTCATGTCCCATGAACGCGTACACGGCCCACATGGCCACGCCCACAAGCAGGGCCTCCCAGAACTTGCCCCGAATGTAATTGCCGATCTGGGCATCGAGCTCGTGCCAGACGCGGTGCAACAGGGAACGCTCGCGCGGCAGAAACTGCTGGCTCCATGCCATGAGCTGATGCTTGTCCTTGAGCAGGAAAAACACGAGCACAGGTACAAGCACCGCATAGACGAGCAGCGTGATCATGCCCGGGATGGAGGAAATGGAAAACGAAAGCAGGGCCCCGCCCCATTCCTGGAGCTTGGTGACCATGGCCGCAATGGCATCCTGGAGGTATTGCGAATTGATCCACTCGGCATGATTGGCCTGAAGGTGGTGGATCTGCTCGCTGACGGCCTTGATGTAGGCCGGCGTGTTGGACACGAGCGTGCCGATCTGCTGCACGAGCAATGGAATGACAGCCAACATGGCGAAGACGGCGATCAGCAGGGCCCCGGCAATGGTCAGCGAAATGGCCAAGAGGTGGGGCAAGCGGCAGCGCTCGAACAGGACGACGACCCCATCGAGCACATAGGCCAGCGCGATGGCGACCAGAAGCGGCGCCAGCATCTGGCCGAACATGAGCAGCATGAAAAAGATGACCAGCAGGGAAAACAGCAGCATGGCCAGTTGCGCATCCTTCTCGATACGCTCCCTGAACCAGTCTATGATGAGCTGCAAGCCTTCCTCTCCTGTGGCGCGCTGGCCACGAGCCAGGCCGCCAGCAGCGTGGCCAGCAGGTGAATGGCCGAGCCAAGGCCATGCCAGACGGCAAAGGAACGCGGGAGTCCGGCATCGGCCTCAGCCATGAGCGCGCGATGCGCCTTCATCTCGGCCATCACCGGAGACACGGCGAATTCATTGATGCCGAGAAGCAGGAGCAGCAGCAGAAGCACGAACCAGGCTCCGCGCCGCTTCAGGCCCATGCGCCACCAGAATGCGGCCACCGAAGCAAGCAGGATCAGCGCACCCGTGTTGGCCGCATGAAAGACATGTCCCGCCAGCTCGCCCGCCAGTTGCCGGCTGCCGGCATAAGCGAAGAGCTGCGGAGCGACCACATAGCCCGAAACGACGAGCAGACCGAACACCAGCGCCAGGGCCAGGCGAACGGCACCAGCCTGGAGGCAGCTGGCCGACACGCTCATGGGCGCAGGCCTCCCTCAGATGTATTCAATGGCCTGCACCTCGTATTCCCGCTCGCCATTGGGCGCGCGAACCGTCGCGATATCCCCGATCTCCTTGCCGATCAGAGCCCTCGCAATCGGCGAGGTGATCGAAACCTTTCCTGCCTCGATATCGGCCTCGTCAACGCCGACGATCTGGTAAACAACCTCCGTACCGCTGTCCAGGTCGATCAGGGTCACCGTTGCACCAAACACGACGCGGTCACTCTCGATCTGCGAGGGATCGATGATGTGTGCCCGGGCCAGCTTGTCCTCGAGCTCCTTGATGCGCCCCTCGTTGTGGCTCTGCTCCTCCTTGGCCGCATGATACTCGGCATTCTCGGAGAGATCGCCATGCGCCCGGGCCTCCTCGATCGCGGCAATGATCTGCCGGCGCTTCTCGCCCTTGCGATACTCCAGTTCCTTGCGCAACTGTTCCGCACCGTTCTTGGTCATCGGTACTCTTTCCATGGTTTCAATGCACTCCGTGATAGGATTGGATGCTGGCAACCTTCAGGCCCGTCTCGGCCCGCACAATGGCTTCAGCGGC
This sequence comes from Mariprofundaceae bacterium, assembly GCA_015488115.1. Classification (GTDB taxonomy): domain Bacteria; phylum Pseudomonadota; class Zetaproteobacteria; order Mariprofundales; family Mariprofundaceae; genus J005. The sequence goes on from WFOK01000012.1 coordinate 12,737, forward strand.
CGCCAGCCCTCCGGCGATGGTCGTGAAATAGGCGATATCCTTTTCCAGCGCAGCCTGCCGGATCGATTTGGAGTCGGCAATGGCCCTTGCACCCTCGGTGGTGTTGATGATGAGATCCACGTCCCCGGACAACAGCCGATCGACAACGTGCGGGCGAACCCCCTCGTTCACCTTGGCGACCCGCTCGGCATCGACACCGGCCTCGCCGAGCGCCCGGTATGTCCCATCCGTGGCAAGGATGCGGAAGCCGGCCTCAACAAGCTTCCTGGCCAGCCTGACCGCGGCCGGCTTGTCTGCATCGCGCACGGAGATGAATACCGTGCCCTTGCGTGGCAGGTGAACCCCAGCCGCGAGCTGGGCCTTGAAAAAGGCCGAGGGAAAGTCCTCGGCAATGCCCATGACCTCGCCCGTGGACTTCATCTCGGGACTGAGCAGGGGATCGACGCCGCGAAACTTGACGAACGGAAACACGGCCTCCTTCACGGCCCGATACCCTGTTGGTTGCGGCACCTCGACAATGCCCTGCTGTGCCAGCGATCGGCCGGCCATGATGCGCGCTGCAACCTTGGCCAGCGGGATGCCCGTGGCCTTGGAAACGAAGGGCACCGTACGGCTTGCCCTCGGATTGACTTCAAGCACATAGACCGTCCCGCCCTGAACCGCAAACTGGATGTTGAGCAGCCCGCGCACGTTCAAGGCCAGCCCAAGGGCCTTGGTCTGCCGAATCACCTCGTCGACGATGTCCGCCGGAATCGAATGCGGCGGAAGACAGCATGAGGAATCGCCCGAATGAACGCCAGCCTCCTCGATGTGTTCCATGATGCCGCCAATGACAACGCGCTCGCCATCGGCCAGCGCATCGACGTCCAGCTCGATGGCGCTGTTCAGGAAGCGGTCGAGCAGCACCGGATGATCGGGCGAGACCGACACGGCCTCCCGCATGTAGGTCAGCAGGCCCGCCCTGTCATGCACGATCTGCATCGCGCGGCCGCCCAGCACATAGGATGGCCGGACAACGACCGGATAACCGATCTCCTCGGCCACCTTCAGGGCCTCGTCCACGGAACGCGCCGTCCCATTCTCGGGCTGGCGAAGCCCGAGTTTCTGCAACAGGCGCTGGAAGCGCTCGCGATCCTCGGCAAGATCGATCATGTCCGGGCTCGTGCCGATGATCGGCACGCCCATGGCCTCCAGTCTGGCAGCAAGCTTCAGCGGGGTCTGCCCCCCGAACTGGACGATGACGCCGTCCGGTTGCTCCGTCTCCACGATGGCCATGACGTCCTCAAAGGTCAGGGGCTCGAAATAGAGGCGATCCGAGGTGTCATAATCCGTCGACACGGTTTCCGGGTTGCAGTTCACCATGATGGTCTCATAACCATCCTCGGACAGGGCAAACGCGGCATGCACGCAGCAGTAATCGAACTCGATGCCCTGCCCGATCCTGTTCGGGCCGCCACCCAGCACGACGATCTTCTTCCTGTCGCTGGGCCTGGCCTCGCATTCTTCCTCGTAGCTCGAGTAGAGATAGGGCGTATGCGCCTCGAATTCGGCGGCGCACGTATCGACCCGCTTGAACACGGGCCGCACGCCAAGCCTTGTGCGCGCCTGACGCACGGCATCCTCGGACGTCTGCATCAGCTGCGCCAGGCGAGCATCGGAAAGCCCCTCGCGCTTGGCCTGGCGCCACTGCTCGGCCTCCAGATCCGCCGGCTTCCTGCCACGCAGCGATTCCTCAAGCGCAATGACCGAGCCGATTTCACGCACAAACCAGGGATCGATGCCCGTCACCTGGCACACACGCTGTTCGTCCCAGCCATGGCGCAGGGCCTCGCCGACCCACCACAGCCGCTCGGCGCCCGGCACCGCCAGCCTGGTCTGAAGGAACGCATCCGCATCCACCTGCTCGGGCATCAGCTTGTCAAACCCCACAGAGCCTGTTTCCAGGCCGCGCATGGCCTTGCCCAGACTTTCGGTAAACGTGCGACCGATGGCCATGACCTCGCCGACCGACTTCATCTGTGTGGTCAGCCGCTCATCCGCGCCCGGAAACTTCTCGAACGCAAACCGGGGCAGCTTGGTCACCACATAGTCGATGGTCGGCTCAAAGGCCGCATAGGTCTCGCCGGTAATGTCGTTGCGGATCTCATCGAGCGTATAACCCACGGCCAGCTTGGCTGCGATCTTTGCAATCGGAAAACCCGTGGCCTTTGAGGCCAGCGCGGATGAGCGCGACACGCGCGGGTTCATCTCGATGACGATCAGTCTCCCGTCCTTCGGGTTCACCGCAAACTGAACATTCGAGCCTCCGGTCTCGACGCCGATCTCGCGCAGACAGGCAATGGAGGCATCGCGCATACGCTGATATTCCTTGTCCGTCAGGGTTTGGGCAGGCGCCACGGTGATCGAATCGCCGGTGTGAACCCCCATCGGGTCCAGGTTCTCGATGGAGCAGATGATCACGCAATTGTCATTGCGGTCGCGCATGACCTCCATCTCGTATTCCTTCCAGCCAATGATCGATTCCTCGATCAGGATTTCACTGGTCGGACTGGCTTCAAGCCCGGCCTTGGCGATCCGCTCGAACTCCTCCGGATTGTAAGCAATGCCACCGCCGGTGCCTCCAAGCGTGAAACTGGGCCGAATGATGAGCGGGTAGCCAATTTCGGCGGCCAGTTGCCTGGCCTCCTGCATGGAATGCGCAAAGCCTCCTCTGGCCATATCCAGACCGATACGCTCCATGGCCTCCTTGAACAACTCGCGGTCCTCCGCCTTGTCAATGGCCTCTGGCTGCGCGCCGATAAGCCTGACACCGTATTGCTCGAGGATGCCATGCTTGTTCAGACTCAGCGCCGTGTTCAGTGCCGTCTGCCCCCCCATGGTCGGCAACAGGGCATCGGGGCGCTCTTTCTCGATGATCTTGGCCACGGCCTGCCAGGTGATCGGCTCGATATAGGTGGCATCCGCAAACTCGGGATCGGTCATGATCGTGGCGGGATTCGAATTGACCAGAATGACCCGATAGCCCTCTTCCTTCAGGGCCTTGCAGGCCTGAACACCCGAATAATCGAATTCGCAGGCCTGCCCGATCACAATCGGACCGGCGCCCAGGATCAGGATGGACTCGATATCCGTACGTCGCGGCATGGCGTGTTACTCCCGGCATTCATCGATCGCGCGGATGCAGCCGACGCCTTCAGACGGGTGCATCCAGAGCTTGAGGCGCAGAAAACGGGCCCGGCGCGACCAGCCGGCCCGTCGGCCCGAAGCATAACGTCACGGACGGTGTCGCGAAAGCGACGATGAGCCCCCTTACGGATAGCCAAGGGCCGCATGCTCGACGACTTCCCGGTCGACGCGAAACGCATCCATGGGCAGTCCCGGGTCGCCCTCCATGATCCAGCGACTGATAACCTCCGCCGTGATCGGCGCCAGAGCCACTCCATTGCGATAGTGGCCCGATGCCACCCATACCCCCGGCATCGAGGCTACCGGCCCGAGAAACGGCAGACCATCCGGGCTCCCCGGCCTGAATCCCATCCAGGCCTTCTCGACCGGAACATCTTCAAGCCCCGGGGCAATCTGACGCATGGCCGACAGAAGCTCACCGATGACATCACGCGTCGTCCCGCGCTCGAAGCCCACGCGCTCCATGCTCGCTCCCACAAGGATGCGCCCATCAGCCCGCGGCACGAAATAGGCCTTGTCATGCTTGACGATATGGCGCATGAGCCCCGGGCGACCATGCAACAGGACGATCTGCCCCTTGACCGGCTCCACGGGAAGCGAAAAACCGAGCTGCCCAGCCAGTTCCCCGCTCCAGCTTCCAGCCGCAAGCAGCACGACATCGGCCTCAAAAAGCCTGCCGTCCGCCGTGCGCGCCCTGCGAACGCCATGTCCATCCGTCTCAATGGCGATGACATCGGCATGCTCGATCAGGGGAACGCCACTTTTGACCAGAGCCATGCGAACGGCACGCAGCAGCCGCGGATTCCGCACTTGGGCCACGCGGGGCCAGAGCATGCCTCCGCAGACGTCGTCGGCCAGCACGGGCTCATGAGCACGCACCTGCTGTTCATCCAACTCCTCGACCTCCCAGGAGAACCGCCTGGACCAGGCCATCGCGGCGGCATGATGGGAGTGCGCATCCCAAGGAAACTCCGGAATCAGCAGGCCACACATTCTCCACTGAACATCGAGGCCCGTTTCTCGCCGCAACTCGGCCACAAAATCAGGATACATCTGCAGACTCGCATTCACCAGATGGGTAAACGCATCAGGATACAGCCATGGATGAATCGGACACAGGATGCCGGCCCCGGCCCAGGAAGCCTCATGCCCCATGGTTCCACGCTCGAGCACGCTTACCCGGGCGCCGCGCTGGTGAAGACGCCATGCGCAAAGCGCCCCAATGATGCCACCGCCAACGACGACCACCCGTACCCGCCTCTCAGGCAATGAACCATCCCCCTCTTGCCGGAACCCCGGCTTCAAGCCACCATGCCGGCATGAACAGCGACTCCGCCATCGCGCAAGCCTACCAGTACTGTCTGCAACTGGCACGCAGCCATTACGAGAACTTCCCTGTCGCCTCCTATCTGTTGCGTCCCGATCTCCGACCCGCGGTCGCGGCCATTTATGCCTTTGCCCGTCAGGCAGATGATCTGGCCGATGAAGGAAACGCGCCTGCGCGGATCCGGCTCAAGCAACTGGATGCCTGGGAAACGCTGCTCGGACGATGCATCAGGGAGCATGTTGATCATCCGGTGTTCCTGGCCCTGGGCGATGCCATTCAGCGCCACTGCCTGCCGGTGGAGCCGCTGTATGACCTGCTGGTCGCCTTCCGCATGGACGTGACCATTCATCGCTATGAAACAGCCGAGGAACTCGCCTTCTATTGTCGGCATTCCGCCAACCCGATCGGGCGCCTGATGCTCGCCCTGCATGACATCGACGATCCCCGTGCCATCACATGTGCCGATGCGCTCTGCACGGGACTTCAGCTGGCCAATTTCTGGCAGGATCTCGCCATCGACCTTTCCCGGGGCCGCTGCTACCTGCCGGCGGCTTGGTTGGAGAAAGAACACAGACACCTGTCCCCCCGGGAGCTGGACGAGACCGCGCTGCTTCCAGCCCTTGGCCGCGCCTGCCGCTGGACCCGCGAGCATTTCGACAAGGCCCGCGATCTGATTCCCCGGCTGCCATGGCGGCTTCGCCTGCAAGTGGCGGCCACGCTTCACGGCGGACTGCGCATCCTGGAACGGACGGCACGGGGCAATCCCCTGCACCACCGTCCCCGGCTGTCGCGCGGAGACTGGCTTCGCATGATTCCACCGGTGCTCCGCGATGCATCTCGGCTCGGGACCGCTTCAGGAAACCCGGCATGACCCCGCAGGAATACTGTCTTCAGAAAACGCGCGGCTCGGGCTCATCCTTCTATTATGCCTTCATTTTCCTGCCCGAAGACAAGCGGCGCGCCATCATGGCTCTGTATGCCTTCTGCCGGGAGGTCGATGACATCGCCGATTCGATCCAGGACCGACAGGTAGCCATGGCCAAGCTCGGCTTCTGGCAGGAGGAGATCCAGCGCAGCTTTGCCGGCCAGCCCCAGCACCCCGTCGGCAAGGAGCTGCGCTGGGCCTCGGAACGGTATGCCCTCGACGAGGAACTGTTTTATGAAATCCTCGATGGCATGCTCATGGACATCAACCGGCAGCCTGTGCTCAAGCAGACCGACCTGTCCCTGTATTGCTATCGCGTGGCCGGCGCCGTGGGCCTTCTGTCCATCGAGATCTTCGGCTATCGCAACCGGCAGGCGCGCACATACGCAACCCAACTGGGCGAGGCCCTGCAGCTGACCAACATCCTGCGGGACCTCGGCGAGGACGCCCGACTCGGACGCATCTACCTTCCACAGGAGGACCGCCTCCGGTTTGACGTACGCGACCAGGATTTCAAGGCCCCGCAAGCGGGCGAGGCCCTCAAGCAATTGATCCGCTATTACGCCGACCGGGCCGAGCGGCAATACGTCAGCGCCCTCGAAATGCTCCCCGCAGAGGACCGCGTTTCCCTGCGCCCATCACTGCTGATGGCCGCCATCTACCATGCCCAGCTCAGGCGCATCCGCAAACAGGGTTATGACACGCTGGCACGTCCGGCCCACATCTCCCCCATGCGCAAGCTGGGTATCGCGATACTTCTCTGGCACCGGGAATCGCGCGCCATCCAACGCGGCATCCCACCCAGACTGTAGTACATGCCCCGCATCGCCGTCATAGGAGGCGGACTTGCGGGCCTGTGCTGCGCCATTGAGCTCGCCCGTCGATGCATGGATGTCGATCTGTTCGAGGCCGCTCCGGAGCTTGGCGGACGCACGCGCTCGATGTTCGATCCCGTCACCGGTACATGGTTTGACAATGGTCCGCATCTTCTGATCGGGGCCTATCGCGCCACGCGCAACTGGCTTGATGCCTGCGGGCTTGCGTCCCACATCCACTGGCAATCGGCGCTACGGCTTCCCCTGTGGGATGCCCGGCGCGGCCATTTCGAGCTCGCGCCCCGACCCAGCCTCCCCCTATGGATCTCCCTGCCGGCAGCGCTTGCGCGCCTGCAGGGGCATGACTGGCGGGAGCTGCCGGCACTTGCGCGCCTGCTGATCCATCGTCCACGCCCTGGAGAAGCCGTGGATTCGTGGCTGAAACGCATGCGCACCCCCGATGCCCTGGCCCGCGACTTGCTGACTCCATTGTGTCTCGGCGCCATGAATGAGCCCCCTGCCACAGCAGACGCCAGTAGTTTTGCAAACGTGCTTCGCTTGAGCTTCGCCAGTCACAACCATGCTCGCCTGGGATGGTTTCGCGCCCCCCTGACGCAGGCCCTGATCAAGCCACTGGCCTCCCTGGCCCATAACCTGGGCGTGCGCGTTCACCTGCGCACGCGCATCACGCACATCGAAGGCCAGCTTGGCCACATGACCCTGGTCGACCGACATGGCAGGCAATGGCGGGCCGAGCTCGTCGTGCGCACAAACCCAGACACCAGCGGAGAGAGCCGCCCGATCACCAGCATCCACCTGTGGTTCGAGCAAGACATTCGCCTGCCAGAACCCGTCATTGGCGGCCTGGACACCACCGGACACTGGTTCTTCGACACATCACGGCAGACGGGGGGAAGGGAAGGGCTTGTCCATCTTGCCGCCGTCATCAGCGCTAGCGCGCCGGAACAGAAGGAGATCCTCGTGCAGCGGATCTGCAACGAGATCGGAGCCATGCTCGACATCCCCTCCCCAACACCGGCCCATTGCCGGGTGATCTGCGAGCGCAGGGCCACCCAACTTGTGCGCTCACGCCACGGCACAACATGCCATAGCGGCGTCATTCCGGCCGGGGAGGCGCCTGTTCCCGGCGGAATCCCGGCAACCATCGAACTGGCCGTGCAAAGGGGCATCGGAGCCGCCCGGCGGGTGCGCATGCTACTGCATGCATGAGAGCGACTTGCAGTTCGCCATCGTGAGCCTACACTGAGGCCATGAGCACCGAACTGCGACGTTATACCCTCGCGGACCGTTTCCTTCAGGAAATCGACCGAGCCCTGAACAACATCTTCTGCGAACAGCAGAGTTCGCGACCATACCCCGCCGAGGACAAGGATGAGGCGGAACTGACCGAAGAGGAAAAGCGACTGGCCAGCGGCCTGATGCGTGTGAACCATGCCGGTGAAATGGCCGCGCAGGCGCTGTACCAGGGCCAAAGCCTGACCGCAAGAGACCCCGCACTGGCCGAACGGCTCATGCAAGCCTCGATCGAGGAGGCGGACCATCTGAACTGGTGCCGCCGGCGCCTGAGTGAGCTGGGCGCCAGGCCATCATTGCTCGATCCGTTCTGGTACGCCGGATCGCTGGCCATCGGCATGACCGCAGGCATGGCCGGAGACCGCTGGAACCTCGGCTTTCTGGCGGAAACGGAAAAACAGGTGGTCCGACATCTTGAAAGTCATCTGCGGCGACTGCCAGCGGCCGACATGCGCAGCCGGGCCATCGTCGAACAGATGAAAATCGACGAGCAGGGACATGCCGATCTGGCCGAGGAACTGGGAGCAGCCAGGCTGCCCTCACCGGTTCGGCGCCTGATGCGCTTAACGGCCAAGATCATGACCACGCTGGCCGAGCGCATCTGACCAGCACCGTCATGACGCAGCGCGCCGCACATGCTAGCATTGCGGCCCTGATCCGTTTTCTGATCATCTGATACCTGAATCGCGTCATTCACAGGAGAGTCAAGGAAATATGGCGGGACATAACAAATGGTCCAGTATCAAACACAAGAAGGCCGCCCAGGATGCCAAGCGGGGCAAGATTTTCACGCGCTACATCCGTGAAATAACCGTTGCAGCCCGCATGGGCGGCGGGGATCCGGAAGCCAACCCCCGTCTGCGCGCAGCCATTGCCGCGGCCAAGAGCGTCAACATGCCCAAGGACAACATCGAACGCGCGATAGCGCGGGGAACGGGTGGCGGCGACGCGGCGAACATCGAGGAGGTCCGCTACGAAGGTTACGGCCAGGGAGGCGTGGCCATCATTGTCGACTGCATGACGGATAACCGGAACCGCACCGTCTCGGAGGTGCGCACAGCCTTCAACAAGGGGGGCGGCAGCCTTGGTGAATCGGGATGCGTCAGTTGGATGTTTCATCAGAAGGGTCAGTTCGTCTTCGATCGCGAAAAGCATGCCGAGGAAGAGATCATGGAAGTTGCCCTGGAGGCCGGAGCCGAGGATGTTGAGGACAGGCCCGAGGAAGGCTGCATCACGGTTACCTGCGACCCGGCATCATTCGGGGAGCTGGAAAAGGCCTTCGAAGAGGCCGGCATGCAGCCCCAGGTTGCCGAGATCACCTGGATTCCGGAAACGACCGTCACTGTTGAAGGAGAAAACGCGGAGAAGCTGCTCAAGCTCATCGACAGGCTTGAAGACCTGGATGATGTCCAGAATGTTTATGCTAATTACGACATTCCCGAACATGAGCTTGAACGCATCACGGCCTGATGCGCATCCTTGGCGTGGATCCGGGGTCGCAGAAAGCCGGCGTGGGCATCGTGGACGCCTGCGGAAATCGTCTCACACATGTGCATCACGAGGTCATCCGCAGCGGAAACGGCCCGTTTGATGAGCGCCTGCATGTCCTGTTCCGAAGATTGCGCGACATCATTGACAGATTCTTGCCCGACACTGCGGCCATCGAGGATGTCTTCGTGTCGCGCAATGCCCTGTCCTCCCTGAAGCTCGGCCAGGCCCGTGGCGCCCTGATCGCCTGCTGCCGCGATCGGGGGCTGCCGGTCGCGGCTTACCCTCCGACTAGGGTCAAGCAGGCCGTCGTGGGTATCGGACGCGCGGACAAGGTGCAGGTCCAGCACATGGTCAGGGTGCTGCTGCACCCTCCCGAGCCGCTTGCCGAGGATGCCGCCGATGCCCTTGCCGTCGCCATCTGCCATGCGCATCATATCCCCATGCAACAGGTGGGACATCGCACATGATTGGCTGGCTTTCGGGGACGGTCCGGGATATCGATCCGCAGGGGTTGATCGTCCTCGATTGCGCCGGTGTCGGCTACGAGATTCATGTCAGCCTGCAGACGCTTAGCCGCTTCCAGCGCGGTCAGAAGGCCGAGCTGTCCATCCATACCCATGTACGCGAAGACCAGATCACGCTGTTCGGCTTTCATTCAGCCCAAGAGCGCAGCCTGTTTCGCCGACTGAACACGGTCTCAGGCATCGGGGCCCGCATGGCCATGAACCTCATGTCCGGGCTCAGCATGGATGAGCTGCTGCGCGCCATCGAACAGGGCGATGTGGCGGCCATATCGCGAACCCCGGGCGTCGGCAAGAAAACGGCCCAGCGCCTGATTCTCGAGCTCCAGGGCAAGCTGATTGCCGAGGGTGCCCCCGAATCCACCGGCAGCCGCGAGCTCATGGATGTCCGTTCGGCGCTGGTCAACCTTGGCTACAAACCCCAGCAGGTGGACAAGGTGCTGGAGCGGATCGATGCCGGAGACTTCGAATCCATGCTGCGCCAGGCGCTCAAGCGCCTGGCGTAACCGGAGCCGGACATGCATGAAGACCGACTGATCAATCCCAGAGGTGGCCCGGATGACGCCTGGGACGCCGCCTTGCGTCCAAGCCGGCTCAGCGAATACATCGGCCAGCAAAAGATCCGGGACAATCTGTCGGTTTACATCCAGGCGGCCCGGGCCCGCGGTGAGAGCCTGGACCATGTGCTGCTGTTCGGTCCCCCCGGACTCGGCAAGACGACGCTGGCCAACATCATCGCCCAGGAAATGGGCGTCAACATCAAGAGCACCTCGGGACCGGTCATCGAGCGCCCTGGCGACCTGGCCGCCATGCTGACCAACATCGAGCCTGGCGATGTGTTGTTCATCGATGAGATCCACCGCCTGAGTCCGCAGGTGGAGGAGATCCTCTATCCGGCCATGGAGGACTTCCAGCTCGATCTCGTCATCGGACAGGGTCCGGCAGCCCGCTCCATCAAGATGGACCTCCCCCGATTCACGCTGGTCGGGGCCACCACGCGGGCCGGCCTGCTCACCAACCCCTTGCGCGACCGCTTCGGCATCGTGGAACGGCTCGAATTCTACAGCCATGAGGAACTGGCGCAGATCGTCAGCCGCTCCGCGCGCCTGCTGAATATCGACAGTGAACCGGCTGGCGCCCTGGAAATCGCACGCCGCTCACGAGGCACGCCGCGCATCGCCAACCGATTGCTGCGACGGGTTCGGGATTTCGCCGAAATCATGCACAACGGCGTCATCACGCCCGAAGTGGCTGACTTGGCCCTGCAACGCCTCGAGGTCGACGCCCTTGGACTGGATGCCCAGGACAGGCAGTTCCTCGCTGCCCTGATCGACAAGTTCGGCGGAGGGCCCGTCGGCATCGACACGCTGGCCGCCACCATCTCGGAAGAAAAGGACACCATCGAGGACGTCATCGAGCCTTACCTGATGCAGGAAGGCCTGATTGCCAGGACGCCCCGCGGGCGCATTGCAACCCCTCTGGCCTACGCCCATCTGAACCGGGACCTGCCCGGCAGCGAACGACAGGAGAGCCTGCTATGACCGGATTCATCCACACGCTGGACATACGCATCTATTACGAGGACACCGACCACGGCGGCGTCGTGTACTACGCCAATTACCTGAAATTCATGGAGCGGGCCCGCACCGAACTGCTGCGGACGGGAGGCTTCGAACAGGACCGCATTGAAGACGAGCACGGCATCATGTTCGCCGTGACCGAGGCGCATCTGCGCTACCTGAGGCCCGCGCGCTTCAACGATCTGGTCCGCATCGAGACGCGCATCGCGAAAGTCCGCGGTGCGCGCATCCTGTTTCACCAACAGGCCCTTCATCTGCCCGAGGAAAAACTGCTGGTGGACGCCCAAATCCATGTGGCAAGCATCAGCCGCGAAGGCAAGGTGCGCCGGCTTCCCGAGGAACTTCGCGCCTTCTTTCAGAAACATGCCGACATGAGCAAGGAGAGCACATGAAGCAGGATCTTTCCGTCATCAATTTGATTCTCCATGCCGACATCGTCGTGCAGAGCGTACTGCTGCTATTGCTCCTGCTGTCCATCGGCTCGTGGGCCATCATCGTCGGCAAATGGCGGTTTTACGGCCGCACGCGCAGGGAGACTGAAGCCTTCACCCAGATGTTCTGGGGCGGCTCGGATATGGACTCCATCCTGGCTGCCATTCCCCAGCAGTTTCCGAACAGCTCCCTGCCGAACATCTTTCAGGCCGGCTACCGGGAATTCATGCGTCAGCGGGCCGAAACGGCCGAGCAGACTGGCGGAAAAATCACGGCAGGCGTCGGCCTGGAAGGCGTGCGGCGAGCCCTGGACGCTGCCTTCTCAAGGGAGCTGGAAAGGCTTTCCCGTCATCTGGCCTTTCTTGCCACGGTCGGCTCCACATCGCCGTTCATCGGCCTGTTCGGCACGGTCTGGGGTATCATGAACGCATTCCAGAACATCGGCCTGACCCACAACACCTCGCTGCCATCCGTTGCCCCCGGCATCGCCGAGGCCCTGGTCGCCACGGCCTTCGGTCTCGTGGCTGCCATTCCGGCCGTCATTGCCTACAACAAGTTCACGGCCGATCTCAAGCGCATGGCGGCAAACATGGAGCAGTTTTCCAGCGAGTTCCTGAACATCATAGCGCGCCATATCAAGCACTAGGAGGCAAAGAAGGATGTGGGCCGGAAGCAGCAAGTGGGACAAGGACACCGAGCCGATGGGGGAGATCAACGTCACGCCGCTGGTCGATGTCATGCTGGTCCTGCTGATCATCTTCATGGTCACGGCACCGCTGCTGACTCAGGGCGTAAATGTGGACCTGCCGGACACCAAGGCGCCGCCGATGCAGCAGAACGTCGAGCCGCTCGTGATCACGATTCAGCGTGATGGCAGCATCTTTCTGCAAAAACATGCCATTGAGCTTGAGCAACTGCCTGAGCGGCTCAAGGCCATGCGGGAGCAGAAGCCCGAACTTCCCGTGTTCATTCGCGGCGATGCCAAAACGCCCTATGAAAACGTGGCCCGAGTCATGGGGCTGCTGGAATCCGCGGGTGTGCGCAAGGTGGGCCTGGTGACCGAACCGGCCAACCGTTGATTCGCCATCACGATCGGCACCATGAAAAGAACGCGGACAGAGCATGATCCGGCCTCCCTGGCACCAGGCGACGTCGCCCTGGCCGTCGTGCTTCATGTCGTCGTGGCAAGCATCCTGATCGCCCTGAACCTCTGGCATCCGCCTCGGAAGCCAGAGCCCCTTCAGCGCATCGAGGTCAGCATGATTTCGGCTGCGGACCTGGCCCGGATGCAGCAAGCCGCGCGCGCGCGGCCCAGGCCGACAAGGGCAAAAACGCCGACATCAAACCGGCCTGCCAAGCCCAAGCCGACGCCCGCCAGGCGGAAAAAAACCGCTCCCCTGCCCAGCCCGAAACCCAGGCCCGAGCGCAAGGCGAAAGCATCGCCAAGGCCCAGGCCCACCCCGAAGCCGCAAAAGACGAAACCTTCGCCGCCTGCGCCAAATCGCACGAAGAAAGTGAACAAGAAGGCGGAATCCTTTGATCCCTTTGCGCCCGTTGAATCCAAGAGCGATGTACGCAAAAAACCGAAAACATCGCACCCGCAACTGGCCAGTCTGGTCAGCAAGCAACTTTCCAGGCAGGAATTCGAGCGCTATGTCGCCATGATGCAGGCGGCCGTGCAGCGGCAGTGGAAGGTGCCGGCCAACATGAAGGTCGAGCGGCACCCGCTCGTCGAGGTGCATCTGCGTCCGGATGGCAGCATTGAAAGTATCAGGATACTCGAATCCTCGGGCAACCCGGCCATGGACGACTCCCTGATCCTGGCCATCAGAAAGGCCGCCCCCTTCACCCTGCCCAAGGACCAGTTCGAGGCGTTCCGCGTGAACCGCATCCGTTTCCATCCGCTGGACTGAAGGGCGCTTAAAGGACGGTTCGACGGCATGCGTCCGGATGCCCCCTTGTACAAGGACGGACAACAGGATAGAAACCCGGCCATGCGTACTTGGTTGCTGTTCCTTGCTCTCCTCGTCCCCCTGACATCCCTGGCTGCGGAATTTGAAATCTATCAGTCTGATTACAAGCCCCTGAAGCTGGCCGTGCTCACGGATGCCGGCGCTGACATCAAGGCCCAGCGGGCAAGCTTCGACAACATCGTCCGCAATGACTTGGCATCCAGTCAGTCCTTCGTCGCCATGAACCCGTTGAGCTTTCTTGCAGATGCGAAGCAGACATGGCAAGCCATCGACTATGGCGACTGGCGGATCATCGGCACGGACACCCTGGCGCTGTGCACGCTGAGACGGACCCATGAGGGCTGGGCCAGCCGCGTGCGGGTGTACAGCCCGTTCCAGGAAAAGCTGCTGGCCGAAACCGAAGTGACCAGCCTGCATCCAAGCCTTCGGCGACATGCTCACGCGGTGGCCGACTTCATCTACAAGGCCGTGCTGAACCTTCCCGGATATTTCAACAGCCATCTGCTCTTCGTCCAGAAACACGGAAACCACGCCGACCTCGTATACATGGACCAGGACACGGCCAACCGCCAGACCGTGGGGCGGCGATTCACCCTGCTGCTGTCCCCCGACTGGTCTCCGGACGGGCATCAGGTTGCGCTGAACACCTACGTGGGCAACCATCCCCGACTCGAGTTCTTCGATCTGCAAACGGGTCGCCGCACGACCTTCGGCGACTTCCCGGGACTGAACAGTACGCCCGAATTCTCTCCCGATGGCCGTTTCGTGGCGGCCACACTCTCGCACACGGGGAACTCGGAGATCCACATCTACGACCTGAAGACAAAAACCTGGCGTCAATTCACCTTTCATCCGGGCATTGACACGACGCCAACCTGGTCGCCGGACGGGACGAAAATAGCATTCGTCAGCAATCGATCAGGACACCCGCAGATCTATATCAAGCCCGTATCGGGTGGCCAGGCCACGCTTGTGACCCGCACCGGGAATTACAACACATCACCAGCCTGGTCGCCACAGGGCGACCGCATCGCGCTCGTGACCCTGAAGAACTGGAGTTATGCCATTGCCACGGTCCGCACGGACGGCAGCGACATCCGCTACCTTGCCACAGGAGACCGGGTTGAGTCACCGGCCTGGTCCCCAAATGGACAGATGATCATCTATTCGGCAGAGGAACATCACATCCGGCGGCTTTACCGCATTCCGTCATGGGGCGGGAAGCCCGAAGCCATCACGCCGCCCAACATGGACGCCTCGGATCCCGCCTGGTCGCGCAACAATGTTTTCCCATGACTCACCGATGCGATATGTGATGCAGATCATTGCTTTTTTCGGCTGACAGGGCTAGCAATTCGTGATGGTGGCGCTGGTGCGCAACTGAAGAATCTTGGGAGGATCAAATGAAATCGAACATCAAACTAGCCTTGGTATCGCTGGCCGCAGCAGGCATGCTGTTTGCCGGCTGCGCCAAAAAGGAAGTGGTTGAAACAAGTGGCACCGAGAGCACGGCTGCCGTCAGCTCAGTGAGCGAGCCGGCTACCCCTGCCAAGCCAGCCGAAATGTCCGTCTATTTTGCCTTCGACAGTTCGGAACTGGACGCCTCTGCACAGGCAACGCTTGACGCAATCGCCGAGTGGCTGAAGGCTACCGGCACCAACGTGACCGTCGAGGGCAACTGCGATGAACGTGGCAGCCGTGAATACAATCTGGCCTTGGGTCAGCGCCGCGCCGACAGCGTGCGCGACTATCTGATCGCCCGCGGTGTGCCGGCCGGCCAGATTGGAACGGTTTCCTATGGAGAGGAACGTCCCGTGTGCACCAGCCATGGCGAAGCCTGCTGGGCACAAAACCGGCGTGCGGACATCAAGTAAGCGCCTTTTTGTCCATCATCACCCGCGGTCACCGGCTCTGTCGGTGGCCGCGCTTTGTGTTTGCGCGCTGGCTCTGAGCTCCTGTGCGGGAAAAAAGGATGAGCCGGTCGAGCATTGGCAGGATGTCAAGCCCGCCGTCACCGCCACACTGGACGATCTCCGGCGAGAACAGGCCAGAATGCGCATTCAGCTTGAAAGGCTTGAGGAACGCATTGATCACAACCAGCAGTTGATTGCTGTGCAGCGGGCCCAGATCGCTGCCCTGTCCAACATTCTGGACCGTTCACGGCGAGCAAAACCTTCCGAAGAAAAAAAGGCCGGCAAACCGAAGCCCGTCGACTCCCCGTCCAGGGAAACCACCCAAGCGGCGAAACCGGTCCCTGCGGACAGCGAGGCCATCAAGGATGCCTATACGGCAGCCTATCTGTCCCTGAAAAGCTTGCGCTTTGATGAAGCGACAAGGGCCTTCCGCGCCTTCCTGAAGCAATACCCCAACAGCGCCTACGCGGATCAGGCCTGGTTCTGGCTTGGCGAAAGCCTGTACAATCAGAAGAAATGGAAGGAAGCGCTTCAGGCTTACCACATCGTCGCAGCCGACTACCCGCACAGCGTCAAGCATGCGGCGGCACTGCTCAAGGTCGCCCTGCTCTACAGGCACGAGGGCAAGATCGACGAGGCCAAGGCTCTGCTTAAACGCCTGTTGCGCGAGCATCCAACATCGGACAGCGCAGCCAATGCCAAGGCCCTGTTGCTCAAGCTGGAAAAAGACACGCCGGAACAACCGGCTTCGTGAACACCCTTCCATGAGTTACTTGCGCGTTTTCGAGATCTATGATGCGATCCAGGGCGAAAGCACGCTTGCGGGCATGCCCTGCACTTTGATCCGGCTGGCCGGCTGCCCGCTGCGCTGCTCGTATTGCGATACCCCGGAGGCCATTCCGGCTCAGAGCGGTCAGGTGATGGACATCGATGACATCACGCAGCAGGTGCGCAGAGCCCGGCGCCCCCTGGTGCTGGTAACCGGGGGAGAGCCGCTCGCGCAGCGGGGCGTTTTCGAACTGCTCCGGTCCCTGAGCCATCAGCCTGCCATCATTCAACTGGAGACATCAGGCGCCTACGACATCCGTCCGGTCCCCCCGCCAGTGCGTCGGATCCTGGACATCAAGACACCCGGCAGCGGAGAGTGCTCACGCAACCGCTGGTCAAACATGCAAGCCCTGCGAGAGGGCGACGAGCTGAAGTTCGTGCTGACGGATCGGGCCGATTACGAATGGACGATGGACTGCCTGAAAAGACATGCCATTGACCTCGACGCCATTCCGGTACTTCTCTCCCCGTGCTGGGGGCTTCTTGACCCCAGGGATCTCGCCCAATGGATCCTCGATGATCATCTCAACGTCCGCCTGCAGCTTCAAATGCACAAATACGTCTGGGGCGCGGAGGCAAGAAGGGTATGACCCGCGCTGTCGTGCTCCTCTCCGGAGGACTGGATTCAAGCACGGCCCTGGCTTGGGCTGTCAGGCGCAAGGGCTGGACATGCCATACGCTTGCCTTCGATTATGGCCAACGCCACAGCATCGAACTGGAGGCGGCCTCCAACGTGGCCCGCTCCTTGGGCGTCTTCGACCATCGGGTCATTCGCGTTGACCTAAGGGCCATCGGCGGCTCGGCGCTCACCGATGACGTCGAAGTTCCCAAGGACAGACACAAAGAAGCCGGCATCCCCATCACCTATGTGCCGGCCAGGAATCTCGTGTTCCTGTCCCTGGCCGCGGGGATGGCTGAAAGCGTGCAGGCAAGACACATCGTGATCGGAGCCAATGTCGTTGACTATTCCGGCTATCCCGATTGCCGTCCTGCGTTTCTCAAGGCCTTTGAGCAATGCGCGCGCCTTGGCACCAAAGCCGGAGTCGAGGGAACGCCCCTGCACATCGAGGCGCCGCTGCTTCATCTGCACAAGCACCAGATCATCAGGCTGGGACTTGAGCTCGGCCTGGACTACAGCCTGACACGCTCCTGCTATGATCCGCTTCCAAACGGCATGCCCTGCGGTCGTTGTGACTCCTGCCATTTTCGAATGGAGGGCTTCCGACAGGCCGGTGCAACGGACCCGCTGCCCTATCCGGATCAGGCCGGTCCCTGACCCGGCGCATTCCATTGTTTTGGACATGAGGGTAAACTGTCCGCTCAGGGAGGGCTGGGGGAACGAACCTGGAGGTCGCATGAAACGACGCGTATGGACAGCCCGAAACCTGCTCCTGCTGGCCATGCTTTCATTGACGTTCTGTCAGCCTGCAATGGCCGCTGCCTTGAGTGATGATGAAGAAGCATCTCTTCAGGTCTGGCGCCTGCCGGACTTGGCATATCCAAAGGACAACCCGTTCAGCGAGGCAAAATATGAACTGGGTCGCATGCTGTTTTTCGACCCCAGAATCAACCGCGAATCCGTTTCCTGTGCCCGATGCCATCATCCCGGCATGAACTGGGCCAACAACCAGGCTCGCACACTGATCAATGGGAAGGTGCTCCCACGCCATACCCCCAGCCTGATCAACGTGGCCTACAATCGCAGCTTTTTCTGGGATGGCCGGGCCGAAACGCTTGAGGAGTGTATCGCCCAGCACCTTGGCGGCATGGACATGCCGGACATGGCCGATGATACGGTTACCCGCGTCCGCCTCATTCAAGGCTATGAGGCATGGTTCAGAAAGGCCTTCGGCCCAAAGGGCATCAGTGCCCAGACCATAGCGCAGTCCCTGGCCACGTTCGTGCGCGGTATCATCGTCAACGATTCGCCCTTCGACCGCTGGGCCGCCGGCGACGACAAGGCCTTGTCCGCGTCCGCCAAGCGTGGATTCGCGCTTTTCACGGGCAAGGCGGGTTGCGTCAAATGTCACACCCCACCGCATTTCAGCGATTTTTCCTACCACCGCACGGGAACCAACAGTATTGACCCGGGACGCTATGAGATCACGGGCCGAGAAGAGGATCGCAACGCATTCCGCACCCCACAGCTGCGCCAGATTGCGGAGACGGCCCCCTACATGCACACCGGCCAGAAAGCGACCTTGGCCGATGTCATACATTTTTATGAGTCAGCCGGCGATGTTCGCTCCCGCGGACAGGAGCTGCGCGCATTCAAGCTTGATGAGCGGGAAACCCGGGATCTGATCGCCTTTCTGAGGTCCTTAAGCGGCACGCCGGTGCGCGCGGAGGTTCCGATGTTGCCACCTGTCCGCACAAGACGCTGAGCAAGGGCTTAGCGCAGTCGTAGCGCCTGCCTGACCTGCTCATGCACAATCCGACCATCGCGGACATTGACGCCCCGCGCCAGCTCGGGCGAAGCCTGAAGGGCAGATTCGAGACCGCCTGCCAGCAGGCGCACATAGGGAAGGGTTGCGCAAGTCAACGCCTGCGTGCTGCTTCTTGCAACACAGGCAGGCAGATTGGGCAGGGCGCAATGAATCACGGACTCCTCGACGTACACGGGATCGTCATAGCTTGTCGGACGGCTGGTCTCGCTTACGCCCCCCTGATCAATGGCGATATCCACGAACACCGAACGCGAATGCATGCATCGAAGATGGTCTCTGGAAATGAGTCGGGGCGTTCTGCCTCCGGGAACAAGGATCGCGCCGATGAGCACGTCGCAACCCTCGACGAAACCGGCCAGATCGGTTTCATGCGCAACATGACCACAGACACCGGATTTCTCTTCCAGGGCCGCAACCCTCGACGGATCCCTGTCAAGCACCCGAACCTCGGCGCCCATGGCCGCGGCCAGCCGAACTGCCTGCTCACCGGCATTGCCCGCCCCAAGCACGGCCACCCGAGCCCGATCAACACCCGGAAGCCCCCCGAACAGTATGCCCCGTCCCGGCTCAGCGACATCATTCTCAAGCTGAAGATAATGGGCAGCAAGCTGCACGGCAACGCGCCCCGCCACCTGGCTCATCGGCGCCAGCAACGGAAGCCTGCCGTCCCCGGTCTGCACGGTTTCATAGCCAATGGCGCAGACACCCCGGCCGACAAGCTGCTCCGCAACCTCCGGCATGGCCGCCAAATGCAGATAGGCAAACAGGATCTGGTCACGCTTCAGCAGAGCGTATTCCGGAGGCAACGGCTCCTTGACCTTCACGACAAGCTCGGCCTCCCAGACCTCTCTGGCATCGGCAACAACGCAGGCACCAGCCTCGCGGTATTGCGCATCGTCATAACCGACATCACGGCCGGCATGACGCTCGACCAGTACGGTATGACCATCCCCGACCAGACAGGCAACGCCTTCGGGCGTCATGGCCACCCGGTGCTCGCCATTCTTGATTTCCTTAGGCACCCCAATGCGCATACCTGCTCCTTCCTCCCCGGGCTTCATCTTCCGCGCTCACTCATTCACACCAATGCTGGCCAGCTCACATTGTGCCAGATACCCGACATTACACCACACGCGCAACGGCAGCCAATCGAGGCTGTCCGGCGATCAGCCCACGCGTCAAGGAAGGCGTCATGCTGCCGCAATCAGCGAAATCATTGTAGTCTTGCGCCAATGAACAACAAACGAGATACCATGTTTGCCGACAAGGCCATCGCACGATTCGACTTCAATCGCGAGGTCGCCGAAGTCTTTGACGACATGATCCGGCGCTCGGTTCCCGGCTATACCCTGACCCTGGACATGCTGGCAGTGCTTGCGGGCGAGCATGCAGTCCAAGGGCAATATGTCTATGATCTCGGCTGTTCGATCGGAGCAGGCATTGCGGCCATGCTGCCCCAAATCCCCGATGGTCACACGATCGTCGGCGTGGACCGTTCGCTGGATATGCTGCAAAGGGCCCGCCATCTGCTTCGCGACGGGCGCGTGTGCCTTGTCTGCGCGGACATCTGCCAGTTTTCGCTGCACGATGCTGGACTGGTCGTCATGAACTTCACGCTCCAGTTTGTTCCTCCGAAGGATCGCCTGGCCCTGCTGCGTCGCATTTATCAGGCACTGAATCCGGGCGGCGCCCTGATCCTTTCCGAAAAGATCCGCTTCCGGCAAAACGATGAAGAGGACTTTCACATCAAGCATCACCATGCATTCAAGCGCTTGCAGGGATACTCACAACTGGAAATCAGTCGCAAGAGGACAGCGCTGGAAAGGGTCCTCATTCCCGAAACGCTCCAGATGCACAAGCAGCGCCTGCGCCGCGCCGGATTCTCCCAAGTGCACGTCTGGTTCCAGTGCTTCAATTTCGCATCCATGATTGCCATCCGATGATCGCAAACTTCGTGAACCGGGAACAGCAGGCCCTGGCCAGACATCTTCGGCACAGCATCCCCCAAGGCATCATCCCCCTCCAACATGCGATGGAACGGGGCTGGCGAAAGGCGGCCCGTCACGGAGACTGGCCCAGATGGGCGCAGGCCATCAAGCAATTGCCGCATGGGCAGGGTCATGTGCTGGATGCAAGCAATGACATCGTGTGCCTCGGACATGCCCACCCCGACCAGGATCTCATCCGCCGGCAACTGCTGGAGCTCCATCCTTGGCGCAAGGGACCGTTCCGCCTGTTCGGTGTGCACATCGACACCGAATGGCGCTCGGACATGAAATGGCGTCGCCTTCACGCCGATCTGCCTGAACTCAGGGGTTGCACCGTGCTCGACATCGGCTGTGGCTCGGGTTATCACTTGTGGCGCATGCATGCCTGCGGCGCCACGGCCATCGGCATTGATCCCACCCCGCTGTTCGCGGCCCAATTCATGGCCTGCAAACGGGCAACGCCTGAGGCCGGGGTGTTTTACCTGCCCATTGGCATCGAGCAGTTTCCCGATCTTGCATCAGCCTTCGACGCCGTGTTCTCCATGGGGGTGCTCTACCACCGCAAGTCCCCCATCGATCACCTTGAGCACTTGCGCGCGCTGCTGAAACCTGGCGGGTACGCCTTCCTGGAAACCCTGATCGTCGAGGATTGCGAGGACCGCTGCCTCGTCCCCGTGGGGCGGTATGCCAAGATGCGCAATGTCTGGTTCATTCCCTCTCCGTCCGTGGTCGAGACCTGGCTTGCACGCACAGGGTTCGACGAGATCCGGTGTCTTGACATCACACCGACGACAAGCGACGAACAACGCCGCACCGCCTGGATGCGCTTTGAATCCCTGTCCGATTTTCTCGATCCCGACAACCCACAACGCACGATCGAGGGATATCCCGCGCCGGTGCGCGCCATCTGGCGCGCCCGGCGGTGCCGCTGAGAGCTCCGACATGTGGATGCAGCCCCCCATCGCGCTTGATCGCCTTCCAAAACGTCCCGGCGTCTACCGCATGCTGGACAGCCAGCGGAAGGTGCTTTATGTCGGCAAGGCAAGAAACCTGCGCAAGAGGGTCTCCAGCTACTTTCAGAAGCGCCCGGATTCGCCGCGAATCCAGGCCATGCTGCGCCTGGTGAGCGACATCGATTTCACGCTGACCGAAAGCGAGGCCGCGGCGCTGGTCCTTGAGCATAACCTGATCAAGCAACTCAAGCCTCGCTACAATGTGCTGCTCAAGGATGCAAAGAGCTATCCGTACATGCTGCTGACGGATGAAGAATATCCGCGGCTTCGCCTTTACCGCGGAGATCGAAGCACGCCCGGCCAGTATTTCGGTCCCTTCCCGCATGCATCGGCCGTTCACGAAACACTTCAGCTCATGCAAAGGCTATTCCAGTTGAGGGACTGCGAGGACGCCGAGTTCCGCAACCGCAGCCGCCCTTGCATGCAATACCAGATCGGCAGATGCACGGCACCATGTTGTGGCCTCGCAAGCCGCCAGGATTACATGCGCCAGGTCGAACAGGCCCGGGCGTTTCTGCTCGGTCACGATCAGCGCTGCATCGAACGCTGGCAGCAGGAAATGGAGCAGGCCGCCAAGAACCTGAATTTCGAGCAGGCCGCCAGGCTGCGTGACCGTATCCGCACCCTGCGCCTTATCCTTGCCGACCCTGGCCGAAGAAACTTGCCGGATGACGCCGACGCACTTGTCATCCTGCGCCGTCCGGAGGCCGTGCATGTGGGCATCGGCATTCGCCGCGCCGGACGCGAACTTGGACACTACATGCTTCCCGTCAAGCAGGCCCTGGATGCCAGCGACGAGGAAATCCTGCAATCGCTCTGCCTGGAACGTTACAGCCGCTGTGACCCGCCAAGTGTCATCCTCGTCGATAGCGATGAGGCGGGCTTGGCCGCCTTGCGCTCATGCCTGGCAATTCTTCATGAAAACAAGAACTGTCAGCTCATGCATCCCAAGCGCGGCCCCAAGGCCGAATGGCTGCGTCGGCTCCGGCGCGTTTCAGAACAGCAGGCGGCCAGCCGTGGGAACGTCGATCAACGGGCAGCATTCGAAGCCCTGGCCAGCCTGCTTCGGCTGCCAAGCATCCCTGAAAACATCGCCGCCATCGACAATGCGCATCTCGGAGGACAGCAGATGGTGGCTGCGGTTGTTTATGCAACCTGGAACGGCCCCGATAAACAACACTATCGCCGCTACAAGCTGCGGGACACTGGTGATGACTACGCCGGCATGCAGGAGGCCCTGTCGCGTCATTTTCGCCATGTCCGCGAAGGGGATGCCCCAATGCCGGACCTTCTGCTGATCGACGGCGGACCTGGGCAACTTGAAGCCGCATGCCGGGCAGCCCGCTCCCTTGACATGGAGGATCTGCCCATGCTCGCCGTGGCCAAGGGCCCGTCCCGCAAGCTCGGCCAGGAAACCCTGTGGCCCTCATGGATGGAAGGGCCCTTGAAGCCGGGCAGGCATTCACCGGCCCTACTGCTGATCGCGCGCATTCGCGACGAAGCTCACCGTTTTGCAGGAGACCTGATGCGCAAGCGGAAAAGGAAAGGCATGCTCCGTTCGCAGCTGGACACCATTCCAGGTATCGGTCCGGCCAGACGCACCCGCTTACTTCGGCACTTCGGCGGACTTGAAGGCATAAAGAAGGCTAGCCGGGAACAACTGATGGAGGTGCCAGGCATCTCCAGAGATCTGGCCGATCGTATCTTCGACAAGATGCACAGCTGATGAAAGCAAACTAAATGTCCGCTGAACGCGCTCTACACGACCGGTTCATGCAGACGTCACGGCCCGCTCCCAGAATGTGCGCCCATGACATCCTCATCACCGATCCAGTCAGACATCGAACGCTATCGTGAGGCCATTCGCCTCGCCTACGGACGAGACTACGGGGATAAGCTCAGGGTCGAACATGTTCATCGGGACATCGTGGCCATCACCTTCCCCAAGGGCGGCCGCGTCCTGGTACGTCACGACAGGCTGCAGACGCTGACCCAATACCTCCACTCGAAGGTGGCATCGGCAACGAAGCACTGAGCTTCACCAACGCGCCTTCCTCCTCCTTGGAAGCAAGGGAAAAGGGCGGCCCAAGAAGGCCGCCCTTTTCCATGACCCCATCATGGGACTAATGCAGTTTTTTCTCTACCTTGGCCAAGAGGGCACGCGCCTCCGCTTTCCGACCGGCATCGGCGATCTCGCGTCCGGGGCGGGGCGGGGCAGCAATGGCGCGCCGGAAATATTCGGCCGCTTCCTTGTAACGCCGGGTTTCATCCCAGAGGTATGAGGCCATCCAGAAGTTCGCATCCAGACCGTTGGGAGAAAGCTCGAGAGCCTTCTTCAGGTGCTCCACGGCCTTATCCTCATCACCGAAGCCAATCGGCCAGCCAGGAACCTGGTAATACAGACTGCCCAAGGTCGTATGGATCGATGTCTCAAGTTCCTTGTTCGGATGCTGCGCCAGAGCCGCCTCAAGAAGGGCCTTTGCCTCCTTGACCAGTCCGAGGGCACCCAGTCCCCCATCCTCGCCGGCGAGGGTCGCCAGGGTGATGCCGGCCCAAACCTTCGGTGCGGGATCGTCCGGATGCGCTTGGGCAAGCGCCTTGGCATCTTCAACCAGTTTCTTGAATCCTGCCACGCGCGCTTTCTTGTCCGGCGTGTTGTATTTCAGCTGGTCCCAACGCTGGGCAAGCTGCAGGGCAAGATCCTGCTTGACCGCCTCGCCCTTGCCTGCGGGCGCCTGTCCATCCGGTCCGGCAAAAGAGGCATGCGGCATCAGCACCAGCCATGCACCGGTCATGATGATCAACATTCGCTTCATGAGTTGCTCCCTTGTTCATCTGATTTGGCAAATTTCCGTGCAATGCGATTCTGAGCCGCCAGGGCACGGTCGACAAGGCGCGGAAACATCACATTGATGCGCACGAAAAGCGATTCCGGAAAGCCGAAATAGATATCCTTGCGATCGTTGTTGATGGCCGCGATGATCTTCTTGACCACGTCCTCGGGCGTGTCCATGTTCATCTTCGTGGCCTCTCCCATGCGCATGACCTTGTCCGTATTCATGGGCGTCTTCACCGCGCGCGGGGCGATATAAGTCACCTTGATGCCGGTATCCAGCAGCTCCCTGCGCAGGGCCTCCGAAAAGCCGCGCAGGGCAAACTTGCTGGCCGAGTAGGCCGTGAAATAGGCAAAGCCGATCGAGCCAAAGATGGAGCCGACATTCACGATTCGCCCTGCCCCCTGCCGCTGTAACGTGGGCAACAGCGCGCGCGTCAACCACATCGGAGCCAGCACATTCACATGCATCATGAGCTCAAGCCTGGCCGGATCCTCATCTTCAAACGCGGCGAAGGAATTGATGCCCGCCAGATTGATCAGCAGATCGACGCCGCCATCCAGGGCCCCCAGTGCCGAGTCGGCCACCTGCTGACAGCCTTCACGGGAAGCAAGATTGCCCGGCAATGCCACCGCCCCCAGCTCTTCGGCAAGCGCATTCAAGGCGCGCTCGTTGGCATCCACGAGCACCAAGCGACCGCCGCGCCGGGCGAGCTCCCTGGCCAGGATGCTGCCCATGCCGCCAGCCGCGCCGGTGAGGATGATGCGCTTGTTGCTGACTTCCATGCTCAACCCTCCTTCTTCAGGGGGACCAGAGGCAAGGAGCGGAAGATGTCGCCATAAAGCTTGTAGAACATCTTTGCGCAATGCACGACGGCCTTGCGATCCTCCTCGCAATCCAGGCGATTCATCAGATTCTCGTAGAAATCGACATGGCCGACATCCAATGAGCCGTGAGACGTCAGGTAGGAGAAGGCTGACTTGGGCAGGTTCAGGCTGCGCTGAATGTTGTCGGCGGCCTTCGTGGCCAGGGCCACGCTTGTCCCCTCGAGTACGAGAACCATGCCGAAGAAGCCCACTGGATTGAGACGGTTCACCGTGTCATAGGCATAAGCAACCATCAACTCGGTTGCCGGCATCGGCGTGGCGCGTCGCACGCTCTCCTTGTCGCCACCGCAGGCCTCGATATCGTTCAGAATCCATTCTTGGTGGCCCATTTCCTCTTCAATGTATTCGCCAATGGCCTCGCGCAACCATTCCAGACGTTCGGGAAGGCGCGCGCCCGTGGCCATCAACAGCGGTACGGTATGCTTGACATGATGATAGGCTTGGCCAAGAAAGGCCAGATAGCTCTGCAGCGACAACTGGCCGGCCGCTCCCATCTGGATGAACGGGATGGAAAGAAGCTCATTGCGATCCTGCTCGGTCGCGGCCAGCAAGTCCTGATAGAATGCCATGCTTTTTACTCCTCGTAAAGTTTCTCAATCTTGTCCGCATATGCGGCCAGAATTCTTCCCCGCCTGGGGCGCCCCGTGCCGGTCCACTGGCCATTGTCGACCGTGAACGGCTCTGCAGCGAGCAGGAACCTTCCCACCCGCGCATAATCGGGCAACCTTTCATTCGCCGCCTCGACCGCCGCCGCCACCGCCGCAGCATCAAACGAAGGCCGGGGCACGATGACGGCGACAT
Organism: Mariprofundaceae bacterium; assembly: GCA_015488115.1. Taxonomy (GTDB): domain Bacteria; phylum Pseudomonadota; class Zetaproteobacteria; order Mariprofundales; family Mariprofundaceae; genus J005. The sequence goes on from WFOK01000012.1 coordinate 39,012, forward strand.
TGAATGGGCGAGCTTCCCCGAACACGCAACACTGCGCAATGGACGGCTCGGTCATCAGCTCGCTTTCGACCCACTCCGGGGAAACATTGCGACCAAATGCCGTGATGAAGATATGCTTCTTGCGTCCATTCAGGTGCAGAAAACCATCCTCGTCCATGTACCCGATATCCCCCGTCGGCCAAAAGCCATGGTCAAAGCTGACGGACTCGCCCAGATAACCTTCAAACAAGCTGCCGCGGACCAGAATTTCGCCATCCTCGGCAAACCGGAGCTCCACATGAGCCAGCGGCCGGCCGACAGATCCCGGTCTGTTCGCCGAAGGCGTGTTGACCGCCACCACGCTTGCCGCCTCCGACAGGCCGTAGCCTTCAAAGGCCGGCACGCCCAGTCTCTCGGCCTGTTGCAGCAGTTTCCGCGAGACTGGCGCCCCCCCGACAGCAACATAGCGCAGGGATTCGGCCCTAGGCGCCCCCTGCGCCAGCCCCGCCACAAGGCCCTGCAGCATCTGCGGGATCATGATGCAGGTCGTTGCACGACTTTCCGTGATCGCGCTCACAAAACGCGGCACATCCAGGCTACTTGCCCCCCCCAGACCCACGCTCGCCAATCCCGGCGCAACGATGGTCGCCCCGGCCAACAACGGGGCATAAACGCCGCCGATGTTTTCAAGCAGAGTGGCGTACGGGAGCAGGGCAAGATGCCGGTCGCGCTCGTCGGCTTGCGTGGCCTCCAGCAATGAAAGGGCAACGGTTTCCATGGCCTTCTGGGCCAGGCAGACGCCTTTCGGCTCCCCCGTCGAACCGGATGTGAACGTGATTTTGGACGTGGCCGCCGACAGGCCCACGCTCTCCTGGCCGGTGTCAATCCTGAAAGCCGCAAGCCCCCATGCCTGAACTGCACAAGACTCATGGCTGATGCCCATGCCCTCAAGCAGACGCTCAAGCTGCCCTGGACGGTCCGTCAGCACCAAGCCAGCGGCCGAACGCCCCAGCAGATGATGAACCTGGGAAGGAGAAAAGAAATGGGGAACAGGCGTCAGTGCGATGCCCGCTCGAATGCTGGCAAGGTCGGCTGCAATCCAGGCCGGCGTATTGTCGGCCAGCAATGCCGCACTGCGGATGTTCTGCCGCTCAAGCCATTGAGCGAACTTGTCCACCTCTCGCGCCAGTTCGACGTAGGTCCATTGTTCCGACAGGCCTTCCACGGCCAAGCGCAAAGGTTTCCGGCTGGCGTGTTCATCCAGCGCGGCAAGCACCTTACTCACAATGATTCCCCTGGCGATGCTGTCGCTGGCGCCGCCCCGCCTCGACAGCCTCCGCCCAGGTATCGCGCAGCATGGCCCAGAGTTCCTGGAGGCTGTCATAGCCGTAGCGGATATCCCCGAAACACACGACCGGCCTGTCCCCGTAATAGGTACCCCAGCGCTGGCGCTCCTGTTCGGGAAGGCGACGGATATCGGCCTCCTGCAACTCCTTGGGCACCAGCCCCAGTTTTCGGAAGGCATTGCGCAACTTGATCACGCCAGTGAAAACGACCCAGTCGTATCCCGCCTCGCGCAGATAAGCCGTGGCCGCAATGATGGCCATGCGCGCATCACCGGGCTTGGCCTCGGCAAGATTGCCCACCTCCACGATCGATGCGCGCTCGACCTGGTGGCCGAGATAATGGGACAGGGCCTGCTCGACGGGCTCATCCAGATAAAGCTCAAGAAACAATGGATGATGCTCGGCATCGCGATAGCCGACAACGGCGCTGATCTCTCCCTGGCGATCCTTGACTTCGATCAGATGCGGCATGAATGTCTCGACATTCGCCCCGTAGCTGCGCTGGAACACCTCGCGGATAAAAGACTCGCTCTCCTTCCGGGCCGGATCACCCTCATGCAATACGCGAATCACGAGCCTTTCATCCCCGACACAAACTGCCTCCACATGACGCAGCGAAATCTAGCCCGCGGCTTGCAGAGGGTCACGCGCAAAAAACGATCCTGACAGTGCTGCAGATGACCGGCATCAGACCTCAGCCAGACCAAGAACGTCGCGCATCGAATACCAACCGGGCCGACGCCCGTTCAACCATCTGGCGGCCCGCACCGCCCCCTTGGCGAAAACGGCTCGGTCCGCCGCGACATGGTGGATCTCGATGCGCTCTTCCTCGGCGATGAACATGGCCTTGTGCTCGCCGATGATGTTGCCGCCGCGCACGACCGAGAAACCGATGCTTCCCGGTTTGCGCTCGCCCGTAATGCCCTCTCGGACATACACGGCGACATCATCCAGCACGACGCCACGACCCTCGGCCAGGGCCCGGCCAATGGCCAGGGCCGTTCCACTTGGCGCATCGACCTTGTGCCGGTGATGCGCCTCGAAGATCTCCGCATCATAATCATCTCCAAGTATGCCCGCCGTACGCCTCACCAATTCCAGCATCAGATTGACACCCACGGAGTAATTGGCGGCCATGACCGTGGGCACAGGCCCGAGAACTTCCCTGAGCCTTGCCACTTGATTGGCGTCAAATCCCGTCGTGCCGATAACCATGGCCATGCCCTGAGAGGCCGCATGCTCTGCATGGGCCAGTGTGGCCTGAGGCGTCGTGAAGTCGATCATCACATCGGCAGGCGGACAGGCCGCAAGGTCATCGACGATGCGAACGCCAAGTGTTCCCCCTCCGGCCAATTCTCCCGCGTCCCGGCCAAGAGATGCCGAACCCGCGCGTTCCGTGGCTCCCGTCAGCCTGCATGCCGGCGAATCGGCAATCGTCCTCACAAGCATCCGCCCCATGCGCCCGGATGCGCCCGTCACAATGATCCGCAATGCATTCATGGCCATGCTCTCACTCCCCCGCCAAGTCATCCCAGAACTTCTTCACCTTGTCCAGAAACGAGGAACGCTCCGGATAGACATCATCACCCGTCGCATTGGCAAACTCGCGCAAAAGCTGCTCCTGTCTGGCCGAAAGCTTTGTCGGGACTGCAATCTGCACCTTCACATAGAGATCGCCCTTCTGTTGTGTTCGCACATCGGGCACGCCATAACCACGCAAGCGGAAAATCCGACCGCCCTGCGTGCCGGGAGGAATCCGAACCTTGACCTTACCCTCCAGCGTCGGCGCCTCGACTTCTGCGCCCAAGGCGGCCTGTGGGAAGGTAATGGGCATCACGCAATGCAGGTCCGCCCCGTCACGTTCGAAAATCGGATGCGGCTTCAGGGAGATGTTGATGTACAGGTCACCGTTCGGTCCGCCATGCAGGCCTGCCTCGCCCTCACCGGGAACGCGCACCTGCGCGCCATCGTAGACGCCCGCCGGGATCTTCACGCGCACCTTCTTTTCCACCCGCACCCTGCCGCTTCCCCCACATCTCGGACAAGGCGACTCAATCCTCCTGCCGGACCCTTGGCAGGCCGGACAAGTGCGGCGGACACTGAAAAAACCTTGTGAAATCTGAACCTGACCATGTCCGCCACAAGTGGAGCATGGCACCGGATGCGTGCCGGCCCGGGCCCCACTGCCTCCACAGGCATCACAGCTCGCATGCCGGGGAATCCTGAGCTCCACCTCCTTGCCATGAGCGGCCTCTTCCAGACTCAGTGACAAGGTATACCGCAGATCAGATCCGCGGTTGCTTGCCCCGCCGGCCGACCCGAAACCGAACAAATCCCCGAAAACATCACCAAAGATGTCGCCGAAGTCCTTGAAGGCATGTGACTCCTGGAAACCTCCACGCCCCCAGAAGTCATGCATCTGTTCATCCACCCCGGCATGGCCGAACTGATCATATCGGGCCCGCTTCTCCTTGTCGGACAGGACCTCATAGGCCTCCGTGGCCTCGCGAAACTTCTCCGCCGCCTCCTCATCGTTCGGATTGCGATCCGGATGATACTTCATGGCCAGCTTCCGGTAGGCCCGCTTGATGGTCTGCTCGTCCGCATCACGCGGCACGCCAAGAATCTCGTAATAATCCCGTTTGCTCACTGCCGTTCCTCAACCCTCTTCATTCGCTCCGTCATCCAATGAAACGGGGAGCAGCGCCAGAACACGCTGCTCCCCGTGCTAGGCCGGATGCACCTTACTTCTTGTCGGTGTCATCAACAACCTCGGCATCGACGACCTCGGCATCCTTCGCCGTCTCGCCAGACGAGGAGGACTGGCCGGACTGCGCCTGCTGCTGCGTCTGCTGATAGATCACCTCGCCCAGCTTCTGCGAGCGTTCGGCGAGCTTCTGCTCGGCAGCGACAATCGCATCCTTGTCGTCGCCTTCCATGGCCTTCTTCAACTCCTCGATGGCCTCCTCGATACCCTTGCGCGTGGCCTCATCGACCTTGTCCCCATATTCCTTGAGAGACTTCTCCGTCGAATAGACCAGCGCATCGGCATGGTTCCGTGCCTCGATCAACTCCTTGCGGCGACGGTCCTCTTCGGCATGGGCCTCGGCATCCTTCTTCATGCGCTCGATCTCCTCCTCGGTCAGGCCCGAACCGGCCTCGATGCGAATGGAGGCTTCCTTGCCCGTGCCCTTGTCCTTGGCATGCACATGAAGGATACCGTTCGCATCAATATCGAACGTGACCTCAATCTGCGGCACCCCCCGTGGAGCGGGAGCAATGCCCTCCAGATTGAACACGCCGAGCAGCTTGTTGTCGGCAAAAATCTCGCGCTCACCCTGCGCCACCTTGATCGTCACGGCCGTCTGATTATCCGTTGCGGTCGTATAGATCTGGCTCTTCTTGGTCGGAATCGTCGTGTTCTTCTCGATGATGCGATTGAACAAGCCACCTTCGACCTCGATGCCAAGACTGAGCGGCGTCACATCCAGCAGCAGCACATCCTTCACATCGCCGGTCAGCACGGCCCCCTGGATGGCCGCACCAATGGCAACAACCTCATCCGGATTCACGCCCTTGTGCGGCTCCTTGCCGAAAAACTCGGCCACCTTCTTCTGCACCAACGGCATGCGCGTCTGGCCGCCGACAAGCACGACCTCGTGAATGTCCGATGCCTTCACGCCTGCATCCTTCAGGGCTTGACGGCATGGCTCGAGCGAGCGTTCGACCAGGTCCGCAACGAGGCTTTCGAATTTCGCCCGGGTCACCTTGATCAGAAGGTGTTTCGGACCCGATGCATCTGCCGTGATGAACGGAAGGTTCACCTCGGTCTGCTGGCTGGAAGAAAGCTCGATCTTGGCCTTCTCGGCCGCCTCCTTCAGGCGCTGAAGCGCCAATGGATCCTGGGTCAGGTCAACCCCGTTCTCCTTCTTGAATTCCTCGGCAAGATACTTGATCAGGGCTTGATCGAAGTCCTCTCCACCGAGGAATGTATCACCGTTCGTGGACTTGACCTCGAAAACACCATCGCCAATCTCAAGAATCGAGATATCAAACGTGCCGCCGCCCAGGTCGTACACGGCGATCAGATGGTTCTCCTCGGTCTTGTCGAGACCGTATGCCAATGCCGCGGCTGTCGGCTCGTTGATGATACGCAGCACATTCAAGCCGGCAATGGTACCGGCATCCTTGGTCGCCTGACGCTGGGCATCATTGAAGTAGGCAGGCACCGTGATCACGGCATCCTTAACCTCTTCCCCCAGGTAGTCTTCGGCCGTCTGCTTCATCTTCTGCAGCACGATGGCACTGATCTCCTGGGGACTCATCTTCTTGCCATCGAGCTCGACCCAAGCATCACCATTGTCGGCCTTCACGACGGGATACGACACCAGTTCCCGATGGTGCCTTGCTTCCTCGGAATCGTACTTGCGGCCGATCAGACGCTTGACGGCATAGAAGGTCCGCTTCGCATTGGTCACCATCTGACGCTTAGCCGGAGCACCAACCAGACGTTCCCCGCTATCCGTGAATGCAACGACAGACGGGGTCGTGTTGTCCCCCTCGCTGTTGGGAATCACCTTGGCCTTGTCGCCTTCCATGATGGCAACGCACGAGTTCGTCGTTCCCAAGTCTATTCCAATTACCTTACCCATTGTTTCATGTTCTCCTGCTCAAAATTTGATCGATCCAAATGCTTTGGTTGCCTTGTCTGTGGGGCTCTCGGCGGACCAATTCAAGCCTGGTGGTCCTCCTCGTGGCTGTCATGCTCGGCTGCTTCCGCCGCAGGCGCAGGCGGACCGCTGGACACGAGCACCTTGGCCGGCCGAATCAGACGTCCATTGAGCAAATAGCCAGCCACGTGCTGGGCAATCACCCTGCCTTCCGGCTCCTCGCTCGGCATCTGCGAAAGGGCCTCATGATGGTGAGGATCGAACTCCTTGCCTAGGGCATCGATGCGCTCGATGGAAAAGCGCCTCATGACGTCGTGCCATTGATTCAACGTCAACCGGACACCCTCACGAACGGCTTCCTCATTGCCTTCGGGAGCATCAAGGGCGCGCTCGAGGTTATCGATGACGTCAAGCAGGGCCACGGCGAACCGTTCAATGGCATACTTGCGCGCCTCCTCGATCTCCCTTTCGGTACGTTTGCGTAGGTTGTCCATGTCCGCATAAGCGCGCAAAAGCTTGTCCTTGAGCTCCGCCAGTTCCTGCTGAGCGGCGGCCAGCTGTTCCTCGGCGGATTCTCCACTGCCTGCGGAGCCGGCCTCCTGCTCCTTGCCGGCTTCCGGCTTTTCCTGCTCTGCGGGCTCCGTTTTCCTTCTCTTTCCGCTCACTTCATGCCTCCTAACATTTTGCTCACCCATCGGGCCGTGCCGTCCACAATCGGCATCACACGCTCATATTGCATGCGCTTGGGGCCGATCACCCCCAATGTCCCGACCACATCCGAGGATCCCTGGTAGCGGGACAGCACCACTGCCACCTGATCCATGTCTGCCAGCGCATGCTCGCTCCCGATAAAGACCTTCACGCCCGTGGCCTCTTCCTCGACCTGTCTGACCAGATGCAACAAGCGCTCCTTGTCTTCAAAGGCCGCCATCAGTGAACGAATCGTATCGACAACTGCAAGCTCGGGCAGATCAAGGAGATGACGCTGGCCGCTGACAAACAGATCAGGCTGGTCCTGATTAGGGCTTTCCGCCCAATGTTTCAAGTCCTCAAGCAAGTGGCGCATGCGAAGCCGGTCGCTCCTCATCTCCGCCTGCAGGCGCAGACGGACTTCTTCCAGGGAACAGTCCCGCAGCAACTCGTTCAAACGGAGCGCCATACGATGAAGCTGCTTCTCTCCCAGGCCTGCCGGGCGCCTAAGCAACTTGTTCTTCACCAAGCCTTGCTCGATGACAATTACGGCCAGCACATGGGTGGCGGACACTGGAACCAGTTCGAGACGCTCGATACCCCTGGGCGCTGGCTCCCTGATCCAAGCCAGCCCCGCAAGATGAGTCCGGTTGGCAAGCTCGCTGGATGCCCGGCGCAAAATCGCCGAGCGTTCAACTTCCTGGGCATGTGCACTCAAGGATCGCTCAATCGTCTCGCGCATGTCCGTATCGACCACGAGCAGGGTGTCGACAAAATAGCGCAATCCGGCATCCGTCGGCACACGCCCGGCCGATGTATGCGGAGCACACAGATAACCGCAACGCTCCAGGGCCGCCATCACGTTGCGTATCGTGGCTGCCCCGAGTCCAAGCACCCCCATATCCGCCAGCACCTTCGAGGCCACGGGCCTCCCCGTCTGCAGATAATGGGAAACCACCGCCCCGAGAATCCGCTGCTCGCGCTCGTTCAATGCATTCCCATTCATTCCTGTCCAGTCTTAGTTAGTATTAGTCTGTTATTCTTGATAGCGAATCACCTTGTCAGCCGAGCCACCAGAAGCAAGCATTGCAAGTCTACCGCTGCTCAGAGCAAACAACAACCGAATAGGCCGGACGTTTGACAACAACAGCAGGCATCCTATACTGCGCCGCCTTTGTAAGTGCTGACAAGCCTTGGATGGAGTTTTTCGACTATGAGAACTTGGACTGTTCGACCGGGTGATATTGAACGCAAATGGTACGTCATTGACGCCAAAGACGTCGTTCTTGGCCGCCTTGCCACGAAGGTGGCGACAATCCTGCGCGGCAAGCATCGCCCGGAATATACGCCACATGCCGATTGCGGAGATCATGTGATCGTAATCAATGCGGAAAAGGTTGCCGTGACCGGCAACAAGGAATCGCAGAAGATCTATTATCATCACACGGGCTATGCCGGTGGCCTGAAGAGCATTTCGCTGGCCGACCAGAGGGAGAGGCATCCCGAGCGCATCATCGAGGCAGCCGTCAAGGGCATGATGCCCAAGGGCCCTTTGGGACGCGCCATGCTGAAAAAGCTGAAGGTGTATGCCGGTCCCGAGCATCCGCATGAGGCCCAGAAGCCTGAGCCGCTGGCTTTGAACTAATTTGAATAGAGGGACGAATCGAATGATGGCAACGACAATGTATCGCGGCACCGGACGCCGCAAGAGTAGCACGGCTAGGGTTATCCTTACTCCAGGGACAGGGCGGATCCTGGTTAATGGTCGGGAAATCGAAAAGTACTTCCCGGTTGAGATCATCCGTCAGCAGGCCCTCTCTCCGCTGACCGAGACCAAGCTGTCGGGCAGCGTGGACGTGCGCGTCAACGTTCGTGGCGGTGGCGTGTCGGGCCAGGCTGGTGCCATCCGTCACGGTCTGGCTCGCGCGCTGGTCGAGTATGACAGCGGCCTGCGCCCGACCCTGAAGGCGGCAGGCATGTTGACCCGTGATGCGCGCAAGGTGGAGCGCAAGAAGTACGGACTGAAGAAGGCGCGTCGCGCACCTCAGTTCTCGAAGCGTTGATCCAACCCAATTATTCCAACATCAAGGGGGGCGCGATCGCGCCCCCTTTCTGTTTCCTGTCAATAAGCCACAAGCTCGAAAAAACGAGCGTCCCACTCACTGCATGCTTGCGACAAGCTCCTGACCGGTCACGGTTCGCTGCTCTCCGGTCTCCATGTCTTTCAGCGTGAACACACCTCGCTGCATTTCCTCTTCCCCAATGACCAACGTATAGCGGGCATGCTCACGGTCAGCCAGCTTAAACTGTCGCTTGGCCCCTCCGCCGCCACAGTGAACGACGACAAAACCCTGCGCACGAAGCCAATCCGCCTGTTCAAGCGACCAGACAAGCGCCTGTTCGCCCAAGGACACAACCGCAAAATCCGGCCGACGCGGCTCGGGGGACTCCAGCAGCATGGCCAGCCTCTCGACACCGGCTGCAAATCCAATCGCCGGCGTGGCCGGCCCCCCGAGTTCCTCGATGAGACCGTCATAGCGACCGCCGGCAAGCACCGTGCCCTGCGCTCCTAGACGATCGGTGACGAATTCAAAGGCAGTCCGATTGTAGTAGTCCAGACCACGGACAATGCGGGGATTGACCTCGTAAGAGAGACCCAAGGCATCCAGCCCCTGCCTCAGCCGCTCAAAATGATTTGCGCAAGCCGCGCACAAATGACCGATCATCTCCGGCGCATCACGCAGCGCATGCTGGCAATGCTCATCCTTGCAATCCAGAACACGCATCGGGTTCTTATCCATGCGCTCATGACAGGTCTCGCACAAGTCGCCCGCAATGCCTTTGAGAAAATCGACCAGCAAGGCGCGATAGGCAGGCCTGCATTGCTCGCATCCGAGGGAGTTCAATTCCAGCCTTAAGCCATCCAGACCCAAGGCCTTGAGAAAGGCTGTCGCCAGAGCAAGCAGCTCCACATCCTCCACGGGCCCGGCGACGCCAAACCATTCAAGCCCAATCTGCTGAAACTGGCGCAGCCTGCCCTTTTGCGGACGCTCGCGACGAAACATGGGGCCCATGTAATACCAACGCTGCGCCCCTGAACGAGTCAGGCCTGCCTGCAGATAGGCCCGGACCGCTCCTGCCGTGCCTTCGGGACGCAGGCAGATATGATCACCGCCCTGATCGACAAACGCATACATCTCCTTGGAAACAATATCCGTGGCGGAACCGATCGAGCGTACAAACAGCTCGGTCGGCTCAAGGACAGGCAGCCGAACCTCGGAAAAGGCATAACGCTCGAAAACGGCACGCGCCACCTGCTCGATATGCTGAAAGCCACGCACTTGGTCGGGCAGCCCATCATGAATGCCACGAATGCTCCGAAGTTTCTTTGCCATGACTCAGTTCTCCCGCAATTCAGACGATTCCTGACCCGACGGCGCCTCGAGCCGACGGAAGGCACCGTGCCTATCCAGCGTTTTCATCATGTGCCTCCATGCTCCAGAGGAGACTACTCGCGTTTCTTCTTCCGCATGTCCGCCACGCGCCGTTCCACCTCCTCGACAATGGTGTCGATCAGCTGATCCGCGCGAACCTTCCCGACCTTCTCGCCGTCCTTGTACAACACGTGCACCGGATACCCCCCAGTCACACCAAGATGAGCCTCCCTGGCCTCGCCGGGTCCATTGACCACACAGCCGATGACGGCCACATCGAGCGGCTCATGGATATGCGCAAGCCTTTCTTCCAGTCTGTTCACCGTCTCAATGACGTTGAACTTCTGGCGTGCACACGAGGGACAGGCAATCAGATTGACACCGCGGTGCCTCAGTCCAAGTGCCTTGAGGATCTCGAAACCGACCCGAACCTCCTCCTCCGGCTCTGCGGCAAGCGATACGCGAATCGTGTCGCCAATGCCGTCTGCCAGCAGCAGCCCCAGTCCGATCGACGACTTGATCGTACCGCCGAAGCGACTGCCGGATTCGGTGATGCCCAAGTGAAATGGGTAATCCACCTGCTCCGCAAGCTTCCGATAGGCGGCCACGGTCATCGGAATATTGCTCGCTTTCAGGGATACCTTGATGTCCGTGAAATCCATATCCTCCAGGATACGAATATGACGCAGGGCTGACTCGACCATGGCATCCGAGCACGGCTCCCCATACTTCTCGTTCAGATCCTTCTCCAGCGAACCCGCGTTGACCCCGATGCGGATGGAAACCCCCCGCTCCTTGGCCGCCCTGACCACACGTTCAATGCGATGCCGATCCCCGATATTGCCGGGATTCAGGCGCAGCCCCTGAACTCCGGCCTCCAGCGAAGCCAGCGCCATCTTGTAACTGAAATGAATGTCGGCAATGAGCGGTACCTCGACCTGAGCAAGAATCTCGGGCAGCGCGGCCGCCGAATCGGGATCGGGCACGGAGACCCGAACGATGTCGGCGCCAGCCTTGTGCAACCGATTGATCTGGGCGACGGTGGCGTCAATCTCATGGGTCTTCGTATTTGTCATCGACTGAACGGCGATCGGTGCATCACCGCCAATCGGCACATCGCCGACATGGATCCTCCGCGCGGAGCGTCTCGGCCTTACAATTGCGTCACGCATGCTTCCTCCACGACCAGTGCCTTCACCGTAGCATGTCCAGCCTTTCCTTGAGCAGCTCGGCGCGCCTCAAGGCCTCCACATACTCGGCCCGGTCCGGCCTGAGTTCAACGGCCAGTCGCCAATATCGAATGGCCTCATTGAGCCTTTCCTGGCGAAATGCCGCCCTGCCTTTCTCGTAGTACGACGCCGCCTGTCGATCCATCAGGCGCCCTATCTTCTCCAGCAACTCATCGGCCTTGCTCCCTCCAGCCCGCCGGTAAGCGATGGCGGCTTGACGGGCATCGCGATAACGCCCCTTCCGGATCAGTTCTTCGACATCCTTCCTGGTGACCTTTCGATGCACGTTCAGAACTTTTTTGACCACGATACCCTTGGCTTTGGGCGGGATCACGATGCCCTTGGGCATCTGGGCCAGAATCTTTTGCCTCAGGGCCTTTCCCTGATCAGAGTCCGGCACCAAGCGAAGATAGGATTCGATGGCTACATAGGCCATCTCGGGCAAACCTCGACGAAGATAACGCCTAGCCTCACGATAAGCATCCCTTGCTCGATCCTCCAGCCGTTCCATTCTGTATTCACGCTCCCGAACCAGCACGGGATCCTGGGCATCCAGGCCACGCAATCCTCCCAAGGCATCAAGAGCCATCAGAAGGGTCCGATCCTCCTCGCGTCGTTGCCTGAGCAAATGCTCGAAGCGGTATTGCCTCAATGCCAATTCGGCCTGAGCCAGCCTTGACTTCAGGTCGGCCGGCCGATCCGAAAGAGCCACGGCCTGCTCGTAATTGCGCACTGCAACAGACCAGTTTTTCTCCCTTTTTGCCCGCTCGGCGCGCTGAACATACGCGCGCAGCAGGCGCATTCTCGCCGGCTCAACCGTGTTGTGCAGGAATGCCTGCGCGCGCTCGTAATCCGGATTGCTCTTGTCAATGGCCAGAAGCTTACTGCGCGCCTCCATCACATGACCATTCCTGAAGTCATGCACGGCTGATTCATAAGTGTTCAGAAAGCTCAGGGCACGAATCTCCGCCGGCATATGCGCAGAACTGCAGGCGTTCAGCACAAGTGGCACGAGCAGCAAGAGCGCGATGGACAGACGGTTACGCATCAGCGCCTTGGGCGATCGTGGCCCGGGTGTCAAAGGCAGCATTCACAGCTTCATCAATCCTTTCCCTCACATCCGCAGCCATGGCCCGAATCATGCCACATCGCAGCGGCTCACTGACCCCCTTGATCAGGCGATCTCCGATCGGATCAAAGGCAAAGCCCGGCCCCATTCTCTCGAAGGTGGCCAGGGGAACAATCACTTGACCGCCATCGCCCAGGTTACAGACACGGGATGCAACATTGACCGCATTGCCGATCACCGTGTACTGCAGGCGTTCGTCCGCGCCGATATTACCAACGATGACCTCGCCGCAATTCAAGCCCATACGGAACTGGACCCTGCCTCCATCCGGCCTGGGGCGCCTGAGACGATTGCAAGCCTCCACCATAGCCAGCGCAGCCATGGCAGCGTGCCGAGCATGTTCCTTGTCATCCCTGGGATGGTTGAAGACGGCCATGACAGCATCGCCGATATACTTGTCCACATGACCGTCGAAATGATCGATGATGCGATGAAACACGCCGAAATGCGCGTTCAGAACCTCAATGACCTGCTCGGTTCTCGTGGCCTCGGCGAAGGAAGTAAATCCAACCATGTCGGCAAACAGCACGGTGACATCGCGCTGGAATCCCTCCAGCTGCCGCCCATCTCCGTCAAACACCTCGGAGACAAGCTTCGGGTTCAGATAACGGCCGAACACGTTGCGCAGCTCTTCCTTGTGCGCAAGTTCCTTGACCATGTCATTGAACTGGCGGGTTGCATCTGCAATCTCATTGTATCCGCTGACCGGCAATTGCACGGTATAATCGCCTGCGGCCACACGCTTGGCCGCCTGAGCCAGCCTTTCCAGCGGCCTGCTCATACGCCCGGCCAACCAGAACACAAGAATGCCCGATAGCAGAATCACGGCCGCGCTGGCCAAAAGAATCCTGGTGACCAGTTCCGCCACCAACTCGTGCCACTGTTTCTCCGAGAAACGGACGGCCACGGAACCAATCGGCGTTCCGGCATAGACAATTCTCTTGCCGAACCACAGATGCTCTCCAGCCAGTTTCACAACTGCATCCTTGGGCAAGGCGTCCAGGTCGGGCAACTCCTCCTTGGACGTCTTCTGGCCGAAGTCCTCATACATGCCACCCGGCAGCTTGAGCCGGATGGTCAGCACGGCTGGAACCTTGTCGAGAAAGCTCTTGATGATGAGATCAGCCTCGGCGCTGCCCGCCAGCAATGGAATCTTGAGCTCATCGGCAAGGCGGTCCACCTGCACCTCGGCCTGCCGGGCCTGACTATCCAGCCAGGCATGCCGCTCCAGGTCGAGAATGATCATCAGCAACACGAGCACCGAGGCCAGCACGGCGCCGCCGACGAGCATGGCCCAATGCCAGCGAATGGGAATCCTCCATGACGGCTTCCGGGCAGCCGGGCTGTGCGTGTCCGATCGTTTCGTCTCTTTCCTGTTCATGCGTGCAGACGACTCTAGCCCGGATTCTTCATGATGACCATGCGCCGAGATTTGAAAAACCAAAGAGATATCGAACGGAGTTTATTTCTGCCGGATGCGCGCTAGCATCGGGCAATGGAGACTACCAGCATGACAACCCTGACCCCGCAACAGAAACGCGCCCTGAAGGCGCGCGCCCATCATCTGAAACCCGTGGTGCGCGTTGGCCAGAAAGGCATGACCGACAGCCTGCTGGCTGAAACAGAGCAGGCTCTGGAGACCCATGAGCTGATCAAGATTCATGTCGCCATGGATGACAGGAACGAGCGTCATGCCATGGCGGAAAGCATTGCCGAAAAAACCGGTGCCGCTGTCATCGCACATATCGGCAAAATATCCATCCTCTACCGTTCTGGGGACGCCCGCATTGAGTAACCCGTTCCGGCTCCAGCTTATCGAACGGCGGCTCAAGGAAGCCTTTCCGCAAGCACACATCGTGTTGCACGATGACTCCGCGCTTCATGCCGGACACTCTGGCGCGCGGGAACATGGAGGAGGCCATTTCCGGTTGCGCATCATCGACGAACGTTTCCGTGGCCTGAACAGAGTGCGCCGCCACCAGTTGATCCATGCTGCCTTGGGGGAGCTCTTCCAGGAGACGATCCATGCCCTGAGCATCCAGGCCTTGAGCCCCGAGGAGGCGGACAAGGCCTCGCGGGATTCGGCATAGCGCGCCATGCCGACACCGGCACACACATGAAACCGGTTCGCGACTTCCTCCGGGACATTCTGGAACGAGATATCTCTGAAATAGCCAACCTCCCGGCACTTAGCCGCCATGCCGCCCATCTGTTCCGGTTGCTCTATCGCGTTGCACGCAGGTTTGTGGCGGACCAGTGCATTCAGCGGGCCTCGGCCCTGGCCTATGCGACCCTGCTGGCCATCGTCCCGCTGGCTGCGCTGGGCTTCTCGGTGTTCGCGAGCTTTCAGGCCTTTGACCAGTTGGCGGCAAGGATGCGCAAGGCCATGCTCGAATACCTGCTGCCGACGAGCCAACAAGTGGTTGAACAATATCTTGGCACGATCGCCGACAAGACGACGGCCCTGTCCGTGTTCGGCATCATCGGACTGCTGCTGACCGTCACAGCGCTGCTGAACACCGTTGAAGAGGCCTTCAACGATATCTGGCGAATCAGTCGTTCCAGGCCCTGGCTCTCGAAATTCATCATCTTCTGGTCCACGCTGACCCTGGCTCCCATTCTGATTGGCGCATCCCTGACAATCACGTCGTATTTCGCGGCCCTGCCCTTGTTTGCGCACGTGGCCAAGGGTGCGGACCTGATCAGTCATACTCCGTTCCTGCTGCCCTGGCTGATGAACACCGTAGCCCTGACCCTGGTGTACATGGTGCTGCCCAATACGTCCGTGCCGATGCGTTTCGCCCTGATCGGAGGAGCTGTCGCGGGCGCTCTGTTTGAAACCTCAAAACTCGGCTTCACGTTTTACGTGACCGATGTTGCCAATTATGAAAAGGTTTATGGTGCCCTTTCGACGCTTCCCATCTTCCTGATCTGGCTCTATCTCAGCTGGGTCATCGTACTCGTCGGCGCAGAAATCGTCTTTTGCCTGCAACACCCCGAACAATCGCACCGGCGCCAAAGCTTGTACAACCGTCCGGGCGTCCGCCAGTTCTTTGCTCACCTGATCTTGCTTCGAGCCGCGCAAAAGCTCGAACACGGTGAACCGCTGACCATGCGGGAACTCATCGATGAAACACAGGTGCCGGACAACATTCTCCAAGAATGGCTCGACGAACTCACCCGAAGCGGCCTGCTGCATCCGGTGTATGAGAACCATGCCGCACCCAAAGGCTGGGTTCCCGGACGCGATGTTCATGCGCTGAGCCTTGAAGCCATCCATGAGAAGCTTAACACCCGCACGATGGAAGTGCCCGATGAATGGAAAGACACTGCCTTGGGGCGTATCCTTCAGGGGGTCCATTTCAGGCTGCGGCGCGAACAGCATCAGATCCTGGGACAAATCAGCCTGTTCGATCTCGTGCGCAGGCAAGAAGAAGACTCGGTCGGTGGGGATACATGCAAGCACGAGTCATAATCGCAGATTCCGAAAGCAATGCGGACATGCTGTATGTCTCGGGCATCTTTGTGCCTGATCCGTTTATCGCCATCGAGATCGGCGGACGCTGGCATGGGCTTTTTTCGCCCCTGGAAATCGATCGCGCCAGAAAACACGCCCGTTTCCAACAGGTCGAACTGGACACTGACTGGCACGAAAAGGCCCAGCGGCGCGGCTGGCCCCGGACCCTGGCGGCAGCCGCCGCCGCCTTCCTAGAAGCCCATGAGGTCAAAAGTATTCTCGTGCCTGAAACATTCCCGATCAGGGATGCGGACATGCTGCGTTCATGGGGCTTCGAGGTGCAGGCGTGCAAGGGCCCGATGTTCCCCGAGCGCGCCATCAAGCAGGAATGGGAGATCCGCCAGCTGGCCCGCGCCGAGCGCTTGACCCGACAGGCCATGCAGCAGGCCCGGATTTATCTGGCGGAATGCAGCATCGATGACCGGGGCTTCCTGCGGCATCCGCAAGACCCCAAGCGTCTTAAGTCGGCTGATGTACGACGCGTGATCGAGATTTTTTTGATCCGGCACGGAGCCCTTCCCATGCATACGATCGTGGCCTGCGGCAGGGAATCCTCGGATCCGCACAACACTGGTCATGGCTTTCTGCGCGCAGGCCAGCCGATCATCATCGACATCTTCCCCCGCCTGCAGGACAGCGGATATTGGGGGGACATGACCCGTACCTTCGTCAAGGGCCCCCCGGACAAGCGGCTGGCAGCCATGCATGCGGCGGTGCGCGAGGCCCAAAGGCTTGGCCTCGGGCTCATCCAGGCCGGCATCAATGGCCGCACCATCCATGAACGCATCCTGGCTCTTTTCGCCGAGAAGGGTTTTGTCACGGGCATGCGTCGAGGAAGGCAGATCGGCTTCTTTCACGGAACGGGGCATGGCGTCGGGCTCGAGATTCATGAGGAACCGCGCATTTCACGCTGCGATGCCGTGCTTCAATGTGGCAACGTCGTCACCGTCGAACCCGGCCTCTACTATCCCGGTATCGGTGGCGTCCGCCTCGAGGATCTCGTCGTGGTACGGGAAAGCGGCTGTGAGAACCTGACGCGCTTCACGACACGCATGGAGATCGACTGAGATGAGCAGGCTTATGGGATCTGCTGCAACTCCGGCCATGTCGGTCACTGAACTGACGGCCCGCATCAAGACCCTGCTAGAGCGCACGTTCAGCCATGTCCGCGTATCCGGCGAGGTATCCCGCCTGACGCAGCATCGCTCGGGGCACATCTACTTCACGATCAAGGATGAGCATGCCGCCATTTCTGCAGTCATCTGGCGATCGAACGTCCTCCGAATGCATCAGCGCCCTCGCGAAGGAGAATGCTTCATCTTTACGGGTGACATCAATGTCTATGAGCCCCGAGGCAGTTACCAGTTAATCGTCCGCGACATCGAACCCCTCGGAGCCGGCAGACTGGCAGCCGAGTTTGAGCGCAGAAAACGAGAATTTGCCGCCCGTGGCTGGTTTGATGCCCGACGCAAGCGCCCCATCCCCTCCCTGCCAATCCGTATTGGCATCGTCACCTCACCCAGCGCGGCCGCGTTCGAAGACGTCAAAAAGGTGCTGGCAACAAGGCCTGGCTGGCTCCAACTGGTCCTGGCACCCGCCATCGTGCAGGGAGATGCCGCACCCGAAAGCATCGAGCATGCCCTGCAACGCATCACCAGGGCCCAACCCGATGTCATCCTGCTGGTGCGCGGCGGAGGAAGCATCGAGGACCTCTGGTGTTTCAATGATGAACGCGTCGTCAGGGCCATCGTCGACTGCCCGATCCCCATCATCACCGGTATCGGTCATGAAATCGATATGACGCTGGCGGATCTTGCCGCCGACGCACGGGGTGCCACACCATCGAATGCCGCGGAACTGGCCTGCCCGGCAAGGGAATCGCTGCGACGGCAATTGCCATCGACCGAACGTCTCGCCCATGCCTTGCAAAGACAATTGCGTCACGATCGCCTGAAGTGTCTTCGTCAGGCCCAAGCACTCGAACAACATTTTCTGCGCGTCGTGGACCGGCGAAGAATGCTCCTGGCCGACATGAGCCAGCACCTGCTCCGCCTTCAGGCTCAACGACTGAGAAAGAACCGCCGCATCCTGATCGGGCTGGAGCGCCAGCTTCAGCAACTTGAACCGGCGCGAAGACTTCAACACCGGCATCACAGGCTCATGCAGGCCGCCTTCTCGCTACACGAAACCATGGATGCATCCATTCAGCATCACCGCCGTCATCTGCTCGACGCACATGAACGACTGCGGCAGGCCATGCGCCAGCTCCTGAGCATGAAAGCCCGCCTGCTGCGTCGACCATCCCAGCAGCTCCTGCGTCATGCCCAGCCCAACGCCCGGGCTGCACGGCAATGGCAAATGATGGATCAGGCTCTTCGTCGTCTTGGGCATGTGATCACTGATGCAAGACGTCAGGCCCTCGCAAGCCTGAGCGGGCGGTTGCATGCCCTTGGGCCAATGCAGGTTCTTTCCCGGGGATACACCCTGTGCATGGATGAGCAGGGAAGGCTCATCCGTTCAGTCACCCAGCTGACATGCGGCCAGCTCATGCAAACCCGGTTCCACGACGGTCGTGCCGAAAGTCGTATCGAGAGCCTGGAGCAAACGGAATGAAACGCTCCCATATCCTGTGCATGCTGGCGATGATGTTCGCAGGTCTGCCATCCCCATCCGCCTCTGAGATCAGTGCGGAACAGGGTGGCATCATCGTGCTCGAGGCGCGAATCGATACAAGCCATCCGCCGGTACTGCAATGCATGGGCAAATCCTGGCCCGTCGAAAAAGTGGACGAAGCCCGCTGGAAAGGCTGGGTGGGCATCGACTTGGCCACGCCCGCAGGTAGCCATGCCTGCCAATGGCAGGCAGACGGCCTGAGGCTTTCCCAAAACATCACGGTGACCAAGGGACACTTTCGCATCTCTCGCATCCAGGTTCCCAGGCGCATGGCCGAATTCGACCCTCGAACCCTGGAGCGCATCCGGGGCGAAATCAGGGTCCTGAAATCAAGCTACCGAGTCCATGTCGAGGCATCCCCTCCCATCGCCATGAAACTGTTGCCGGCCAATGGCCCCGAGTCCACGCCCTTTGGCGCGCAGCGCATCGTCAACGGCCAGCCGCGCTCCCCGCATACAGGCATTGATATTGCTGCACCTGAAGGTACGCCTGTCATGGCGCCTCTGGCCGGCAAGGTGCTCTATGTGGGCAACATGTATCTCAACGGCAATACCGTGGTTATCGGACATGGACGCGGTCTCGTATCAGTACTTTCTCACATGGCCGACATCAAGGTCAGCGAAAATCAATGGGTCAAGGCCGGAGAGCTTGTCGGGCATGTGGGGCAGACCGGCCGCGCCACCGGACCACATCTACACTGGAGCGTCCGCTTCCATGAGGCGCGCATCAATCCGCATGCGTTGCTAGATGCCGGCAAACAACCATGATGTCCGAAGCATGGCTGCCCTTCACCGGCTGTGCCATACTTGCATGCAGAAAGGATCAAGGAGTCAGCCATGGGGCTTAAGGCACTGATTGTCGACGATGAAAAGGCCGTTCAGGGCATCCTCACGAGATTCCTGCAGCAATATGCGCTAGACCATGGCCTGGATGCGGACATCCATACGCTGCAGAACCCGGTCGAAGCGCTTTTCGAACTAACGACAGCAGGAGAGCACTACGACATCATCCTGCTGGACGTCCGCCTGCCCAGAATGGGAGGAGACGAGATCTACCATGCCATCGAGCAGGTACACCAGGACATCCTCGACCGCATCCTGTTCGTGACCGGCTTCCCCGAAGACCTGCATCGGAATCTCCCGCAACATCAGCTTCGCATCCTGCAGAAGCCCTTCCGCTACCACCAACTGGCTGAAATGCTCGATGAGCTGGTGGGGCCCAAACATGAAAGCCCGGTTTGAGGCTTGGCGCGCTAGCTTCCGCGAACAGCGCATCGCGGCTCTTGTGGCTGGCGTTTGTCTGGCCCTGATTGTCATCCTGGGCATCCGACCGGATCTGATGCGTCCGGCGCATACCCCGACAGAGAAGCCCCAGCCTGCTCAGCTCCCGGAGCCTTCACCGACTGACGGCAACCCAGTCCCGATGATGAACAAGCCTGAAACATCCGGTCAGCCGGTCATGCGGGAAACCACCCCACCGGCGACGATGGGAACATCCACAGACCGCTCACAGCTCAGGCCAGCCAAGCCTTCGCAACAGGCACCAGGCCTGGAACGGAAGTCGCCGGAACCGACACCACCAGGCTATTATATTCAGGTCGGTGCCTTCAGTGACGCAAGACGCGCGCACGCGCTTCAGAGAAAAATCCTGAGGCATGACTGGCCGGCACGCATCATCGAAAAGGAAGCAGGTCTGATGGCCGTTGTCATCGGACCTTACGGCAGCCACAGGGAAGCGACCGGCAAACAGCAGGAAATCCTGCGCACGTTCAAGCTCAAGGGCTATCCCATCCAGTACGCCCCAACGCGATGAGATTTCCCAAGCTATCCCATGGCGCTGTAGCCGGCGGACATCCGGCTACGGTCGAAGCCGCAGCCGGCATCCTGATGGAAGGCGGTAATGCCATCGATGCGACCCTGGCTGCCGTATGCACATCCTTCATGGCCGAACCGGCCCTGACAGGACCGGCCGGGGGCGGATTCATGCTGGTCTGTCCGCGGGACCGGAAACCCATGCTGCTCGACGGCTTCGCCAGGATGCCTTCGGGCACTCCCGAGAACCCCGAGCTCATTCCGATCCCCATCGATTTCGGAGATACGATCCAGACCTTCCACATCGGCCAGGCATCCGTTGGCACCCCATCCTTGATGGCCATGCTGTTCGAGGCCCACGCCCGCCTTGGCCGCATGCCCATTGCGGACGCACTGGCGCCGGCCATCAGCGCAGCCCGCGACGGCGTCAGACTGAACCGTTTGCAGGCCTCATTCCTGCGCCTGTTGACCCCCATTCTGACACACACCAGGGAAGCCCGGCGCATGTATGCTCCTGGGGAGGAAACCCTTCCGGAGGGCGCGTTGTTTCGCAATTCCGACTGGGCCAATGTCCTCGAGATGCTGTCCCTCGAAGGCATTGAAGAGATGTACCACGGAGATCTTGCACGGGCCATCGTCACCTGCTGCCAGCCCGATGGCATGCTGACCATGGACGACATGAACCGAACACAGGTCCGCATCCGGAAACCCCTGCAACTACAGGCCTGGCAAGGCGACTGGATGACCAATCCGCCACCGGCCATGGGAGGCCTGCTGGTGGCGCTCGGTCTGGATTTCCTCGAAAGACGCCCCCTTCTGAATGAGGATACCTGGACACAAGAGATCCCCCTGGCATTGCGACACATCGCCCTGTTGCGCGCTCAGGGGCTGGATCACGCAATCCACGAACCCGGTATCGCGCAGAACATCCTGGAAACCCATTTGAATCACGGAACCCGGAAGACACCGGTCAAATGGATACCGAACAACCGGCATGGCAGCACGACACACCTCAGCATCACCGATGCCGAAGGCACCTCCGTCGCCATCACGACGAGCAATGGTGAAGGCTCGGGCATCGTCGTTCCGGGAACAGGTATACACCTGAACAACATGCTCGGTGAAGAAGACATCAACCCCGGCGGATTTCACCGCATCCCCGCGGGCAAGGAATTGCCATCGATGATGGCCCCAACGATCTTTTTCCGCCACGGCCGGCCTTCGCTGATCCTGGGCAGCGGCGGCTCCAACCGCCTTCGGAGCGCCATTCTTCAGGTCGCTCTCCGCCATGTTGTCCTGGGAGACTCCATCGAAAAAGCTGTCCGCTTTCCTCGCATGCACAATGAGCAGGATGAACTGGATGTCGAGCCCGGGCTCCTAGATGAGGCCACTTTGCAATCCCTCGAGCGGCGGGGCTGGCGCATCCGCGCATGGAGCGAGTCGAGCGTCTATTTCGGCGGGGTTCATGCCATTGCCATCGACAGCCAGGGAGCCGTAACAGCGGCAGGCGATCCGAGAAGGGGAGGTGTAGCTTGGGTGCAGTAAAACAGGCATTCATTGCCCTGGGAGGCAACCTAGGAGCCGTCCGCGACACCTTCATCAAGGCCCGACGGCAGCTTGCCAGCATGCCCGGCATCGAGCTGCTTGACAGCTCCCTGCTTTATCGCACGCCCCCCCTTGGCGTCTCTTGTCAGCCGGATTATCTGAATGCCGTGATCCAGGTTCGGTGCAGCCTTTCCGCTGCCGAGCTTCTTGATACCCTGCTTGAGCTCGAGAGCAACTACGGGCGGATTAGGCCCGCGCCACGCTGGAGTCCACGCACGCTAGACCTTGATCTCCTGGATATGGATGGACTCATGTTGAACACGCCGGCGCTGACACTGCCACACCCGCGCATGCACGAACGCCTTTTCGTCCTGCGTCCGCTTTGCGACATCGCCCCGAACTGGATTCATCCCATCTTGGGCATATCGGCGCAGATGCTGCATGATGCCCTGCTTGAACAGGGAAAAGCCTGCCTTGCGCAAGGATCGCCATGGTGAATCAATCCATTCGCTTCACACACACTGCTGCTTAGGGGCCGATCGGTGGCGGCAGAACGACGCTGGCCAGAAGACAAAAGGCCGCACGCAGCATAGCCGGCAAGCTGCCAGAGCCAGGCCTGATCATCTGTTTGCGAGCAGAGCCGGAAAACATCTTGTGACGCATGCGCGCCGGACCTTCGAGCGCCGTCTCGATGAAGGCCACCTCCGCAGGATCAACGCAGCCTATGAGCATTTCTTCATCGGGGCATGGAAGGCTGAACTTAGCTGTAGATCCGGCGGCCATGGACCACCTGATCACCATGCGGGCTCCATTGAGTTCCGGGCCGGTCTTTCATGAGCGCCAGTCCCAAGCTCTATCGCATATCACGCACCGGCGCGGCAATGTTCAATCGCCGGCCGTCCTCAAGATGCAGGTGCAAATGCAGGAGCTCCCCTTCCCTCAGCATGCGTCTGAGACCACGCAGCATGACATGCATGCCGCCGGGGGCGAAGACGACGCGCTCGCCCGGGGGCAAGTCCACGCCCTGAAGGTGCACCATCTGCATCGCGTGGCCCTGGCGGAGCATTGCGTGGAACTCGCCCTCTGCAGCCTCATCGCATGAAACCCCGCTCAAACGGTGTTCTTGGGCATCCATGTTGCGGACCACCATGTAAACGGCCACGGTATCGGATCCTGGAGGAGGAAGCCGAACCCATGCATCGCGAACCTCCACCTCAGCGGCCTGAACCGTCAGGCTCCAGCATCCCAGCAGCAAGATAAGCGGCAGTCGAAGTTTCTTCATTGCACCCTCCCGAGCCAGCGCTGCATGGCCAAGGCCATCTCCTCCGACGCCGTTCTTTCATCGAAGAGACCGACGACCTGACCATCGGCATTGACCAGATAGATGAACGTGGAATGCTCGACGGCATAATGAGCCCCTCGCTGTGCGGGCAGGGAAAAATCCGCCCGCCAACGGTGGGCCACCTCTTGCAGCATCCGCCGCGTGCCGGTCAGACCCACGATTCTGGCATCAAAGAAGCGCACGTAATCTCTCAGGCGCTCCGGCGTATCCCGTGCCGGATCGACACTGATGAACACGCCTGCCACCTGCTCGCGCCAGTGCCCGGGAACCATGCGCAAAGCCCGGGCCATCGTGCCCAGGGCCGCTGGGCAGGCATCCGGACAGTGCGTGTAGCCAAAATACAGCAACACGACCTTGCCCTGGAAATCATGCAGCGAGACAGGCCCCCAGAACGACTGCAGCGTGAAATCGCCACCCAGTCCCGTCAGCGCAGCCGGCACCGAAGGCACAAGGCGTTGGTAAAGCAAGAACGGACCGGCAAGCAACACTGCCGCCAGCAGCATGGCCAGGCCCGCCACCTGCAAGTTTCCCCGAGCAGCACTCATGGCCTCTCCCGCTCGGTTAAGCGCTCGAGCGCAGACATCATGTCCTTGCCCTTCCATTCGCGCTCGCCGAAAAACCGCCCGATGATACGACCGGATGGCCCGATGATATAGGTCGTCGGCAACATGCGGACATGATAGCGCTGGTGCACAATCCCATCGGCATCCAGCAGAATCGGCATGTCGAGACCAAGCCTGGAAGCGAACTCGGCCACGCGCTCGCCTGAGCCGCGATCCACATTGACAGCTAGCAACACCCAACCCTTCTTTTTCGCCCGACGCCAGAATGCTTCCAGCCCAGGCATCTCATGACGGCAAGCAACGCACCAGGTAGCCCAAAAATGCAGCACGATGACGTGGCCCCTGACATCGCGCAGGGAGAGGGTCGAACCATCCAGGGTAGGAAGTATGAAATCCGGTGCTGGAACGGAATGCCTGGGCAATTGGATCGCTTGCTGTCCAGCTGGTACATCGGCGGCCCAGCACGATGCGGACATGGCAAAGACCACGAGCATCACAAGCGGCCAATGGAGGATGGCTCTGGCGCCCATGCCGCCTTGCCGGCGGCATGGGCTGGACCGAACATGTCTAGCGAGCATGGTTCCGCAGATAGGCGGCAATCACCCGCCATTCTTCCTGCGGCATGGCCATGCCACGCGCTTCCATACGCTGCTTCATCACACGCAACATGTGTTGCCAATGCGGCCAGTCCAGCCGCTTCGGATGCGGCAGGGCGTGGCATGCCGAGCAGCGCTCGGCAAACAACCGGGCTGCCGGCGAATCCGCATCCGGAAGGTCCATACCCCAGACAGTCTGGGTCACCATCAGACTCAAGACAAACAATACCTTATGCATGACCTTCCTCCTAAAATCCCAGGGCTGCATCGGCAGGCGTAGAGGACAATGAACGCACGCTGTCGCTGGTCGGCATCTCGACATACCAGGTCAGCATCAACCGCCATCGGTCCTTGAGCTGCAGCCCGTTCAATCGCTGGTACAGCGGAAACTGGACACCCAGATCCACGATCTGCAAGGGCACGGGCTGCCATTGCACGCCCAGTGTCGTAAACAACTGCATCTTGCCGAGACTCGCAGGGTCCCATAACGGCGTCATATACGGCGAGGATGCCATCCCCTGAACGGCATGCCCGGATGCGCCCGTTCGCGCCTCATCGGCCTCGCCATGCAACCGCCCCTGCCATTCGCCATTGAGTTCGCCATAAAGCACCCAGGCGTAATGCGGCTGATACATCAGATAGGCATCCACCTGCCCCCGGTCACCCAAACGGTAACCACGCTTGTTGCTTCCGGTGCGCGCCGTGTAACGCACGTCAGCCCCCCACCACCAGGGAGAGCCTGAATGCTGATACAGCGCGCCAATGATCGGATCCCAGGTGCCACTGCCCAGTTGCATGCCATAGGGGAGCAATTCCTTCTGCCGCATGGCAACCGGATGCGTCGTATTGCGCTTATCAATCGAACCGGTTGGCATGGACAGGCCACCGAACAGGGAAAACTCTTCGGACGGAATCAACGGATCATCCGCATAGAGACGGTACTTGGCCATCAGCATCGTATCCGCCATGCCCCGGGATTTCATCGTATAGCCTGCCGCTCCCGTGCTCATGCGCATCATGCTGTTGAACAGCATGTCCATGCGATTATCCACATACATGGCCATGATGCCCGCAAAGAAATCATCGCTGAAGCTGTAACCGACTGCCAGATTGAGCATGCTCATGTCCATGGACGTGGGAGCGGCCATAAACTTGCCCGTGGACTTGCCCATCATCACCGGCATGCCCAGTACCGATGCCGTATCGACATCCCGGGTGCCGGCGCGCAGACCGGACATGTGCATGAACATCGGCTGAAGCTTGAAACGAAACTCATGGGTTTCCGGTATGCCGCCACCCGGAATGTTCATTGGCATGTTGCCGCCACACTTGCCGCAACAAAGCCCAATATAGGCATGGGCATCCGTTGCCGCAAGCAGCAGTCCCAACAGAAGTGCTATTTTTTTCATCAATGTCTCCTCCTTTAGCAACTGATTGTTCTAAATCCAACACCCGCACAAACCTGATCCTTGGACGGATCAAGCATGCGCATGAGGAGGCTTCCGGGTGTCAGGAAGCCCGCATCAGCAGATGCGATAAAACAATCAGGCCTTGGGAGGCGGAGAGAGCTCCGAATCCACGAGCCTTGGCGCCATGCACGCAAGCGGGATTGAGCGAACAGTCCTCAGTGACAGCACAGCACCGGGGCTTGAAACGATGACATGCGGACTGAATGCATGCGGCAGCGTATCCAGGTTCTGATGACAGCCGCAGCCACATTGCCAGGCGCAGTCGGCCTGGGAAGAGCTTGTCTGATGGAGTTGATGACGATCGGGAGCGTCAACGATCGAGCAGGTGGCATGCTGGTTCACGCTATCCGGACACGCCATGGCCGGAATGCTGCCAACCGCCAGCATGGCCATGATCAGAATCCAGCAAAACATGCGCTGCATGCTCGCCATGATGCAAAACACGTTAGAAAAACACAAGCACGTTGGTAGGGATATATTACCAACCGAGGCCAACTGAAGTGCCGCTCACCGAAGCATGGCAACGCGAATACACAGAACATGAAGCCGGTCGCTCTGCCCTTGGATGAAGCGTCCAATGCAGACCTCCACCCTTCCGCCATCATGAAGCCTCGCCCACCTGATACCCGGAA
>WFOK01000013.1 GCA_015488115.1 Mariprofundaceae bacterium
AGGAAAAACGGCTTGTCATGGGCGAACTTCTCACGGAGAATCGCCTATCCGTTTCCATACAGACCATCGGCTATTCGCATCGAACAAAAAAGGAAGCATACATCATGAGCACATTGCCCGATTGCCCAAACTGCGGTTCCGCTTACAGCTACGAGGATCGCGGTATGTTTATCTGCCCCGAGTGCGGCCATGAGTGGATCGGAAACCAAGCCGAAAACACGAACGAAACGCCGGCTGTCAGGGATACGCATGGAACACCGTTGGCCGATGGGGATACCGTCATCGTTATCAAGGATCTCAGGATCAAGGGGGCCTCATCCGTGGTCAAAGTCGGCACCAAGGTCAAGAACATCCGGCTCCGTCCCGGACATGATCATGACATCGACTGCAAGATCCCCGGCATTGGACCGATGGCCTTGAAGTCCGAGTTTGTCAGGAAGGCATAGGCCCGGACAGACAGCAATACCGCCTCAGCCCTCCCGTTCCCCGCGAACCAGCAAGGGTTTGCCACAATGCGGGCACTTGCTCTGCCCGAGCTGGGACAGCACGCTGAACTCCGCCCTCGTGACGGCCTTGGCATCCTCGATATCCAGCCCGAGCTGGCGCCGGATGTGCTCAAGCTGCTCCTGCTCCTCAAGCGTGATGACGCCGTCTTCCAGTGCCTCCCTGACGCGGGTCTGGTAGATCTCGCGACGCTTCTGCATTTCCCGGGTGAATCCTCCGGCAATGATACCGGCTGGCAGTGCGGCCATGCCCACACCCAGCATCGTGATGATCAGGGCAAAGAAGCGCCCGGCATCCGTCTGCGGCACGACATCGCCATAGCCGACCGTGGTCAGCGTCACGATCGCCCACCACAGGGCGGCCGGAATGCTGCCGAAGGCCTCGGGTTGGGCATCATGCTCGACGACATAGATGCCGCCAGCCGCTAGCACGGCCAGCACGAGCAGCACAAACAGGGCCGAGCCCAGCACCGGCCCCTCCATGCGAAGAACCTGAATCAGGATCTCCAGCGACTGAAAATGCCGGGTAAGCTTGAACACCCGCAACAGGCGCAGCACGCGCAGAAAGCGCGTGTCCAGCGTGAAAAACATCGAGAGATAGAAAGGCAGAATGGCGAGCAGATCGACAATGGCCATGAATGAAACCATGTAGCGCAGCCGCCCCCGCACGGGACTGAAATACATCGGATTTTCCGTGCACACCCATACGCGCAACACGTATTCGATCGTGAAGATGGCAATGGAAAAGGTCTCAAACCCCTGAAAGAATGCCTCATGGGCAAGGCGGATCGATCTCACGGACTCCAGCACGATAGCCAGCACATTGGCCAGAATCAGAACCATGATGAAGCCGTTGACCATTCGCGAGGGAAGGGTCTCTCGCTCCTCAAGCAGAGCATAGAAGCGCGATCGAAGTTCTGGCATTCGCGAGAAGTGATTCATATGCTATGAGGATAAGCTCATGCATGCATCTTTCAAGGCATGCGATCAATCGCCGCTAGAATGCCCCGAATGATGTCAGACGGGGTTGGCGGACAGCCATGAACGACGACATCCACCGGAATGATGTCGGACACGCAGCCCGCAATGGCGTAGTTTTCACGCCCGAACACGCCGCAATGCTCGGCACAGTCACCGACTGCCACCACGAGTTTCGGATCTGGCGTGGCTTCATAGGTCATCTCCAGGGCCGTTTTCATGTTCACCGATACCGGACCGGTGACCAGCAACATGTCGGCAAAACGAGGGCTGGCCGTGAAATGCACGCCGAAACGTTCGATGTCGTAATAGGGATTGTTCGCGGCATGAATCTCGAGTTCGCAACCATTGCAGGAGCCTGCATCCACCTGACGGATGGCCAGCGAGCCGGCAAATCGCTTTTTGACCGCATCTTCAAGTTCACGCCCGAGCCGTTCATAGGCATCGCTTGTCGCAAGCCTTTCCGTGATCGTGCCAATGCGGACAATCTGTCTGAGCATTCTCAGCATCCCAGCCTCACAGATCGTTGCCCGAATACGAGCAATTGAAGGATTTGTTGTTCAGCGGGAAGTCCGGCACCGGCACCTCGCGCACGGCCAGCTCCAGCCCCAGCCAGTTGATGACCGAGGGATCGCGCACGAAGTAGCGGTCAATCAGCCCTTTCTCGCCGAAGCGCACCCAGGCGGCAATCTCGCCACGCCAGCCCTCAATGGCGGCAAAGCCGGACACCCCGGGCTCAGGCGGCGTCCATTCTGCAGCAATCGGGCCATCCGGCATGCGCTCAACCATCTCGCCGATCAGGCGCGCCGAATCGGCAATCTCCTCGAAGCGCACCCAGACACGCGTGGCGACATCGCCGCTCTTTCCTTCAGCCACATGCACCTTCAGTTCATCGTAGGGCGGATAGGCCTCTTCGATGCGCGCATCCGGGTAGTTGCCCGAGGCTCGGCCGGCAAAGCCCAGCAAGCCGATATCTCGAGCATCGTCGACAGAAACAACACCGGAGCCGATGACGCGCTCCTGAATCGACGGATGATCGGCATAAATTGAACGCAAATGCTCGACCTCCGCAGCAATGGCCCGGGTTTGCCGCTCCAGCCGCGCAAGTTGCGCCTCACCCAGGTCCACAGTGACCCCGCCGGGTACGATGGTATCAAACAACAGTCGATGCCCGAAGATCTCCTGATGAAGCCTGGCCATATCCTCGCGCAGGCGCTGCATCTGCATGTGCATGAAGGCGAAGGCCGCATCGTTGCAGATGGCGCCGATATCACCAATGTGATTGGCCATGCGCTCGCGCTCACAGAGGATGCCGCGAATCAGGCTGGCGCGCCGCGGCGGCTTGATGCCTGCGGCATATTCCGAGGCCTGGGCGAAAGCCCAGGCATGGGCCACGGCGCTGTCGCCGGAGATGCGCGCGGCCAGCTTCGCCCCACTTGCCGCATCGCGGCCCTGCATGGCGCGCTCGATGCCCTTGTGCACATAACCCAGGCGCTCCTCCATGTTCAGGATCTGCTCGCCGACAGCCAGAAAGCGGAAATGACCCGGTTCGATGATGCCGGCATGAACCGGCCCGACCGGAATTTCATAGACGCCGCTGCTGGCAGAGCGGACGAAATCGTAATCGCCACTGCAGGGACAGGGGGGCATGGGGTTCTTGCCATCGAAATCATCGCGCAATGGATGGGCTCCCCGGGGCCAGTGCTCATGCCTGATCCAAGGCCGCGCATCGGGGGCAGCCTCGATCGTGATGCCAAACATGTCCGCCATGTGACGCTCCATGCGGCTGGCGGCCACGAATTCGCCGGCAATCGAGGGAAGCGACGGATTTTCATCGGCAAGCGGCGTGCGCAGCAGCGCATGGCAATGCTCAGGGTGTGCGAAGGCCATGTAGGCATACAAGCCATGTCTTGCGCCCCGGTCCTGATCGTGGCATCCGGCCCCGGCGGCCCAGACGGCGACAAACCGCATCTCCAGCCTTCTCGCCTGTTCGGCGGCGCGCAGCCAATCCAGGCGCATGATTTCAAGGCAAGGCATGTGCGCCGGATGATGATCCGCGAGATAAATCGTGCGGATGCCGCTATCGCCGAGACGCTCGGCGAACCAAGTGTTCGCCAAATGCCTCATAGACCCTCCAACGGAGCCGAGACAATCAGCGCCGCCGCCTGATCATACCAGCCGGCCAGGAAGCCAGGGATAAAAAGACCGAGCATCAGGGCCAACAAAAGGTGCACATAGACAGGCAACATGTTCACACGCACGGCCACGGCATCGGACGCAGGCTCCCCAAAAGCCATCGGCTGCACAAAACGCAGTAGACCGGTCATGGCCACCAGCAGCCCCAGCAGCAAGAGAATGCAAGTCCAGGCATGGGCATCCAGTGTTGCCGTGAGCAACAGGAACTCGCTGGTAAACACCCCAAATGGAGGAAACCCTGCAATGGCCACGGTCCCGACCAGAAGTCCCCAGCCGATACCCGGATGATGACGGATCAAGCCGCGAATGCCGGTCATTTTCTGCGTGCCCATGGCCTGCGCAGCATGTCCGACCGTGAAGAAGATGCCGGACTTGACCAGCGAGTGGACAGTCATGTGCAGCAGCGCCGCAAAGCTTGCCAGATGCGTACCGATGCCGAAGGCAAAGGTCATCAGTCCCATGTGCTCGATGGATGAGAATGAGAACAGGCGCTTGATGTCACGCTGCTTATGAAGGCTGAAGGCAGCCACGAACAGCGAGAGCAGGCCGAAGCTCATCATGATATGGCCAGCCGTATCCGTGCCCGTGGCTCCGTCCACCAGCATCTTCAGGCGCACCAACGCGTACAGGGCCAGGTTCAGCAAAAGCCCCGAAAGCACGGCAGAAACGGGTGTCGGCCCCTCGCCATGCGCATCCGGCAGCCAAGCATGCATCGGCGCCAGGCCAACCTTGGTGCCGTAGCCGACCATCAGGAAGCAGAAGGCGATCATCATGACCACCGGGTCCAATTTGGAAGACTCATCCATCAGCAAGGTCCAGGTCAGGGCCTCGTTGCCATGGCCGAGGACGCTGGAGGATGTGAAGAAAATCATGACCGTGCCGAACAGCGCCAGTGCAATGCCCATGCCACAAAGAACAAAGTATTTCCAGGCTGCGGCGATCGAGGCTGGCGTGCGGTAAAGCGAAACCAGCAGCACCGTGGCCAATGTGGCCAGCTCCAGACTGACCCAGAGCACACCGATGTTGTTGGCCGTGAACCCCAGCAACATGCCAAACTGAAACAGTTGAAACATGCTATGGTACAGACGCATGCGACGTGCATCCATGCGACCATGGGCGATCTCGTGACGCATGTAAGGACCCGAGAAGATGGCCGTTGTCATGCCGACGAACGCGGTCAGGGCAACAAGAAACACATTGAAGGCGTCAAGAAAGAACCACCCCCCCACCGCGTTTAAGGAACCAACTTGAGCCACGGAAACGGCCAGTGCGAGACTGGCGCCGAAGGTGATGACACCCGATGCCACATTGATCCTAGCCGCGATGCGGGCGTCCTCGACGGCGGCCAGTACAAAACCGCCAATCAGCGGCGTCATCAGTGTGACAAGAAACGGACTCATTCCTCTTCCTCCCGCTCCACCAGCGAGGCATGCATCGCATCCACCTCGAGCGAGTCGAACGTCGTGCGGATCTGGAAAAAGAACAAGCCGAAGATCAGCGCCGCAATCAGGACATCAAACGCAATGCCGATCTCAACGACCAGCGGCATGCCGTTGGTCGAACCAATGGCGGCGAAGAACAGGGCGTTCTCGACAGCCAGGAAGCCCACGACCTGCGTGATCGCCTTCCTGCGCGTGATCATCATCAGCATGCCAAGCAGCACGCAGGCCGTGGCAATGGCCATCGAATCGCGGGTCAGCAACTGAGAAATCTTCTCGATCGGCTGGATAATATGGAAAGAGAATAGCGTGATGCCCAGCGCAATGAGCATGGTCAGGGTCAGGTTCACCAGTGGCTCGACCTCACGATGCACATGCAGTCGCTTGATCACGCGCCAGAGCAGCCATGGCAGGAGCAGCCCCTTGAGCAGGAGGGTCATGGCCGCAGAGACATAAAGCTCATGATGGCCGGTCCCATAGGCAACGAAGGCGGACGTGATGGCCAGCAGCCATCCCTGAACCGCGAACCAGTGCAACACGGACAACATGCGATGCTGAGCCAAAAGAGAGAACGACACCAGAAGCATCAATGCGGCCAGTCCGTCGATGATTTGCTGAATCAAGGCCGTGTTCACGCATTGACCTCCAGCATGTAATGCGAAAGAAGTCCGAGAAAGGCGATCACGAAGGCCATGGAAAGAAACTCCGGCACCTCGAACAATCTGAGCTTGGCCAGATAGGTCTCGGCAAGTGACAGGGCAAGAAGCAGACCGAAAATCTTGAGCACCCAAGCGACGAGGGCCAGGAGCAGACCCGCTGCATCAGGGCCGGCAACCATGCCCCAAGGCATGAACAGGTCAATGATGAGCGTTGCAAACAATGTCAGCTTGATCATCGAGGCCCATTCCATCAAGGCAAGATGACGACCCGAATATTCGAGAATCATGGCCTCATGAACCATGGTCAATTCCAGGTGCGTGGTCGGGTTGTCCACCGGAATACGTCCATTCTCGGCCAAGGCGATCATCAGCATGGCCGCGAGCGCAAAGGCCAGTGAAGGCTGCAGCATGATCGGCGTGTTCAGGGTGTGCTGAATCATCGTTGTCAGATTCGTGCTGTGAGCCCCAAGCGACAACACGAACACGCTCATCAGCAAGGCTGGCTCTGCCAGTGCCGAAAAGGTCATCTCGCGGCTTGCGCCCATGCCGCCAAAAGCCGTGCCGATGTCCATGCCGGCCAGCGCAAGGAAGAAGCGCGCCAACGCCAGCAGGGACACCAGCGCAATGACATCGGCGGTCAGCGATAGCGGCGTATCCACGAGTAACGCCGGCACGCAGCTGGCCGCCATCACCGTGGCCGTGAACACGACATAGGGTGCGAAACGGAAGATCCAAGAAGCGTTTTCCGCTAGCACCACCTGCTTGGCGAACAGCTTGGCTAGGTTGCGCCAGGGTTGCAGCAGGCCCGGTCCATGCCTGTTTTGCAGCCTTGCCTTGACCGAGGCTACAAAGCCTGCCGCCACGGGAGCCAGCAGCACCAGCAACAGTGCCTGCGCGATCTGCAACGGCAGCGAGCTCATGCGAACACCGCCAGCAACAACAGTACCGTCGCGAAAGTCCAAGCCAGATAGGCATGGATGCCGCGTTGGTGCTCTTGTTGCACGATCCTGGCCAAATTCAGAACGAAATCGCCAATGGGGCGATGCAGATGACGGACGGCCGGGTCGGCCACATGCAGAACATGTCGCACCTTTTTCGTCAGCAGCTTGTGCGCGGGATATTCCATGTGCACATGCTCATCCGGCTGCAGAACCCCGCCGAAGATGCGCCTGAGCGGCTGCGAGAAGCTGGTGGCATTGTACTGCATGCGCGCGTTCAGGTTCGGGGTGCCGCAGCTCCATATCGGCCCGCGGCGCACCGTCGTGCCCTTCGGATGCAGCCACCAGAAAGCCAGCCCGCCGATGGCCAGCATGCCGGCCAACGCCACCGGGGCAGAATACGAGGCGCGGCTTACATCCACCGGGCTCAGCCACAGCCAGCCGTGCGCATGCACGTGCCCAGCCAGCGAAACATCGAGCAAGGCCCGTGGAATCGCGTCCATCAGCGGTACGAACAGCACCGGCAACAGCCCCAGCAGCAGGCAGCACAGGGCAGGGATCGCCATGCCAAGTTTCATCCAGCCGTCCACTTCGCGGGCCCCGGCCACGGCCTCGCTGCGGGCATGGCCGAGGAAGACGACGCCAAAGACCTTGACGAAACAGGCCGCAGCCAAGGCCCCTGCCAGCGCCAGCATCGCCGCCGAGAAGGGCACGATGGCCGTCAGTAGCGCAGCACCCAGTTGCGGCGCCATCAGCGCCGTCTGGAAGGTCAACCATTCGGAAACGAAGCCGTTGAACGGTGGCAGCGCCGAAATCGAAATGCTGGCCACGAGGAAGAACAGGCTTGTTGCCGGCATGCGGTGGATGAGTCCACCCATGGATTCCATGTCGCGCGTTCCGCTTGCATGCAGCACAGCGCCTGCACCCATGAACAGCAGGCCCTTGAACAGCGCGTGGTTGATCGTGTGATAGAGCCCTGCAATCAGGCCTAGGGCGGCCAGGAGCGGATGACCGAAATGCGCCAACAGCATCGAAAGTCCCAAGCCGATGAGGATGATGCCGACGTTTTCAATGGAATGGTAGGCGAGCAAACGCTTGAGATCATGCTGCTGCAAGGCGAACAGCACCCCGAAGACAGCCGATGAAGAGCCGGCGGCCAGCACGAGCACACCCCACCACCACTGGAAATTGGCCGTCCCGATCAGGTCCCATGCCAGACGCACGAAACCGAAGATGGCGACCTTGAGCATGATGCCGCTCATCAGCGCCGAGACATTGCTTGGCGCCACCGGATGTGCATCGGGCAACCAACCGTGCATCGGCGCCACGCCCGCCTTGGTGCCGAAACCGAGAGCAGCCAGCAGGAAGGCAACCGAGGCCCAAAACGGCGTCAGTTCGGCATTGCGCATGGAAACAAACTCGAAAGAACCACCGGCCGCGTACAGCACCGCGAAGCTTCCCAGAATAAGCAGGCCAGCCAAGTGCGCCATCAACAGATAGATGAAGCCCGCCTTGCGGTTTTCAGGCTGCTCATGCTCGAACGTGACGAGAAAATACGAGGATACGCTCATCAGTTCCCAGAACAGCATGAAGGAGAAGGCATCGTCGGCGAGCACGACACCGAACATGCCGAGCACGAAAAGCGGCAGGAACACGCCCATGGCCGCCAGCCGCCTTTCATGCCTCAGATAGCCCTGCGAATAAACCGCGACTGGGGTAAGCAGCGCGCCGATGACCAACAGGAAGAACGAGGCCAGCGCGTCAATCCTGACATGCATCGGCAGCCAGGGCAGACCCAGCGGCAGGGTCAAAGTGGCCGGGTTTTCGAGCAGCCCGGCCATACCCGCAACGATGGCCAGCAGCCCGCTGACCCCGAGCAACAGGCAGAGTGCCGTGCGCTGCAGGCTTCCCCGCAGGAAGCCGCCGCCAACGGCCGCAAGCAGCGCCGCGATGCAAGCGCCCAGAGCCAGGATCATGGCATTCAACGAGAGCGTACCATCAGCAGCTCGCTTGGCTGGTCGGAAACATTGTGCCAGTTATGCGGCTTGCGTGCATCGTAATAGACAGACTGGGTCTCGTGCAGATCATATTCGCGGCCGTCGAACTCGAGCCTTGCTTTTCCCCTGCGAACCCAAACGAAAACCTGCGGACTTTTGATGCCGTACTGGTTCTCATCGAAACTGCCGCCGGCTTCCAGGCGCACAAGCATCGGTTCGAACCCCGTTGGCTGGTGCAAGGCCGTGAGCGGCACAAAGCGGCCGCCGTGGCTCAGCTCCACCGAGGGACGATCTCCAAGATCGAAGATCTCGATGTCCTGCTCGTCCCCCTGTTCGATGAAGAAGGCGGCGACAGCCACTCCGAGACCATCGGCCAATTTTTCCAGCGTGGCCACCGAGGGCGAGGTCTGGCCGGCTTCAAGCTGCGAAAGCGCGGCCGCGCTGATGCCGGCGGCCTCGGCCAGCGCACGCTGCGAAAGCCCCTTCTGCTCGCGCAGCCTTCTGATTTTTTCCCCGATTGCCTGCATGGCACCGGATTGTTCATAATATCTAACATGTGTAAAGTTTGGCAAACACGCTCGGAGAACGATGATGCGGCATGTGGAACGTGAAAGACGTGCCCCGAACTTGGACAAGCCTCGGATCCAAACGGTCATGCCTGGCGCCATGATCCGACGCCATCGCTTGCTTTTCCGCCCGCTTGCTTCAGGGTGCGCTCCTCCCGCAGGCGGACCACCCCCTGCTCTCACCTGTCCTTCACTGTGGATCGGTGTCCGGAAATGACAAGCACCCTCACGATCAGTGAGTCCCGTCTATGGGATCGTTCGGGTGCGCAACAGGATAAGACATGAAAACATTTGAACGACTCGGCCTAGGCGCCGACATCCTTCGTGCGGTTGCCGCCGAGGGATACACCAAACCCACGCCGGTGCAGGAGGCAACCGTTCCGCATGTGCTGGCAGGACGCGATGTGCTGGCCTGCGCCCAGACCGGAACCGGAAAGACCGCAGCCTTCGCGCTTCCCTTGCTGCAGATGATGCAACAAAAGCCCGGCAAGCACCATCGACAGATTCGCACGCTGGTGCTGACGCCAACCCGGGAGCTGGCGGCCCAAGTGGAGGCCTGCATGAGCACCTACGGCAAACACCTCCCGCTCCGATCCACAGCGGTCTTCGGCGGCGTGGGCATCCAGCCCCAGATCCGGCGACTCCGGCGCGGCATGGATATCCTGGTTGCCACACCCGGCCGCCTGCTCGACCTGGCTCACCAGGGCGAGGCCGACCTATCCAGACTCGAATTCCTTGTGCTCGATGAAGCCGACCGCATGCTGGACATGGGCTTCATTCACGATATCCGGCGAATCATGAAGCTGCTGCCCGAAAAACGGCAGAGCCTCCTGTTCTCGGCCACCTTCTCCGGGGAGCTCAAGCGCCTGGCCGGAGGGCTGCTGCAACACCCGGAGCATGTCGAGGTTGCACGCAATGAAACGTCGCATCAGGTGGGCCAGCGCGTGCACCCGGTCGGCAAATCCGAGAAACGGGCGCTCCTGACGCATCTGATACATGAGGGTGACTGGCAACAGGTGCTGGTGTTCACCAAAACCAAGCATGGCGCCAATCGCCTGAGCAGACAGCTCGGGGATGACGGCATCAAGGCAGCGGCCATTCATGGCAACAAAAGCCAGACGGCACGCATGAAGGCCCTGAGTGATTTCAAGGCGGGACGCATCCGCGTGCTTGTGGCCACGGACATCGCAGCGCGCGGACTGGATATCCAGCAGTTGCCCCATGTGGTCAACTTCGAGCTGCCTCATGTGGCCGAGGATTATGTCCATCGCATCGGCCGAACGGGTCGCGCAGGCCATGTGGGCGAGGCCGTGTCCCTGGTCTGTGCCGAGGAGGCCGGGCTGCTGCACGGCATCGAACGCCTGATCCGGAGTCGAATCCCTCAGCGGGTGGTCCCGGGTTTCGAGCCGGACCCGGCGTGGCCTTCCGGCAGAGCCAAGGGCGATGTGCGGGCTTCCGGACGAATGCGCGCCGAGAAAGCTGCCGAGAAGCGGGGAGACGCCCGACGCAGACCGGACGGAAAGGTGCGACAAGGCGGGCGATCCGCCCGCTGATCCGCAGGATGACTGATCCTTGCATGCCCTGCATGTTCATGCCCGGTTCATCCTTCATTCAGAAAGACGCATCAGTGTCTGTGTCATGCTTCGTCTCTTTCTCAACGGGCGTCAGCGCACCATGGCACGGGAGCCATGAACCGACGACGCGTCCTATCGCTGCTTCCCGGCGGCCTGCTTGCCTGCGTCGCCCTGCTCATGAACGGCAAGCATGTGGAGGCGAAAAACATGGAACACAAGTCATGGCGATTGACAGAGGAAGAATGGCGCAGGCGGCTGACACCCGCGCAATATCGCATTCTAAGGGAACAGGGAACCGAGCCGCCGTTCTCATCGCCCCTGCTCCATGAGCATCGACCGGGCCTCTATGTCTGCGCTGGTTGCGGCCTGGCTCTTTTCGATGCATCGTCCAAGTTCGAATCGGGCACGGGATGGCCCAGCTTCCATGCTCCCATCGAAGGAAGTGTGGAAACAAGGCTGGACTTTCGTCTTGTCCTGCCACGCAGGGAATACCATTGCATCCGTTGTGGAGGCCATCAGGGACACGTCTTCGATGACGGACCGCCCCCCACCGGCCAGCGGTGGTGCAACAACGGCCTGGCGCTGCAATTCATCCCCCGTTGAGCACCGGTCCACCGGCACAAATGATCTCCCTCTGTTTCCGCCGTGGCTCTTCACGAGCTCATCGCATACAGACAAGCTCGGCAGAAGCATGACCCCCAACGGCCGAGACGGGCCGATATTGTTGTCGTTTGCATTTCCATTCCATGCCCTTTACGTTGCCGCATCATGAAGCCAGAGATACGAGGAGTGATTCTGGATAGGGATGGGGTGATCAATTTCGATTCTCCCGACTACATCCTGACGCCAGATCAATGGTGTCCCATTCCGGGAAGCCTCGAGGCGATTGCGGCCCTGACCTGCGCCCACATCCCCGTGGCCATTGCCAGCAATCAATCGGCCCTGGGACGTGGCATGCTGGATGCATCCACGTTCCGCGCCATTCATGAAAAGATGATGGAGGCAATCGAGCATGCCGGCGGCCGCATCGAGCATGTGGCCTACTGCCCACATGCTCCGGAGGAAGGGTGCGCGTGCCGAAAGCCCAAGCCAGGGCTTGTGCTGGCCTGTCTGCAAGCGCTAGGGCTGAGGGATTCGCCGATGCATGCACTGATGATTGGTGACTCCTTGCGCGATATCGAGGCGGCGCATCGTGCCGGCACAAGTGCTTGTCTGGTTCGTACGGGCTACGGCGACGCGGACAGCATTCTTGCAGCGGCAAAAAACATCGACCCTCACATTCGCAGCTACTCGTCCCTTCTGGAAGCTGTCCAGGCCTTGCTGGATGATGAGGAGGTTGCATGATCCTGTTGCGTTCGGCCCTGTTCAATCTGCTGTTCTTTCTGGTCACCCCCGTGTTTTCCTTGCTGGTCCTGTTCTCCCGTCCATTCGGCTTTTCTGTTTCATGGTTCTGGGCCAGGGCCTGGTCATCCCTGACACGCGGGCTGTTAAGGCTGTGCTGCGGCATTCGCATTCGCATCGAGGGACGGGAGCATTTGCCGGATGAGCCATGCGTGGTCATCGGCAAGCATCAGTCCGCCCTGGAAACAATCATGATGCCCCTGCTCGTTCCTCCCTACACCTGGGTACTGAAGCGCGAGTTGCTGCACATACCCTTCTTTGGCTGGGCCTTGATGGCCTTGGGCACGATTGCCATTCGTCGCAGCAGTCCCAGGGATGCACTCAAGCAGGTGCTTGTGCAAGGGCGGCGGTTTCTGGAACAGGGCCGGTGGATTGTCATCTTTCCCGAGGGTACGCGCACCCCGGTCGGTAAAACGGGCAGGTACCAGCCTGGTGGCATCGTGCTGGCACAGAAGGCCGGCGTCGGCCTCCTGCCGCTGGCACACAACGCCGGGCGATGCTGGCCAAGGAAAGGATTCATGAAGTATCCGGGAACGGTCACACTGCGCTTTCTGCCCTTCATTCCCCCGGACCAGGTCGCGTCAACGCCGCGAGATGAGCTCCTGAGCAGGATCAGGGACCAGATCGAACAGGAGACGCGCCGGCTGGGCGGTTAAGAAGAGCCTGCCGTCTTCCCGTCGGGGGACGGGACATGGCCCTGACCGTACACTGCCAGGCTTACGAGCGCTCCAGCAGTTCGAGCACCTTCTCCGGCGGCCGGCAGACCGCAGCAAGCCTGTCATCCACGATGACAATGGGACGCTCGATGACCTTTGGATACTGCGTCAACAGCTGAATGGCTTCGCTCCTGTCCAGTCTCTGGCCCTTGAAATGCGCCTTGTAGTCGGCTTCCTGGCGGCGCATGATGTCTTCTGGCTCCATGCCGAGCAGATCGAGGACATGCTCCAACTCATGCGGTGCTGGCGGATTCTTCAGATATTCGACGATCCTCGGCTCGATGCCGGCCTCCCTGAGCAAACCAAGGGCCTGGCGGGATTTCGAACAACGGGGATTGTGGAAAATGACGATGGACATGCGGGCGTCTCCCTTCTTGAATCGAATCAACCGGACAGCGGCTCAAGAGCCGCATATTTAAGCATCAGTCGCTTCACGCCGGCAAGTCGGAACTGAACCGTGATGCGCGTGGCCTCGCCGCTGCCTTCCAGACCGAGCACGATGCCCTCGCCAAACGTTGGATGGCGGACGCTCTGCCCGATATCCAGCATGCTGTCCGCTGCAGCCGCATCAACCGGCACCGCCTCATTCTGTGTCCGGTCCAGGACATCCCCGGCCAGGCCTGAAATGAAGCGGCTTGGGCGCGGATAGACGAATTCGCCGAAGGCGCGCCGCACCCGCGCCGTGCTCAACAGCAGATCATTGCGCGCGCGCGTAATGCCGACATACAGCAGACGGCGCTCTTCGGCCACGGCGGAGGGGCCCTCGTCGATAGCCCGTTGATGGGGCAGAAGCCCTTCCTCGACACCGCAGAGCACCACCGAATCGAACTCCAGTCCCTTGGCCCGATGCAGGCTCATGAGATTGACCGCATCCTCGTCCGGATCGGACTCCTCGCCGCTTTGCAGCAGGGATGCGCGATCAAGAAACTCCACCGGCGTCAGGCCGGCCTCCATGGCCGATTCAATCGCGTTCTGAAGTGCCCTGAGGTTCTCCAGGCGCGCTGCAGACTCAAGTTCGCCCATGGCCCCGAGGCTGTCGAGATAACCGCTCTGCTCGAGGATGGGCCATAACCCCCGGTCGTTGCGCGAGCCATGCTGTTCCCTGACTTGTCGCACCAATCGGGCGAGGGGTTGCAGGCGATGCATGGGCGCTGGTGGGGAGGGACTGTCCGCCACCTGATCAAGCCAGTCTGCTGCACGCATGCCAGCCCGACTCAGAGCCTCCGCAAGCCGCTCCATGCCTTTGGCTCCAATCCCCCGTTTGGGCTTGTTCGCTATGCGCATCAGATGCATGGCATCCGCCGTGCGGGTCACAAGTGACCAGAAGGCCAGCGCATCCTTGATTTCCATGCGTTCAAAGAAACCGAGTCCGCCAATGACCCTGTAGGGAATGGAAGACTCGCGCAACACCTGCTCAAGCGGGAGGGATTGACGATTGGACCGGTAAAGCACGGCCATGTCCTTCCATGGAGTGCCGCGCTCCCGGCGCGACCGAAGGTGTTCGGCGATGCGGCGGGCCTCGTCAAATTCATCATGACAGACGAGTAGCTTGGGCTTGTCGCCCTCTTCCCGCGTGGCGCGAAGAAGCTTGTCATGTCGTTCGGCGTTTTCATGGATGACGGCATTGGCCAGCTTCAGGATGGCCGCGGTCGAACGGTAATTGTATTCGAGGCGGTGGACGCCCGCTTGCGGCCAAAGACGGACAAAGTCGAGAATATGGCGCACATCGGCACCTCGCCACCCATAGATGGACTGATCATCGTCTCCGACGACGGTGAGGTTCCGGTGCTCCGCGCACATGAGCATCAGCCATTCGTGCTGGATGGGGTTGGTGTCCTGATATTCATCCACGAGCACGTGATCAAACCGCGCGCGAATCGCATCGGCGATGTCGGCGCGCTCCCGCAACAGGCGAACCATGTTCAGGATCAGATCGGAAAAATCCATGCGCTCGTTGCGCATGAGCTCCTGCTGGTATGAGCGGTACAGCTCGTGCAGCGCGATGCCGTTCCATTGCTGCTCGGGACACTGCTCGGGCAGGAGGCCGCCATGCTTGCAATGCTCGATCCAGCTCTGGAGATATTGCGGATGCAATCGCTCCGAAGCGATGTTTCTTTCCTTCAACAGGCGCTTGACCAGTGCCCGCTGATCATCGGCATCGACGATCAGAAAGGATTTGGGATAACCCAGAACATCGGCATATCGGCGCAACAGACGCAGGGAAATGGCATGAAAGGTTCCGGCGAGAACGCCACCGCAGTCATCGCCCACCAGCATGGTCAGCCGCTCTTGCAACTCCATGGCGGCCTTGTTCGTGAAGGTGACGGCCAGGATGCGATGCGGAGCCACGCCCCGCTCCGCAATGAGATGGCCGATGCGATGCACGATGGTACGCGTCTTGCCGGAGCCCGCTCCTGCCAGAATCAGTTGCGGGCCATCGCCAGCCGTCACGGCGCGCTGCTGCTGCTCATTCAATCCGTTCATTGGTCCTGCTGCATGGTTTCGCCATGTTTGATCATCAACTGATGGTAGGTCTGAAACACCGCATTGCGCGCCAGCACCCCCAGCACCCTGCGCGGATTTTCAGCCGAGACCACCGGGATCTGCTCGAAACTTTCCTTGTCAAAGGTGCGAATGGCCTCGAGCAGGCTACCATCCTCGGAAATCACGCGGACATTCCGGTTCGCAACCTCGGCGGCCACGATAGCCTGGTCAAGGCTCGGATCGAGCAACCAGTTTTGCAAGTCTGCAAAGGTGACAATGCCAACCATCAGCCCTTCATCATCGACGACCTGCACGCATCCCTTGCCCGAGCTGACATAGATGCGCTTGAGTTCCACCAGGGGGGTGTTCATGTGCACCGAGGGGATCTTGCGCCAGGGGATCTGCGTGACCTTGACCGATCGCATCCACGATTGTTCCCTGCCCCATTCGGTATTGATGCCGCGCTCTTCCAGGGACTCCGTGAACACCGAAGCGCGACCGAATGCTCGCGTGACCAGCGTGGCCACGCTGCAGGCTGCCATAAGCGGCAGCATGATGTGATAATCAGCGGTCATTTCAAACACCATGAGCATGACCGTGATGGGAGCCTGAAGCGCAGCCGCTGTCAGGGCGCCGCAGGCCACAAGTGCATATGCGCCATAGCTTTCCGAGTAGGCCGGAGCAAACCCGTGAGCCACACCGCCAAACAAGGCGCCCACGCAGGCCCCGAGAAACAGAGAAGGACCGAGCAATCCGCCGGGGAACCCTCCAGCGGAACAAATGATCGTGCCGACAAGCTTGCAAACCAGCAGGATGCCCAGAAAAAGCCCCAAGGGCAGCATGATGTCGAGCAATTCCGGACGGATCTGTTCAAGCATCATCGAGGCGACGGTTTCGTAGCCGATGGACATGATCTCCGGCACAAAAAGCCCGATGAGGCCCAGCAACAGGCCGGCAACGGCGGGCCGCAGCCGGCGGTCGGGAACGAAGCGCTCATAAAGACGCCGTGTCGGCGCCAGGGA
Organism: Mariprofundaceae bacterium; assembly: GCA_015488115.1. Lineage (GTDB taxonomy): Bacteria > Pseudomonadota > Zetaproteobacteria > Mariprofundales > Mariprofundaceae > J005. Next base: position 16,474 of record WFOK01000013.1, read on the forward strand.
CTTGATCAGGATCGTGGCCACCAATCCGCAAATGACGCCCATGATCAGGTAGGCAGGGATCTCCCATGCGCTGATCAACTGGAATTCCGGAATGATGAAGGCCGGGAAATTGCCCAGTTCCGAGCGTGTGATCACCGTGGCCAAGACGGAAGCAATCACGATGGGACTGAAGGTTGCAATCGTATAGTCAGCAAGGATGACCTCCAGGGCGAACAGGACACCAGCGATGGGGGTATTGAACGAGGAGGCGATGCCGGCCGCCACACCACAACCGATGAGGGTCCGGATCTGCTGTTCGGTCAGCCCGAGGCGCTGGCCGATTTCCGACGAAATCAGCGCACCAAGCGCCACCGTGGGGCCTTCCCTGCCCAGGCTGGCTCCACTTCCGATGGAGACGGCCGTTCCCACGGTTTCGGTGATCATCTGGCGATTGTTGATCCTTCCCTTTCTTTCGACGAGGTCAGCTAGCACGCCTGGAACCCCCCGCAATTCTCCCCCGGGAAGAAAATGGACCACGATGATGCCGACTAGCAGCCCGGCGCAGGTGGGGGCAATGAGATAGATGTACCAGGGAAGCTCGTCGATAACCTGTTCCCATGTCCGCTCGCCGGTCCACAGCAGGCTCACCCATTCAATGCCGAAGCGCAGCAGCAGGGCAGCATAGCCGGAGATCACGCCGACAACGATGGCCAACAGGACCAGATAGATCGTATCCTGACCGTGAAGCTTGGTCAGGGATCTAAACTGCCATGTGCGAAGCCATTCCCAGACAGACACGCATGCTCCATGGTTGCAGGTTGCCAGGCGGGGTCTCGCCTGTTCAGCAGGCGAGCATAGCAAACGCTCCGGCACGCGCCCATCACGTATTTTGCTCCAGGTAACCTTTATCATCAGCCTGGCTGGCTGCTAGCCTGCGCCGATGCAAAGCGTGTTGCTGGCCATGGCCTCCATCATTCTTGCCGGAATGGCATGGCGACTGTGGCTGGGCGCCGAGCACGCTGAACGAATCCGGGGCGTGCTTGCCGGCGCCGTCTATCAGCTGTTTCTTCCGGCGCTTGTCCTGCACGTGCTCTGGTCAACGCCGGTGGACCTGAACACCCTGAGAATCCCCGTGGTTGCGGCGGCCGCCGTGCTGGGATCCATGATGCTGGCCTATCTGATGTACGGGCGCGTCCTTTCAGACAGGACCAATCATGCAGCCGTCGGCGCCCTGCTTCTGGCCTCGGCCTTCGGCAATTTCACCTACCTGGGATTGCCGGTGCTGACCCAAACCTTCGGTGAATGGAGCCAGTTCATTGCCATCCAGTTCGATCTGCTGGCCAGCACACCTCTGCTGTTCACCGTAGGTATCCTGCTTGCGCGTCATTACGGAAAGGCGGATGACGGGCACCCCTTTCTGGACCTGTTGCGCGTGCCCGCCATCTGGGCTGCAAGCTTCGGCTTGTTGTTCAGCAGCCTGCACCTGGAAGCTCCGGCATGGCTGGAGCAGGCGCTGCGCACCTTGGGCAGTGCGGTCATTCCCCTGATGTTGCTTTCTGTGGGCATGGCCCTGCGCTGGCAGGCCGGCTGGCTGGCCCGGGCGCCCATGCTGTTGCCGATGCTGGGCCTGCAATTGTTTGTGATGCCGCTTATCGCCTGGGCGCTCTGCCGGGCGCTTGGGGTACCTGAACAACTGCTCGCACCGATGGTCATCGAGGCGGCCATGCCTTGCATGGTGCTTGGGCTGGTCATCTGCGACCGCTTTCGCCTGGATGCATCCCTTTACGCGGAAGCAGTAACGGTTTCCACCCTGCTTTCCTTCCTGACCCTCCCGCTCTGGCTGCACTGGCTTTCCCGGGATCTGCCCGCACTTTCTGGATAATGCCTTCTTCCATTCCGCATCAGCGCGGGAGATCAGCTGCCCATCAACGAGGCATTCTGTTTGAGCATGCCCTGCAGGGTTCTGACATAGTCTGAGCCCCGCTCCGAATAATGAGTCAGACCGGTGGCCAGCGTCAGCGCATCGGGCTCCTGGCCCATGCGCCTTTTCATGGCACGTAACTGGCGGAACCGGGCATAGGCCGGCAAAGTGTTCAGATTGTGCATGTAGCTGCGAACCGAATCCTGCATGGAGGCAAAACGCTCAACCTCGTGCGTGGCTCCGGGCCTGCGACTGCGGGGCACAATGCCACAGCCCTTGGTGAAGCACCATTCGCCAAAGTAATTGTTGCCTTCGCGAGCAAACCTCGAGCTTCCCCATGCCGATTCATTGGCCGCCTGAACGAGCACGAGTCCTGCGGGAATGATGTCAACACGGGCAAGCAGGGCATCCCAGCTTTCCTTCCTGCTCCAGTCCGGCGTGCCCAGGCCATAGTCCCTGGCCAGTTCATTGAGACGGAGCCGGTCCAGATATCCTATGCTCCCACGGCGTCGCAACTTCAGCACATACTCTCTCTGCTTGAGAATGCGCGCGTTTTCCCTTTCCACGGCAGGGCGCATGAACGCGAAAAAACGCTTCTTCTTGGCCGTCGCATCATCATGCCCCTCTTTCGCGGGTGATGGAGAAGACACGGAGCCCCCTTGCTGCAAGGCGCATGAACTGATCAGCACGGAAACAATGAGGACCGTGGCAAATCCGCGGCATGACAACAACCGTAGCCTCTTCATGACAAACCTCCTTGAGTGGCTTGCAAGGAAGTCTGCATTGCGGGCATGCGACCGCTGTGCCGGGTATCACAAAGATGCTCCTATCCCCTGGGATTGATGTCATCGGGCGGGCGGATGGCGACGGTATTGCGAATCATTGTACACGTCTTGCCATCTGCGCGGACATAGCGCATCTCGAATGTCGGGGTCGAGCGGCCACGTCGCACAAGCTCATCCTGAATGGCCACCAGCCGGGATGGAGGCAGATCGAATTCGAGCACCAGATCAGAATTGCCGGGTCGGATGAAATCCAGGACCAACCGCCGCGTGGCGATCCGGTGACCGCTGAAATGCTGCAAGCAGGCCAGCGCAGGGATGGGATCCGCCAGGCAGGCCTGGAAGCCGCCAAACATGTTGCCCCAGGCATTGCGGGAGATGATGGTCAACGGCAGCAGGATGCGCACATGTGTCCAGTCCCTGCTTATCTCGATAATCCGGATACGCATGAGCCAGAATGGGGGATACCATTTCAGCCGCAGGGCATTGGAAAACAGGCGCAGCCGGCCCCCTGGTCGCATGCTATCCCTGCGGCAGGTGTTTTCGGCGGGGGCTCCTGGACCTGCGCCGGGGTTTTCCCACCCGGGGGCGATCGCACCGGTCCGGTTTTCTCATGCCTTCGGGAATGGCCTCGGGATGGGTCGGCTCGCCAATGTTCAGCATATGATCCTCGATGCTCCGAACCGGAATGGAATGGCCGATATAGGCCTCGATGTCGGGCAAGCCGAAACAGTAGCGTTCACAGGAAAAGGAAATGGCCTTGCCCGTGGCGCCGGCCCTTGCCGTTCTACCAATGCGGTGGACGTAGTTCTCGGCCTCTTCCGGCAGATCATAATTGTAAACATGGGTCACGTCGTCGATGTGCAGCCCGCGACTGGCCACATCCGTGGCCACCAGCAGATGCAGTCTCCCCTCGGAAAAATCCTTGAGAATGCGCATGCGCTTTTTCTGGCGCACATCTCCGGACAGGATACCGACCAGGAACCCGTACCGCGCAAGGGCCATGGCCACGGCTTCACCCGTCCTTTTCTCATTGACAAAGATCATGCCCCGCTTGACATCTTCCTGCTGCAACAGATGGACAAGCAGGGGAAGCTTTTCTTCCATGGCCGTATGGAACAGGCATTCGCTGACGCCACTGGCCGTAATGTCGCCGCTTTCCGCCCGCAGCAGCAGCGGATTGTTCATGTGTTCGTAAGCCAGTTCGAGCACCCTGTGGGAAAGGGTCGCTGAAAAGAGCAATGACTGTCTTTCATGGTACTTGGGCATTCGGCGCAACAGGAAGCGGAGGTCCCGGATAAAACCCAGATCAAACATGCGATCGGCCTCATCGATAACCAGCATCTCGGCAAGGCGCAGCGAATAGCAGCGCTTCTTCAGGAAATCGATGAGCCTGCCGGGAGTACCGATCAGAATGTCCACGCCCTTGTCAAACTGGCGCTGTTGCTTTTCATAGTCGATGCCGCCGTACACGGCATGAAGGCGCAGCTCAGTATGCCGGGCAAGCTTTTTTGCATCCTCATGGATTTGCACGACAAGTTCTCGCGTTGGCGCGATGATCAGGGCGCGCGGATGGTGCAGCTTTCGGCCAGGCTTGGGGGCATGGGCCAGCAGCCGCTGAATGATCGTAATCAAGAATGTCGCCGTCTTGCCTGTGCCTGTTCTTCCCTGGCCCGCAATATCCTTGCCGGCCAGGGCCTCCGGCAAGGCTATCTGCTGTACGGGGGTAAGATGTGTAAAGCCAAGCTCCGCAATGGCTTTCATCAACTGTGGGGCAAGGTTGAGTTCATGGAATGCTGTAGGTTTCATGGGGAGCATGCTAGCCTGAATCGATGCGGGGGGCACGCATGCGCGTTGCCATGCTGCCTCCGGCTGACTAGCTTCCGCCCTGGGTTTGCGGGCCCATGGCGCAATTGGTTAGCGCTGCCGGCTCATAACCGGTTGGTTCCAGGTTCGAGTCCTGGTGGGCCCACCAGTCCAATGCCGGATGTTTAGGGAAGGTCATGAGCAGGATTGATGCGAATGAGATCAAACGCTTGGTGCTGGAACGCATGCCGGATGCGGAAGTCAGCGTGCGCGCCTATGCGGGGGATGACCATTTTGAAATGAGTGTCACCTCCCGCGCATTTGCAGGGCTCAGCCGTGTCGCCCAGCACCAGATGGTCTATGCGGCGCTGGGCGAGCACATGAAGGAAGCGATTCATGCCCTGAGGCTGAAAACAATGGTCAAGAAATAACGGGAGACCGCCATGAGCGAAGACATTCTGTCGCAGATCGACAAAACCGTGAAGGAGCACGACATCGTGCTGTTCATGAAGGGAACCCCCGAGTTCCCGCAATGCGGTTTCTCGCAAAGGGTAGCGGCCATCCTTGACCGCATGGGGGTGACCTATGTAGCCATCAACGTGCTGCTGGACCCCCGCGTGCGCCAGGGCATCAAGGACTACAGCAACTGGCCGACGATTCCTCAACTGTATGTCGGAGGCGAGTTCATTGGCGGCTGCGATATCGTGACGGAAATGTACGAATCCGGAGAGCTTGAAACCCTGCTTTCCCCTTACCGCAACAAGGATCCGGTCACCGATTGATGCATCTGTTCGGACGATGCCTTCAGCCATGAATCAGGCAAGGGTACGTCACTTCACTGAGCTGGTTTCCTGACCATCCTCCTGAAACGTGGGCTGCTCACTCGAAGCCGGCACAGACAGGCAGGGCACATCACTCACGTCATGAGAACTGAGTCCGCTGATTGCGGCGCGGGATTCATTGACACCAGGCCTGCTGCTCCGGCGTAAGCTTGGACTTGAGCCCTGCGCAGTAGGCCGATGGGATCGCGGCAATCTGCTCCTTGCCCATCGCATGCAACACATCCACGGGAATCTGACTGTACCACCATCCATGGTTGATGCTCGCTATTTGAGCCGGGGTCATCGATGACACCCAAGATGGTTTCTTCTGCAAGACCGACACCACCGCCGGGCCGGAGATCGCAGCCCGCTGTTCCGGCGTCAGCCAGGCAAGCTTGGATGCCGGCAGTGTGCCCGCCGCCGGACCAACCCCCTTCGGATCCAGTGCCTGCAATTGGGCCTTTGTCAGTTGCGTTCCATATCCGCTGACAACCTTGCCCACCCAATATGGATGACTGATGGAGGAAAGCTGCGATGGTGACATCTGAGACAGCAAATCCGGACGCTTGTCAAGCAGGGTTGCAATCGGCCAGCCCCCCTTGATCGTCGAAAAATACTGCTTGGGCACCCATGACAACTGGCTCTTGCTCAGAAGCCAGACATTCGGCGCCAGCAATTTCGGGTTTATCGCCAAGGCCCCCAGCAATTGCTGCTTCGACAGATCCTGCGCATGTTTGCGCATGAACTCGAACATCCAGTACCCGTGGCTGATTCCGGCAATCTGCTCCGGCGTCAGGTACTTGATGTATTTGGACGGAATCGACGGAAATTGCTCTTGCTTCATTGCACGGATCTTTTCAGCCATTTTTCGTTCGGCCAGTTGCTCTGGCGTCAATGCCGCAAGCTGTTCCGCCGAGAGCCTTGCGAAATCTGCAGCACTCATCATCGCAATCTGCTCGGGTGACAGCTTCGCAATCTGTTCAGGCGTCAACCCCAGAATATCCGCGCCGCTGATTTTCGTCAGGTCCACACCTCCGCCGCCACCGGCCGCAGCCGAGCCCAGGGGCAAGCCGTAACTCGTCAGCGTGCGTTTCAGAGATGGGTGGCTGTTCGCATACAGCGTCAGAGTCTCGCCGTCATTGCTGTAATACCAGTCCGGCTTAGCCGTCCAAGGATCCACAGGCAGGGCTTTCAGGTATCCTGCCTTGACAAGCTCATCCAGCTTTCCCGTTCCCGGGCTGTAGTTCCGGTCCAGACCGTACCGATGCAAGGCCTGCACGATGTTCTCTTCCGCAGCCAACAGACGCGCCTTGTTCACATATTCGTGGTAAGCGTTCCATGCAATGCCCGCCAACACGGCCATGATCGCAACCGCAACCATCAGCTCCAGCAGCGTGAAACCATCCTGATGCTCGCCTGCAGAACCTGGACCCTTTGCCATGCTCTTCTCCGGCAGGAAGAACCAATGCCCAATTGGCTTCCTGAGCCAATGTTGTTTGCTCCCTAGTCCAGTCCTAGCATCCGGCATGCCAAGCCCTTGCTATTGCAAGGCCGATGATTTGGCTGGCATCGCAATCCCGCAACCAGACCCTTTCGCAGCAACCCCATCCCGGAAAGAAATAGATGCGGACACAATGACCTCAAGCTGCGCGTCTGACCCCACAAGTCAGCCGGGTGACATTTTTTCGCAGCCAAGGTGACAAAAAGCGTCAGCCATCCGGTCGCAACATCATGGGAATGGCCACATACCGAACCGGCATGCATGCAACGGCAAATCAAGGGATTGAGCCTTGCCGGAAAGTGCAGAAATGGTTATAAGTTCATGCTGTCAATGATGACGCTGTATATGGATGCAACACTGTTCTGGTCCCGTGCAAAATGCCGCCGACCCCGTCGTCTGGCAGGGGTGCTGAGATGAAGCTGTCGCTGAGCAACCGTCTTTCCCAGAAGCTTGCCCTGACGCCCCGAATGGCCATGAGCCTGAAGGTGCTGGCGATGAACAGAATCGAGCTGGATCGGTATCTCGAGGAATGCGTCGAAAGCAATCCCCTGCTTGAAATCGAGGCCCCGGAGCAGGTTGAGGAGAACCAGCCTCAAAGAGCCCTCGTGGAACAGGGTGGGGATGATCGCTGGGAGCAGATGTATCGCCCGCTGGATGATGCAGAGCCTCTTGACCGATTCGCCCATGTTGCAGAACGCCCCTCCCTGTATGAATCCCTGATGCGGCAACTCGACCGTCAGCCGATGCCCGAGGACGACCGCCGGATTGCCCACGCCATCGTTGACGCCCTGGACGAGGACGGGCTGTTCCGGACCGATATTGCCGCCTTTGCAAAAGAACACCAGACGAATTCAGGGCATGTCGAGCGCGTGCTTATCGAGCATGTTCAGCAGCTTGAGCCTTCGGGCATCGGCGCCCGCAATCTGACGGAATGTCTGTTACTGCAACTGGATCCTGACGAGCCTGTGGACAGGCTGGCCTCAACCCTGCTCGTGCATTTCCGGGAACGTCTGGACATGGATCGCGCCGAGCTGGCGCAGGAGGTGGGGGTTTCCACTCAACAGATCGAGGCTGCATTCGAACGCATGCGCCGGCTGGATCCCTTCCCCGGCCATGATGCCGGCGGCCAGGAAAACATTTATATCGAACCGGAAATCGTGTTCCAGCGCAATGAAGAATGCGGATTCGACGTCATCGTGCCGCGCTCGGCGCGCTACAGGCTCCGCATTCATGACCGCTGGTCGGAAAGTGAGCTGAGCGATGCGGACAGAGCCTATGTCGAACGCGCACTGCGCGAGGCAAGGTGGTTGATGCAATCGCTATCCCAACGACGGGAAACCCTGCTCAAGCTCGGCATCAGCCTGGCCAGGCGGCAGCGCCGCATGCTTGAGTCCGGTTTTCTCGCGATTCAGCCTTTGACCATGCGGGAGGTCGCCGAGGACATCGGCGTGCATGAATCGACCATTTCCCGGGTTGTGCAGGGGAAATATGCCGGCACGCCCTTTGGCATTATCCCGCTGAAATCATTCTTCTCAGCCGGACTGCAAACGCAGGATGGGCATGCCATTTCTACAAGCCAGGTTCAGCAGCGCATTCGCGCCCTGATCGAAACCGAGCCACCTGGCAAACCGATCTCGGATCAGAAAATTGCCGAAAGGCTCCGCATGGAGGGTATCGAGATCGCGCGCCGGACCGTGGCCAAGTACCGGGAACAGATGGGGCTTCCGTCGAGCAGCCAGCGACGACGCAGGGTTGCGCGTCCGTCATCCCGGACAAGGAGGTAGACATGCTGCTCTCGATCACCGGCCATCATATCAAACCCATGCAGCAATGCGTGTTCGACCTCCGGCACTTCAGGCCGTCATTTGATCACATGCTTGATGTGCATGTGGCTCTCGGCAGCGAAAAGTGCCGGGAGGCGAAATGAAGGTTCAAACGAGGATTTTGGCCCTGCGCGGGGAGGATGAAGCATTGCATGAAAACGAGCAGCCCGTACCGCTGGCCTGCGCCGAAATGCTTGCCAAACCGATGAGTGTTGACGAGGCTGTGATGCCATTGGAGCTTTCCTGGCGTGATGAACTGGTGTTTGCCGATCAGGAAAACGATCGGCTGAATATCCTTTACTGCAAGGCGGATAACTCCGTCGGCTGTGTGGAGACGGAATCCGTCTGAGGGCGAATGAAAAAACCAGAGCAGGGAACATCATGGCATTACTGACCCCGGATCATGTTATCGTCGATTCGCATGCGCCCACAAAGAAGGCGATGATTGCTGAACTGGCCCAGTCCATTCGATCGATTGATCCCGATCAGGTTCTCGAGGTGGTCATGGCCCGAGAGCGCTTGGGCAGTACGGGAATCGGGCATGGCGTGGCCATTCCCCATGGCCGCATCCATGATCTTCTGCACCCGATCGTCGCGGTCGCCCGGCATCGCAAAGGTGTGGATTTCGAGGCCATTGACGGCGAGCCCGTGCACATCGTCGTGTTGTTGCTCGTGCCGGATGATGACAACCGGCAGCACCTGGAGCTGCTGGCCCACCTGGCACGTTTGCTTCAGCAGCCCTCTTTTCGCGAACAGATCATGCGCGCCACCGATGCCGAAAGCCTGGCGGCCCTTTTCCCGGAGATGATCCCGGCCTCATGAGCAGCCCAGCCGGCATGTCCATCCGCGCCCTGCTCAAGCAGCAAGGTGCGGCCATGGATCTGCAGTTGCTGGCCGGCCGCTCGGGCCTCGACAGGATCATCGAGCATCCGCGTATCAACAAGCCCTCCCTGGCTTTCGCGGGCTTTCTTGATGATGTCGATGACTGCCGCCTGCAGGTTATCGGCAAGACAGAGCTGAAATATCTGGCCACGCGTAGCCCGGAGGACCAGCGGCGCGTGGTGGACGCCCTATTCGATCGCCATCTGGCCGGCGTGGTCGTGACCCGGGGTCTTGAGCCTCCCGAACTGTTGATACAGGCCGCTGAGCGAAGCGGGACACCGCTTTTGAAAACCTCGCTGGACACACAGACTTTCATATCTCAGATCATGCTGGTTCTCTCGCGTGCGCTAGCACCGGTCAGCCATCAGCATGGGGTTTACTTGGATGTGTTTGGCCTGGGCGTACTGTTGATCGGCCCCAGCGGTATCGGCAAGAGCGAAATCGCGCTGGAACTGATTTCGCGCGGACACCGGTTGGTGGCCGATGACGTGGTGGAGCTGGTGCGCCAGGGGCCGGACATCATCGTCGGCCACAGCCCGGATGCATTGCGTTATCACATGGAAATCCGGGGGCTTGGCGTGCTCAACATCCGGGACATGTTCGGCGCGGCAGCCATCACCGATACCAAGCGCCTGCGCCTGGTCATCGATCTTGTTCCCTGGGAACATGCGAAGACAAGGGACCGATTGCCCATGAGTGAGGAGACATTTGATATTCTGGGCGTCCTGTTGCCGAGGGTGTCGCTACCCATACGATCGGGGCGATCGCTGGCCATCCTGATCGAGGTCGCGACACGTCATCAGTTGATGAAGCTGAGGGGCATAGACAGCAACAAGGCCTTCATGGCGGATCTCGAGCGTCGCATCCAGCAGGGAGGATCTGAAAACCCATGACAAGGCGAATGGCATGCTGTTGATCAGCGGCCTGTCAGGCGCGGGAAAGAGCACGGTGCTGCATGCACTGGAGGACCAGGGTGTATTCTGCACAGACAATCTTCCGCTGGAACTCTTTCATGACTGGGCCATGCACATGCGGCGGCGCGACATGCCTGCGGCATTGTGCATCGACGCCCGCAGCTTCCGGGATCCGGGAGACTTTGCAAGGGCTTATCGCTCGATCCTCAATTCCGGCGATGAATGGTTTTTGCTCTTCGTGGAGGCCAGCACCGAGGCACTGCAACGGCGATATTCGGCCGTGAAACGTCGCCACCCGTTCGCCCGTGATCGATCCTTGCTGGAGTCGATCACCATGGAAAGGGAGGCGATGGCCCCCATCCGGGACATGGCGGATTTGGTGCTGGACAGTTCAAACCTTACACCCTACGAGCTTGCCGCCCGCGTCGAGAACTTCTGGGAAATCAAGAAAACAAGCTGCCGATCCATCTATGTGACCGTAACCTCATTCAGTTACCGCCATGGCATTCCCGCAGAAGCGGATATGGTCGTTGATGTGCGCTTCTTGCCCAACCCTCACTATGACCCGGACCTGGCGCCGCTGACTGGAAGGGACGAACCCGTCATCCGGTTCTTTCGCGGCCAACGCGACATGCTCAGGGCAGAGGCCCTGCTCGCCGAGTGGCTGGCCTTTGCATGGCCCCGCATGGAAAGGGAGCGCAAGCGATACTTCACGCTGGCCTTCGGATGCACGGGCGGCCGTCACCGATCCGTTTACATGGCCGAGCGAGCGGCGGCCTGGCTTCGCCGTCGGGGCGTGGAACCGCTCGTGCTGCATCGCGAACTGGAGCGGCAGGAGCATCATCCGTGATTGGCATCGTGCTTGTCGGTCATGCCCACATTGGACGCGAAATGGTGCGCGCCGTCGAGCATGTGCTCGGACCCCAGCACCAACTGGCCTCCGTTGATGCGGGGCCCGAACAGGATCTGCGGGCCATGCGCAAGGCCATGGACCAGGCCATCCGGCTTGTCGACACGGGAGACGGGGTGCTCATCCTGGCCGACATGTTCGGCGGAACGCCATGCAATCTTGCTCTTGAGACAAGGTCCGGGCGCGGTGATATCGAGATCGTTTCGGGCTACAACCTTCCCCTGCTGATCAAGGCCCTGAGCTTGCGAGAGCATGAAAGGGCTTTGGGCACACTGGCCCGAAAGGCCATTGCCTCTGGCCGACAGTACATGGACAAGGCCCGTGCTTGCCATGGCGCTGAAGGACAGGATGCCGATGCCTGAACAGACCGTGGTGATCCGGAACAGACTCGGTCTGCATGCCAGGGCCTCGGCAAAACTGGCCAGCACGGCAAACCGATTTGATGCCGAGGTCGAACTGGTCCGGGATGACGTCAGCATCAATGCAAAAAGCATCATGGGCATCATGATGCTCGCGGCAGCCAAGGGCACGGTGCTGACCGTTCGCACGAAGGGAGAGGAGGCCAAGGAGGCGCTGGCAGCCGTCGTCGCCTTGATCGAAGACGGCTTTGGAGAGGCGGAATGAATCGCCACAAGGAGACAACACACCAGGCCACGGCCAAGAGCATCGGCATTGTCATCGGCCGAGTGCAGAAACTGACTCACGGCCGTCCGCCCATCCCCGAACGGCACATCCCCGCCGATCAACTCTCACGGGAACTGGAGCGATTCCGAAAGGCCGTGGAAGAGACGCGCAATGAACTCGATCGTGAGTGCGAACAGCTGGAACGACTGGGCATTCATGATCCCGTGCTGATTCTCGAAGTTCACCGGATGCTGCTGATCGACCCCGAATTGAATGAAAAGACGGCCGAGATGATCAAGCGCGAGGGCATCAATGCCGAGTGGGCCCTGCGCCGGCGCATGGATGAAATCCAGGCCGTCTTTGCTTCCATCGAGGACCCCTATCTCCGCGAGCGTAGCGAAGACATCGAACAGGTGGGCTCGCGCATCATGCAGCATCTTCAGGGTCGTCAGTCCGTGCCCGAGTTGCCGCCGAGCCGTGAACCAACGATTCTCGTGTCCGACGACTTCAGCCCCGTGGATGTCGTTTCCCTGTGGCGGTATGGAGCCGCCGGCCTGATAGCCGAACAGGGAGGAGCCAACGCTCACAGCATCATTGTCGCAAGAGGCATCGGTCTGCCGATGCTCGTCGGCGCCCACGGTCTCATGGATGAGGTCCAGGATGGCGATGTCATCATCCTCGATGCCGAACTTGGCCGATGGATCTGCCGTCCCTCGGAAGAGCTACTGGACCAGTATGCCGTGTTCAGGCATGCCCTTGATGTCGTGCACGAGGATCTCCTGGCCTACGCGAGGATGCCTTCCCGCAGCGCGGACGGACACGCCATGGCGCTCATGGCCAACATCGAATTCGTCGAGGAAGCGGCCATGGCGCAGAAAGTCGGTGCCGAGGGCATCGGTCTGTTCCGCAGCGAGTTCATGTTTGTCAACGCCCGGCGCCTGCCCGATACCCCGACCCAAGCGCGTTGCTATCGTCGCCTTGTGCAGGCCTTCGATGGCAAGCCAGTGACAATAAGACTACTGGATATCGGAGGCGACAAGCCCCTGCTTTTTCGGACCATTGCTGGACACGAATATGCTGGCGCAAACCCAGCCCTGGGACTGAGAGGTATCCGTCTGCTCAGACAGTGGCCGGAGATCCTCGATGCGCAGTTGGCCGGCATCCTGATGGCTGCGCAGGAAGGGTCCGTCATGGTACTGGTGCCCATGGTCGCATCGGTCGAGGAAATCGAGATGGTGCGCAAGCGGATGGAACGCATTTGCCGCCGCCATGGATGGCCGGTCGATGTGCCGGTCGGCGCCATGATCGAAGTGCCCGCAGCCGTCATGATCGCCGATGAACTGGCGAGCGCATGCGACTTTTTCTCGATCGGCACCAATGATCTCATGCAGTATGCCCTGGCAGCAGACAGGAACGATGAAGAGGCAGCCGCCCTTTATCCCGCGAAGCACCCGGCCATCATCAAGATGATCGCGCACACGGCCCAAGCCGGACGCCGGCACGGTATTCCCGTGACCGTTTGCGGCGAACTGGCGGCGGACGATGAATGGACGGAGACGTTCCTGAACCTTGGCATCAATGCGCTTTCCATGAGCGCTCATCACATCCTTGGCATCCGCAAGCGCCTGTCCAGGTTGAACTATCGACCTGAGCTGGCTTGCGGACCGGAACCGTCGTTGCCACCCGGAAGACATTGAACAGGTGTTGAATCCCGTCGCACGCCTTGAGGGATGCCCGGACTGACATCACAATGTCCTGATGTATGCTTTCTTGCAACGTCCGCTAACCGAGCTTGATGGCATCGGATCAAAGCTCGCCTCGGCATTGGCTTCACAAGCCTGCCATTGCTGGGGCGATCTGCTGTTGCACGTTCCCAAGCGCTATCAGGACGATCGCACGGTTGAAACCATCGACAACCTGATCGAGTCGCAGGAAGTCCGCCTGGCAGGCCGCATCATTGACAGGCGCACTCACGGCGTTGGTCGAAAGCGGCAGGTGATCATTCGCATGACCGATGCTCATGGCGAGATCTCCCTACTGTTCTTTCATTCGGGCTTCATGATGCACGATGCACGCCTTGCGCCAGGAGGCCAGATCACGGTCCGCGGCGTGCCTAGGCGCTGGAAAGGCCGTTGGCAGATGGCCCATCCCGAATGGCAGCCGCTGGATACATTCCAACCATCCATCAGGCCCGTGTATGCCGCGCTGGCCGGCCTGAGCGGCAAGCGTATTCAGCGATTCATCGGCCGCATTCTGGCTTGCATGCCCGCAGGACTGACATCACCGCTGGATGCGCTGGTCCGGCCCTGGAGCCCGCTCACCCTCGAAGCGGCTTTGCGAGGCATTCATCTTCCGTCGGAAAAGACCGACCCCGAGGCCTGCTTGTTGCGACTGAAATTGGAAGAACTGTTGGTTTATCTGGCCCTGATGCGTGAAAAACGACGTGAAGCCGGCAGACGGGCCACGCCAATGCTGCGCGCTGAGGCATCCCGCTGTCTCCAGTCGCGTCTTCCCTATCCACTGACAGACGCCCAAAAGCAGGCATGGGATGCCATTCTGCACGATCTCGCCTCGGGTCGACGCATGCACCGACTCGTGCAGGGGGATGTCGGCGCGGGTAAGACATGGGTGGCCGCACTGGCCATGGCACATGCCCAGGACAACGGCTGGCAAAGCGCCCTGCTTGCTCCGACGGAGGTGCTGGCCAGACAACATGCGGAAACGCTTGCCTCGCTGCTGGAGGGTCTTGGCGAGGTTGCCCTGCTGACCGGCGGCATGCCGGCCGGGATAAGACGGAAGTTACTGCACGGGTTGTCTGACGGCAGCATTCCCTTTGTCGTCGGAACCCATGCCCTGCTGGTCGAAGACGTTCGCTTCGCCCGCTTGGGTTTGGCCATCGTGGATGAACAGCATCGATTCGGCGTGCGCCAGCGTTGGGCCTTGGCCGATCGGAAGGGGCCGAAAGAGGAGGGCTCGGCCGTCCATCTTCTGAGCATGACAGCCACGCCCATTCCGAGGTCGCTGGCGCTCGCCCTGTATGGCGACATGGATCTGACCCTGATGCGCGGCATGCCACCAGGCCGCAAGCCTGTGGACACGCGGTTGCTACCCATGGACAAGATCCCCGCCCTGATGGACGGCATGGGACGCTTGCTGACACAGGGCGGCAGAATCTATTGGATCGTCCCCAGGGTGGATGAGCAGGAGGATGGGCGTTCGGTCGCACAGCGCGCCGACATGCTGCGACAGCGCTTCCCTGATGCCGGCGTGTTGGGACTGCATGGACGCATGCAAGCCGACGAAAAACGACGGGCGCTTCAGGCCTTCGCCGAGGGATCCTGCCGGATTCTGGTATCAACCACCGTCGTTGAGGTCGGCGTAAACGTTCCCGAGGCGCGCCTGATCATCATCGAGCAGGCCGAGCGCTACGGACTCGCCCAACTGCATCAGCTCAGGGGTCGGGTGGGACGCTCGAATGAGCAGGGATATTGCATCCTGATCCCCAGTGAGGATGTCGGTCAGGCTGGACTGGCCCGATTGCGCACCATGACACATTGCCATGACGGACTGGAGCTTGCCGAGGCGGACCTGGAGATGCGCGGCGCCGGCGATGCCCTGGGCCTGCGGCAAAGCGGCAGCGTTGGCTTTCGTCTTGTGGATCTGGCGGAGGACCATGCGCTGATCCGCTCATGCCATGAAGCGCTCCCTGCATTCGTGCCCGAGGATGACATGGTCCGCTTCTGGAGGCCCGTCGAGGCCTTGAGCGTCGATTAGCTTTGCGCCGGAAGCCCAGTCCGTCTACCCTTGCGACCTGAAAGGTGAACGGAGGAAGCCCCTATGCGTCATGACTGGACCGTGGACGAGATCGAGAAGCTGTTTGAACTGCCGTTCAACGACCTGCTGTTCAAGGCGCAGCAGTGTCACCGCGCACATTTCGATGCCAATACCGTCCAGTTGTCCACATTGCTGTCAATCAAGACCGGCGGCTGCCCGGAGGATTGCAAATACTGCCCGCAATCGGTTCATCATGGAACCGGCCTGGAGCGCGAATTGCTGATGAAAAAGGAGGAGGTGGTTGCCGCAGCCCGCCGTGCCCGGGAGAAGGGTGCCACCCGTTTCTGCATCGGGGCTGCATGGAGGGAGCCCAAGGGACGGGCCTTCGAGCTTGTGCTGGACATGGTGCGTGAAATCAAGGCCATGGGGCTTGAGGTTTGCGCCACGCTGGGCATGCTGGATGCTGATCAGGCGCAGCGACTGAAAGAGGCCGGCCTGGATTATTACAATCACAACCTGGACACCGATCCCGAGTTCTACGGTGAAATCATCACCACCCGCACTTACGAGGATCGCCTGAACACGCTGCGTCACGTTCGCGACGCTGGCATGAGCATCTGTTGCGGGGGCATTGTCGGCATGGGCGAAAGCCGGAGACATCGCGCGGGTCTGATCGCGCAACTGGCTCGCATGCAGCCGCATCCCGAGTCGGTCCCGATCAATATGCTGGTCAAGGTTCCAGGAACGCCGTTGGCCGCGGCGGATGAGCTGGATGCATTCGAATTCGTGCGCACGATCGCCGTGGCTCGAATCACGATGCCTGCCTCGTGGGTCCGCCTGTCGGCCGGCCGTGAGCAGATGAGCGAGGAGCTACAGGCGCTATGCTTTCTTGCCGGAGCCAATTCGATTTTCTACGGCGAAAAGCTGCTGACGACGGGCAATCCGGAAGCGGATCGCGACAGACGGCTGTTTGAAAGACTTGGACTCCAGCCTTACCGCGAGCCAACCCCCTCATCCCGCCGTATGGTCAATGCCGTGGATTGAGCGATCAATCGTTCCAGCTCCGCTGGATCAGTCGTGGGCGCATGGCACCGGAAATGGTCGCAAACGTAGGCTGTTGCCTTATGCCCAATCGGCTCATGTTGCCGGATGGACGGAATGCATTGCCTCGTTGCCGCATCCGCTCGCAGGATGGTAAGATTCGGAAGAAACGCGCCATCGATGATCCGGCGCATGGCCTTGCCCGTTGCCGAATCATCAGGACCGGCAAGTACGATCTCCAGACTCGGTGCATGCGCCAATTCCATACCGGACAGCAAATGCAGCGCGCTCAGTGGTGCCTGTTCCAGAACGGATGCGAATCGCCTGACGATCGACATGGCCGCCCGCTCGAAATCGTCCCTGCCGAAAAGACGTCCAAGCCGCAGCAGCGATTGCATGGCAACGGCATTGCCGGAAGGCAGGGCACCATCATAGGCCTCGACAGGCCGGGCAATCAGATCGTTTCCATTTGCAAGGTAGAGACCTCCCTCCGGAGCGGCAAGCCGCTCCAGCATGACGTCAGCCAGCATACCTGCCGCCTCCAGCCAGCGTGCATCCAATGTGGCCTGATGAAGTTCGATCAGGCCCCAGACGAGAAAGGCATAATCATCCAGCGTTGCGTCGATGCCGGCCTCCCCCTGAAACCAGCGGTGCTTCAATGCGCCCGCCTGCCACAGATGCCGCATCACGAACGCGCCGGCACGCGCCGCCTGCCTGATCCATTCCCCTTGCCGGAAGGCGCGACCAGCCTTGGCCAGCGCGGCGATGGCCAAGCCGTTCCAATCGCAGAGGATCTTTTCATCACGGAATGGACGGGGCCTGCGATCCCGGGCGGAGAGAAGTCTTGTGCGTATGTCCGGCCAGTTGAGGGCAGACAGCGCTTCTCCATCAATGAGATCAAGCACGTTCCGCCCGGTTGTCCCTCCGGTTGATTCATCGGCATAGTTGCCCTGATCCCTCAGACCGAACGCGCGGATCACCGCATCAGCCTCGCGGGCCTCGAGCAGGGAACGGATTTCCGCCGTGCTCCAGACATAGTAAAGCCCTTCCTGTCCTTGCGAATCCGCATCCTCGGCCGTATAGAAGGCCCCTTCCGGAGACTGCATGCGCCCCAGAAGGTAACGCACGAGATTTTCCACCGTCTCCCTGAACGAGGCGTCTCCGCTGACAAGCCAGCCCTCGGTGTAGGCGATCAGCAGCATGGCCTGGTCATAGAGCATTTTCTCGAAATGGGGCAGGTGCCAATAACGATCGGTTGAATACCGGTGAAACCCGCCGCCGACATGATCATGCATGCCTCCTTTCTGCATGGCTCTCAAGGTATGGGTCGCGGCCTGAATGGCCGCTTGCTTCCCAGCCAGGATGCCGTGACGGAAAAGAAACAGCAGCTGATGCGGACTGGGAAACTTGGGAGCCGTGCCAAAGCCGCCCCATTCGGCATCATAGCGCTTCATCAGGGCCCGGTATCCTGCATCAACCCCGGCCATGCCGATATCGGCCTGTTCCTGCGACCCGCTGGCCTGTTCCTGCAGGGCCCTGCCCAGGGCCGCAGCGGATCGCTCGATACGTTCGCGGTCGTCACGCCACAGTGTCGCAATGCGCCTGCTCAGGGACATCAGCCCCATGCGTCCGAAGCGGTCTTCCTTGGGAAGGTAGGTGAAGGCGTAAAAGGGCTTCTTCTCCGGCGTGAGCAGCACATGCAACGGCCAGCCTCCTCCGCCAGTCAGGGATTGCGCTGCCCTCATGTAAATGGCATCGAGATCCGGGCGTTCTTCGCGATCCACCTTGATGCAGACAAAGGTGCGGTTCAGCTCGTCGGCTACCTCCGGATCCGAAAACGACTCCTTCTCCATGACATGGCACCAGTGGCAGGTGGAATAGCCAATGGAGACGAGCACGGGCTTGTTGAGTCTCAGGGCCTCGGCAAAAACTGCCTCGCTCCATGGCTGCCAGTTGACGGGGTTGCCTGCGTGCTGGCGAAGATACGGGCTGGAAGACCCGGCCAGACGATTCGCATCGGACAAGTGCCGGCCTGCCGTCTCCTCCATGCTCACACCGGAGCGCTCATTCATGCACCGGGTGCAAGCGCAAACGAGAGCGCATGCCCCGGTTCCTCATCCAGGCAAAACACGGCATGCCAACAGCACAGATCCGTTGTCTGCTGCGGCAGCAGCAAGACATCGCCCGGCTGAAGCATGATCCCCCAACCGTGTTCGACAAGCCAGCGCGTGAACATCGGGCTCTGGTTGAGCAACTGTTCCAGCACACCCTGATCCTCGCTCTCCAGCGCATCGACAAGGCGTTCACGGTCCCGGGCCAGATGACACAGGGCTTCCAGCTGGCCCTCATCGAAATCGGCGTGCAGAAGCACGCGACCCTCGGCCAGAAAAGCACGGATTTCCTCAAGAAGTGCACTTCGTGGCAGGGCCAGCCAGCCGGTGCGACCATGGAGCTGGGCATAGATGACCCCGAGATGCCCCTGTTCGACATCCTGATGAAACTGGGCGCCACCATTGGGGGCATTGGAATAGATGATTCGTTCCACGAACATGGGCTGCAGGCCGAGCATGTCGCGCAACAGCGCATTCAGTTCCGCATCTTCGGTGACCAATGCACATTCAGGGAAAATCCGCTCCGCAAGCTCGGCGGCCAGCCGCTCCCGCAGGGGATCGTCCTCCTGAGCCTTGAACATTTCCAGGCCATAGGAGAAGCGGAAGCGAACGGATGCATCCTCCTCGTAAAAGGACAGGCGGGAGACCTTCATCCAAAGATCCTCGGCGAACAGCTCGCCGGACTTGACCGCATCAAAGGCGATCTTCTCGATTTCCTGGGGGTCATGCCCGGAATGCACAGCCGCCAGCATCTCGAAGTCCGGCTGCAGACGCCGCTGATAACGCGGTTCATCCAGAATGTCGAGACAGCTTTCGCCTTCGCGCACACGCCTCATGATGGCCAGTGCATCGCGAATATGGTCGGCATGATTGGCTACGCTCGGCAGAAAGAGTCCCGGCAGGTGAATGGCTCTGGCCTGATTCCAATGGTGAAGCATGGCCCCGCGATCGGGCATGGAATCAGGGGTTCTTGCCCTGACCCATCCATGCCGGATGCCCCTCCTGCGCAGCAGGGCCGCCTCGGTTTGCTCCTCGGGATGCTCGACCCATTGCATCAGCATCGGATCCGCCCCGCATCATCCAGGCTGGCATATTGCACCTCGAACTCGGCCTTCAGCCTTTTCGCCGTTTGCATGTAGGCCTCCCTGTCGGACCAGCTTGCAGAAGGGTCTAGCAGGCTCTCAGGCACATGCGGACAGTGCTTGGGAACTTGCAACCCGAACACGGGATCATTGCTGTAGGAGACCTGTTCGAGACGGCCGCTCAGGGCCGCGTCAAGCAAGGCACGGGTGATGTCGATATCCATGCGCCGACCCGTTCCATAACTTCCGCCTGTCCAGCCGGTGTTGATCAGCCAGCAACTGACATTTTCCGTGCGCAGCTTCTCGCCAAGCATACGGGCATAAACCGTCGGATGACGAGCCATGAACGGTGCACCGAAACAGGGCGAGAACGTGACCTGGGGCTCCCTGACGCCTTCTTCGGTCCCGGCAATCTTGGCCGTATAGCCCAGAAGGAAATGGTACATGGCCTGAGCCGGGGTCAGCCGGGCGATGGGAGGGAGCACGCCGAATGCATCGGCCGTGAGCATGACAACATGCCGGGGTTGCGGCGCCACGCCTGGATACACGGCGCCAGGAATGGCCTGGATTGCGTAGGCAGCGCGCGTATTCTCCGTCAGCGAGGTATCATCAAAGTTCACGCGCCGGCTCTCGATATCCATGCAGACGTTTTCAAGAATCGTGCCGAAACGCTGGGTGGCCTGATAGATGAGCGGTTCCTTCTCGGGGGAGAGGCGCGCCACCTTGGCATAGCACCCTCCCTCGAAATTGAAGATGTCATGACTGCTCCAGCCATGCTCGTCATCCCCGATCAGGCGACGCTTCGGATCTGAGGAAAGCGTGGTTTTGCCCGTTCCGGAAAGGCCAAAGAACACGGCGACATCCCCGTTCTCGCCGATGTTGGCCGATGCATGCATGGGCAACACATCCTCGTCCGGCAGCAGGTAGTTCATGATCGTGAAGATGGACTTCTTGATCTCGCCCGCATAGGCCGTACCGCCGATCAGCACGATGCGCCGCGCAAGATGCAGCATGACAAAGGCCTCTGAATGGGTGCCATCCTGACTGGGCAGGGCTCGAAAATGCGGCACATGCAACACGGTAAATGCCGGCTCGCCGCCGCCAAGCTGTCGGCCAAGGTCAATGGGCCGGACAAACATCGTGCGAGCAAAAAGGGCGTGCCAGGCATCCTGCGTGATCACGCGCACATGTTTCTCGAACTGCGAGTCGGCGCCAACCAGACAATCCTCCACATAAACCTCGCGCCCCTCGAGGTACCGGCAGACCCGTTGCAACAATGCATCGAAGCGATGCTCGGGAAAGGCCTGGTTGAAATCACCCCACCAGACCTTGTCCCGATTGACCGGCTCATCCACGATGAACTTGTCATGCACGGCGCGGCCGGTGAAATGTCCCGTGCGCACGACAAGCGCTCCCATGTGCGCGATGTGTCCCTCGCGATTGCGGATCGCATGCTCGTACAACCGGGGCGTCGGAAGATTCCAGTGAATGGCCTCCAGGTTGCGCAAGCCCCAGGTCTTCAGCGCATCATGGATTGTGATCTGGGTTTGCATGGCAGCCCCCCGGCAGTTCGTTGACATCCTCAAGCCTGCCAGTTTTCTCTGGCGAATGAAGTCTGGACTTCCTATCATGGGCCCATGCACAAATGGATTGCGTCGGCCTTGCTGATTACGGCCTTGCTGAGCAGCGGTTGCGTTGGCGCCGTGGTGGGCACGGCCGTGGACGTGACCACGGCTGTCATCAAGGTTCCGTTTCAGGTGGGTGGGGCCATTCTCGATGCCGCAGGCGGGGACAACGAGCAGGGCGAGGATTCTGGCGACTGATCACGGCTGGCCCCTTGCTTGCGCCTGGACTGAGGGCGGGTCTATGCTTGAATTATGATGAGGATCATCCGCAGCTCGACCGTGTGGTTGCTTGCCCCGACGGTCATGCTGGCCTTTCTTCAGGGAATGGCCCAAGCGGAGGATCATGCCTATCCACAGACAATCGCCGTGCTGCAGGAGCTCCATGCCAAGGAGATCATGGCCCATCATCGCTACCAGCTTTTCTCCGAAGCGGCCCTCAGGGAGGGCCACCCCAACATTGCCCACCTGTTTGCGGCACTCGCCTATTCCGAATCCGTGCATGCCCGACAATTCCGGCGCATCCTGCAAGAGCTGCATGCGGCCGTGCCCGAGGTCTCCCTGACCGGCATACGGGCGAGAACCACCCGGGAAAACCTGAAATATGCGACCAATGTGGAATTGGCCGAAATCGACAGGGAATATCCGGCTTATCTGGAGCGCATCGAGGCCGAACATCATGAAGAAGCGCAGAAGTATATCCGTTACGCATGGTCTGCCGAACGGCAGCACCGGGATCTGATCAAGCAGATCCAGAGCGGGACGGGCATGTTTTTCCGTTTGCTGATCAAGCGATTCAAGACCGAGGAACATCGCTATTTCGTCAATCGGAACTGCGGCGCCACGGTTACCGAGTTGCCAAGGGAGCGATGTCCGATCTGTCACCAGCCGGTCAGCACCTACATCGAGATCCCCCGCCCGGTGGAAACCCGTTAGACATGAGAACCGCTCATGGCCCACTGGCGCAGACGGTTGCGCATGCGTCTGACATGGCCTCCGACCCAATAGGGCTTCATGCAGCTCGGGCAATGCCAGCAATCATGGCGGTTACGGGCAACATGCTCCGGCAGTCGCGAACCCAGCGGACCTGCCCCCCGTTGCAAGGGGCAATTGCAAAGAGCGCAGCGACTGAACGGGCGATAAAGCCAGTCAATGCCAAGCTTCTGCTTCAGCTCTTCTGCCCAGACGCCCATGCCCTGACCGGTGAGCAACAGCACCCTTCCTCTGGCCAGGTGCTGTCGGGCCAGATCACGATCACGCGTGATCAGAATGCGCTGTTCCCTTGCCGCAGTCTCCAGGATTTGCCGGTCACTGCTTCCCAATTCGGCCATGGCCGTATCATAGCCAGCGATCCTGAGCCATTTGCCCAGGCCACGCAGCATCTCGTCGCACATCAGTCAGTGTGTCATGGCAGCCTCCGGAGATGGGGGCGGCTTCCCCAGAAGAGCCCCACGGCCGTGATGGCGCCCAGGGTGTCGGCAAGCATGTCCTTTTGCGCATCCCAGATGTCTCCCTGGGACCCAAGGAAGGCCAGGCCGGCTTCTCCCCCCTCCACGACCGCATACCACCATTCGATGATTTCATAGGCGGCAGCCACGGCCATGATGGCCAGGACGCCAAACAGACTGGCCAGCACGGGGCCGCACAGCTTCCGCCGCAGCAGCCATTCGATGATGCCGTAGGCATAGAATCCCACGGAAAAATGCCCGATGCGATCAAAATGGTTGCGCTCGAAACCAAATGCGTGGCTGAACCAGTCGAATGGAACGCCGGCAAATGTGTAATGCCCGCCAATGGTATGCCAGAACAGCCATACGGCCATGAGTGAGTACGCCGTGTTGCTGAAGCGGAACCATGGATAGCTGATGACAAGGCCTGCGAAAACGATGATGACCGGAATGTTTTCGGCCCACCAGACCTGTCGGGATACGGGCTCCACGCCCATGGCAAGGAAAAACACCAGAAAGATGGCGGCCAGCCAGAAGGGATAGCGAAGACTCAGCTTGCTGAAAACCGACGGCATCTTCAGAAGAACAAGCGCAACCGGTTCCGGCTCATAACCTGTCTCGATGAGACGCTGGAAACCGGGAAGCTCGCATCATGCGCCGTGTTTGAGCCTCAAGGCATCGAACACGTCTTCGGCATGAAACGAGGAACGCACGAGGGGACCGGAAGCGACCATGCCGAAGCCCTTTCTTTCGGCCAGATACTTCAGCTCCTCGAACTCCTCGGGTTCCCAGTAACGGATGACCGGGTGATGCTTCGCTGACGGGCGCAGATACTGGCCGATGGTCAGGATATCCACTTCGGCCTCTCGCAGATCGTCAAGCACCTGCAGCACCTCATCCCGCTCCTCGCCAAGCCCGACCATGATTCCCGATTTGGTGACCACGCCGGAAGCAAGCTCCTTGGCCCGCTGCAGCAGGCGCAGGCTCGTGAAATAACGGGCGCCCGGACGAACGGAACGATACAGCCGCGGGACCGTTTCCAGATTATGATTGAAGATGTCCGGCCCAGCCTCGATGATCTTTTCCAGGCACGAGGAAGGCTTGCGCTGGAAATCCGGCGTGAGCACCTCGATGGTGGCCTCAGGCAGGCGCGACTTCACGGCACGGATGGTGGCAGCATAGTGCGAGGCTCCTCCATCGGGGAGGTCATCGCGATCGACCGAGGTGATCACCACATGCCTCAACCCCATCGAGGCGGCGGCCTCGGCCAGGTTTTCCGGCTCCCTGGGATCGACCGGATCGGGCCGGCCCGTTTCAACGTCACAGAACGCGCATGTGCGCGTGCAGACGCGACCGAGAATCATGAACGTGGCCGAGCCATGCTTCCAGCATTCTCCGATGTTCGGACAGCTTGCCTCCTCGCATACGGTGTTCAGATGCTTGTTGCGCATCAGTCGGAACAGTTCACGATATTCGGGAGAAAGCGGCGCCCTGACCTTCAGCCATTTCGGCTTGCCCGTCATGGGTTGCCCTTCTTCCTTGCTCTGGATGGGAATCACGCGCCTGCTCATGCGCGCATGCTAGCCTGTCGTCAAGCGAAAAGCAGCCGTGCGAATGCCAGCAGCGATCAGCCGCCGCTCAAGGCCGTCTCGCCCTGAACATAAGCCCAGGCCAGAGCCGCATATCTGGCAGCCTTGCCCGTGGCGACAAGCAGCACGAACATCGGCAACGGACTGCGCAACAGGCCGGCGACCAAGCATAGGGGATCGCCGATGAAAGGCAGCCATGCAAACAGCAGCGCCGGCTGCCCAAAGCGCGCAAACCCGCGCTCGGCGCGGGCGATCAGTTGTTCGTTCATGCGCAGCCAGCGCCTGTGGGCGACTACGTTGCCCAGGCGCCCGAGCCCATAGGTCATCATGCTGCCCAGCGTGTTGCCGGCTGTCGCGATGGCCACGAGCTTCCAGGGCTCACCACCCTCATGCAGGCGATAGAGCAGCAGGGCCTCGGAACCGCCCGGCATCAGGGTCGAGGATATCAGGGCTGAAAGGAACAAACCCCACTCCATGCCGGAGCTCAGTTGCGCAGCCCATGCAATCGTTGTACCACCGGCCGAGGGACGAGCGAGGAGACATCGCCTCCCATGCTGGCGATTTCGCGGATGAACCGGGAAGAGACGAAGGTGTAGTCCTCGCGGGCCATGACGAAGACGGTCTCGATCGATTCATCGAGTCGTCGATTCATCGTGGCCATCTGGAATTCATATTCGAAATCAGAGGCTGCCCGCAGACCGCGCAGAATGGCACCGGCACCAAACTCATGAGCGAGCTCCACCAGCAAGCCCGAGAAGGCCACGGCCTTGATGCGGGACTCGTCGGCAAAGGTCTCCTTCACCATCTCCAGACGTGTCTGCAGATCGAACAGGGGACGCTTGGCCGTATTCTCGGCCACGCCAATGACGATCCGGTCCACAAGCTTCAGCCCGCGCAATACGACATCGACATGTCCCAGCGTGATGGGATCGAAGGTGCCGGGGTAAATCGCGATTCTGGTCATGCATGACTCCTTTTCCCGTGATCCGCCTGCTCCAGAAAATGCAAGCAGGTATCGCCATAGCAACGACATTGCAGCTCATGCCATGTGTCCGGCCAGCATGATTCAGACCTGAGCGAGGTCTCGATGACCAGCCGCCCGCAACCGATGCCATGGCGGTCCAGCCAAACCGGCAGAGATGCAGCCTCATCGCTTGCATAAGGGGGATCGGCGAAGATCAGATCAAAACGCGCATCTGCGATTCCGGCCAGGCCATGGGGAATTCGTTCCTGAATGATTTGCCAGCGCCCTTCAAGCCGCCATTGTCTGCAGAGCTGGCGCATCCGGGCAATCAAGCCCCGGTGCCGTTCGATGCTGATGACCCTTGCAGCCCCCCTGGACAAGGCCTCCAGGGCCATGATGCCGCTTCCCGCATACAGATCCAGCATGTGAAACCCGGCGACAGGCCCCAGGATATTGAACATGGCCTGGCGGACCTTGGATGGCGTCGGCCTCAGGCCGGTCACGCTCGGAACGCGAACCACGCGGCCTCGCAGCTCTCCAGCGGTCACGCGCATGAACGGATCAGCGCGCGATCGGGCCGACCCGGATCACGTTCCAGTCCTCAAATCTGAGCCAGCGCTTGGCCTGCTGTCTGACCTGCTGGAGGGTGACGGCCCGCACATGTGCGGTCCAGGTTTGCAGGTAATCAAGGGGAAGGCCGTAGAAGCCGATCATGGACATCAATCCGACCCGCTCCCGATTGGAATCAAGCCGCTGCGCAAAACTGCCCACCAAATGCGTCTTGGCTGCATCAAGCATGCGCTGACTGATTTTTCCGGACACGAAGTCCTGCATGACCTGCCGTACGATGCGTTCCGCCTCGTCTGCCTGATCGGCGCGAGTCTGCAACATGATCGTGAACGGGCCGCCGATGGTCAGCGGGACGAAATAGGAATAGATTCCATACACCAGCCCCCGCTTTTCGCGCACCTCCTCCATCAGGCGCGAGGCAAAGCCGCCACCGCCCAGCATGTGATTGAGCACGAAGATCGGGAAGAAATCGGGTGCATTGCGCGCAGGTCCAAGACGAACGAACTGAACCAGGGTTTGGCTGGTCGGCATGTCAAGCATGCTTTGCTGTCCCCTGACAAGCCGGGGTTCCGCAATGTCCTGCCGGGCCATAGCCGGACTACCTTCCCAAGCGCCGAAATATTGCCGGACCAGCTTCAGCAACTCGGGCATGGTGACATCGCCACTGACGGCCAGCACCCCACCCGCGGGCTTGACCTGCCGTCGGTAAATCGCCTGCAGATCCGCCATGCCGATTCGTTGCAATGAATCGGGCGATCCTTCGCTGCGATGTCCGTATGGGTGATCGCCATACAGCATCTCGAGGGCGGCTGCATTGGCGACGACCCCGGGTTCCTCAAGCGCTTTTCTGGCCGCAAATACCGCATCCTGCCTCAGAATGGAGAAGCGATTTTCATCCCAGCCAGGATACAGTAGCGCCTCGGCCAGCGCCCCCATGCCATCGTTCAGGGATTCCCGCAGCACGGTCAGCGACACATGCAGCGCATCCTTGTCCACATCGCTGCCAAGCCGCAAGGCATGCCGATCGAGGAACTCGGCCCAGGCATCATGATCATGACGAGCCGTATGGTCGGTCAGCATCGCCGCCAGCAAGGCCGCAGCTCCGCCCTTGCCCAGAGGATCGAAACGGCTGCCAGCCGGTAGCGTAAGCTGCATGGACAGCATGGGAACATCATGGGCCTCCATCAACAGCACGCGGATCCCGTTCGGAAGGGTGGCCTGCTGAATCGGCGGCACGGCCCAGGCCGAGACATGAACGAGCATCACGGCCAGACAGGACAGCAGAATCCTCATGACCTACCTCCCTTGCCCGCCTTAGGTTGCAACACGCCGGTGGTTGCGCGATCCGCACGAATCCATTTGTGAATGACGCGGCGCACATCGGCGGGGCCGACCTTCCGGATCGCTTCCAGCCACGCATCGCGATGCTCGGCTCCGATGCCCACGGCTTCCAGACGACCGATCTCCTTGGCGCGCAGATAAAGGGAGTCCTGGGCGAAGACCTCATCGGCGATGATGTTTCGCTTGGCAGCCTCCAACGTGTCCAAATCGAGCTCGTGGGATGCGAGCCGTTCTATCAGACGCCAGAATCCAGCCTCAAATTGGCCGGCAGACTGTTTCGGGCCCAGCATCCCGTACGCGAACCAGAGATCGATGCCCATGCCGAACGGGTCATAGCCGGCCGAGGCCTGGAAAGCAAGGCGTTCGCGATCAACCAGATCCCGTTGCAGGCGCGCGCCATAACCGCCGGCCAGAATCTGCGTGGCCACGGCCAGCGCAGCGACCTCGCGGTCGTTTTCCCCCGGCCGCCATACCGGCACGGGCATCGTGATCGCGACCATCGGCAGCTGGGCGGGCAGACGGACAACCATCCGCTTCGGTCCCAGGGGCTCGGGCTCCACAGGCGCAAAGCGCGGGGGAGCGCTCCGCGGCCTCAGACGCCCGAATGTCCGGCCGACGACCGCTTTCACATGCTCGAATTCGACATCACCGACAATGACGACAATGACGTTTTCCGGCACGTAATGTGCCTTGTAAAAGGATCGCACGTCCTCAATGGTCAGGCGCCTCAAATCCTGCATCCACCCGATGACCGGGTTACGGTACGGATGCAGACGCAAGGCCGTGGCGGAGATTTCCTCGAACAAACGACTGTTCGGATCATCCTCCGTGCGCATGCGTCGCTCTTCCTGGATGACCCTGATTTCCTTGGCAAACTCCTCGGCATCCAGGCGCAGATGCGCGAAACGCTCTGCCTCCATGCCCAACACTTCATCGACGCGCGATGCAGGCACGGTTTCAAAATACGCTGTATAGTCATGCGTCGTGAAGGCATTGTCGTTACCGCCAATGGCCGCGATGCGCTTGGAGAATTCCCCGGGGCCAAGCTTGCGAGATCCCTTGAACATCATGTGCTCAAACACATGAGCCAGGCCGGTCTTGCCCGGCATCTCGTCCCGTCCTCCGACCTTCAGCCAGACCTGAACCATGGCCACCGGCGCCGCGTGACTTTCATCTACGACGAGCTTGACCCCATTGGGGAAACGGGCGCTTTTCATATGCGGCGTCGCCCACGCAGCATCGCTGCTGATGAGAAGGTAGCCCAAAGCCAGGAACAGGAACGCTTGACGCATGAAACCTCCATGCCCTCAATCTTGCGTTGATGGGGGGGATGCGTAGCGTTCCGCGTCTCGTATCAAATTGCAAGGCAAGGTGGTCTTTCGATGAACATTGAACGGGCTCTGATCAGCGTTTCGGACAAAACAGGCATCGTGGAATTTGCGCGTGCGCTTGTCGAGCGCGGTGTGGAGATCCTATCCACGGGAGGGACGGCCCGATTGCTGCGAGAGGCGGGTATCAAGGTCCGGGAAGTCTCGGATTACACAGGGTTTCCCGAGATCATGGATGGCCGCGTGAAAACACTGAATCCGAAGGTGCATGGAGGCATTCTGGCCCGCCGTGACCATGCGGAAGACCGCGCGGCCATGCAAGCCCATGGCATCCAGCCCATCGATCTGGTCTGCGTGAACCTCTATCCGTTCCGGGAGGCCGTGAGCAAGCCGGGGTGCACGATCGAGGATGCGATTGAAAACATCGACATCGGCGGGCCATGCATGGTTCGCGCAGCGGCGAAGAACCATCAGTTTGTGACCATCATCGTCGATCCGGGCGATTACGGCATGGTCCTGGATTCCATGGACGCAGGCACCCTCGATGAGGGCAAGCGTCGGGCTCTGGCGGTCAAGGCCTTTGCCCATACGGCGGCCTATGATGGGGCCATCGCCCATTATTTCTCGTCCCTCAATGCGGACGGAACGCAGCGTGCATTTCCGGACATTCTCACACGCCAGTTCATCAAGACCCGTCATGAGCTCCGATATGGCGAGAACCCGCATCAGAAAGCCGCCTTTTATGCCGATCCCGAGGATGTCGGCGTTTCCATGGCCGATTGCCAGATCCTTCAGGGCAAGGCCATCTCGTTCAACAACATCGCCGATGCCGATGCTGCATATGCCTGCGTGCGCGATTTCGAAGCCTCAGCCGTCGTCATCGTCAAGCATGCAAACCCCTGCGGCGTCGCTCTTGGAGAAGACCAGGCAGATGCCTATGCCCGAGCGCGTGCTGCCGATGCCGTATCCGCCTTCGGCGGCATTGCGGCATTCAACCGTCCCGTCACTGCGGCGACAGCCAGGCTCATCGGCGAAACATTCATGGAGGTCATCATTGCGCCCGGCTTTGATGATGAAGCCCGCGAAATCCTGGCGGCCAAGAAAAATCTGCGACTATTGCTTGCACCTTCGGCGGAGCCGATTGCTGGCGGCTGGGACTTCAAGCGAGTATCAGGGGGCTTGCTCGTTCAGGAAAGGGATGCCCACAGGCTCGACCAAGGAGACTGCCGCATCGTAACCAAGCGCCAACCCAGCAAACAGGAATGGCAGGACATGCTGTTTGCCTGGACCGTGGCCAAGCACGTCAAATCCAATGCCATCGTGTTTGCCAAGGATGGCGTCACATTGGGGGTCGGCGCTGGCCAGATGAATCGCGTGAACTCCACGCGCATCGCTGCCCGACACGGCGGAGAGGCCATTCACGGCTCCGCCGTAGCATCCGATGCCTTCTTTCCGTTCCGCGACGGTGTCGATGCACTGGCCGAGGCTGGTGCAACGGCCGTGATCCAGCCGGGCGGATCCATCCGGGATGAAGAGGTCATTGCCGCAGCCGATGAACATGGCCTGACCATGGTGTTCACCGGCATCCGTCATTTCCGGCACTGACATCAGGGCCTGGCGTATTGACCCGGTTGATGTCGATCGTGCGTTTAACGCAGTTCTGATTTGAACTACCATAGGTGATCGATGCCGGGGGTCGGCGTTGACGACTAAGGGAGCCATCCGCACCCAAATCAGAAGCTCATGCCCCAGCCAGCGACCGAGTGAAAACCCGTGCATGTTGAACAAATGCCCATGTCGGCAATCAGCGAACAAAATCCGTCGGTGCTGTCACGAACCAAAACCATAAGAAAAGGCGGCCTGGACGGCCGCCTCTTCATTACGCGATCAGGCTTGTCAGCCAAACACCGGGAAGTGTGCACTGGAAGCCATGAAGAACAGCATCGGAATCGACAGGATGGTGTTCGTCCTGCTGGCAATCAATGCCTTCTTGCCTGCGGCCGCCTTCTCCTCGGCCGTGGCATCGACGATGCCGATGACCTTCCGCTGATTGGGCCAGATGACAAAGAAGACATTGGCCCACATGATCAGGCCAAACGTGGCTCCGATCATGATATCCGTACTGATGGCCGCCGCCCCTCCGCTCTTCCAGAGACCGGCAAGGAGCAGCAGACCAAAGATCACCGTTGCCAAGGCGGCCCATCGAAACCAGAACAGGGCCCTGCGCACGATGCTTTCCTCCTTGAAGAGCTCGGCCTTGGTCTCGGCGGAGACCTTGCCCAGAGCGGGAACCTGTACAAAGTTGAAATAGTAGAGCAGGCCGATCCAGGTGATGCCGGCCAGAAAATGCCCCCATCGGGCGACGGCGGCAAGAACCTGATCCGCATCCAAACCGCCACCACTGGCCGTGGCAACGCCAATCAGGACGAAAGCCAGCACAAAACCCGCTATGATGGCCATCTTATGGTCCGTAAATATAATCATTGTATCCTCCAGTGATTTCGTGCTTTCATCGAAACCAGGCGAATGCTATCGTCAGTTGCCCAAATTAACCGCCCATGCAAATTATGGGCTTTTTCAATGATGCGGAGCATTTTGTGGGGCCGAAAAGAGCGACTTTCAAGAGAAGACCTGCCCCTGGAGCATTGAAGCTTGGCCTTTCAGGCGCTGCCGCCTGCGGCCTGCTGCTGTTCTCGCCGCTGCTGACGGAAATCCTCGGCCGATTGCACCAGCCGTTTCTGCTGGCCTATGGAGAGGATCTCGTCACACTGTTGCTGATGGGCTTATTGCTGCTGGCCATGCATGGATTGGTGCAATGGCGGAAAGACTGATGCAAAATCCCGGTTTGTCGTCCATGCTTAGCCATCTGCATCAAGAGGAGACCGCCCATTGGATACAAGAACGAGGATTCACTGGAGCCCCAACAAGCGCGATTTTCTGTTCCTCGGCATCATAGCTGTCGTCATCACGCTCCTCGTTCTGGGAACCAAGGAGCGAACGACCAAGCCCGTACCCAATGACGAGGTGCACATCAACAGCACAACACGTGCAGCCTGCATGACATGCCATGGCGAGCAGGGGATGCGTCCGCAACCACCAGGGCATACCAAGGCCGATCAGTGCTTCCAGTGCCACCGGCAGCCTGATGATTGGCGTGGAGCCTCGCGGTGAAGCTGATTGGCATCACGGCCAAACCGAACGATGGCCAGGCGGCCTCCCTGGCCAACGACCTCAGGGGATGGCTGAAAAAACGCGACTGCACGGTATGGATGGACGACAACCTTGTCCCAAACGCGCCTGACAGCATGGACCTGGAATCCATGCCACAACATGTCGAGCTGATGGTCGTACTGGGAGGGGACGGCACATTGCTGCACACGGCCCGACATTTCATCGGCAGCAAGGTCCCGATTCTCGGCATCAATCTCGGCCGGCTGGGTTTCCTGACCGATACGCCCGTGGGCAGCATGTTCGACGTCATGAATGACATCCTGCTGGGCCGCTGCAAAACCAAACAGTACTTCTCCCTGCATGCCGAGGCACGGCGCGACGGCAGGCGCATCTATAGCGGCTGGGCCATCAATGATGTCGTCATTCAGCGCGGCGCGCATCCGCGCATGATCGAATTCGAGATGATGATCCGCGATCAGTTCGTCTTCCGCATGAGGGGCGACGGGCTGATCCTTGCGACACCCGCGGGCTCCACGGCCTATGCCCTTTCGGCTGGCGGCGCCATCATTCATCCGGAGGTGGAAGCCATAGGCGTGGTCCCCATTTGCCCGCACACGCTCTCCAACCGACCGATCGTCGTGCCTGCAACGGATTGCATCGAACTGCAGCTTGTCGGCGTCCCCGGCTCTGCCGCCTTGAACCTTGATGGCCAGGGGCATATGGAACTTGATGAAGGCGACCGTATTTGCGTGCGACGGGGGCCGGTCGTGTCGCTGATCTACCTGCCGCAGCGGCATTATTTCGAGGTGCTGCGCACCAAGCTGCACTGGGCAGGACACCTCGAGGTCAAATAGACCACATGCTCGTCTCACTGCACATCCGCCAGTTTGCGCTGATGGAAGCCGTGGACCTTGAACTCGGCGCAGGCATGACGGTCTTTACGGGCGAAACTGGAGCCGGCAAATCCATTCTGGTTGATGCCCTCGGCTCGGTTTTCGGATCAAGGGCCAATGCCGACTGGGTGCGCCATGGGGCCGACAAGGCTGAAATCATGGCCGTGTGGGAAGGTCATGAGGAGAGAATCGCACGGTTTCTGGAAGCCCATGATCTGGATGCGGACGATCAGCTCATTCTGCGGCGGATCATCCGTGCTGACGGCCGGTCACGCTGCTTCATCAATGGCACGCCAGTGCCGGCAAGGGTTTTGCGAGAGCTTGGTCAGAGGCTGTTGGACCTTCACGGCCAGCACGACCATCAGGCCCTGCTGCAGCAGGACTTTCAAAGGGAGCTTCTTGATGCCCAACTCTCCCGGACATTGCTGCAACAAACGGCGCAAGCCTTCAGACAGTGGCAATCGCTCAAGGACAGGCTGCGCCGGCTGAGACAGGAGAAGGAAAGGGCGCTGAAGCAGGCGGACTGGATGCGACATGAGCTGGATCAACTCAGAGCCGTGGCGCCCAGGGAAGGTCTTGCGGAAGAACTTGAGGCATCCGTTGAAAAGGGGCGGCGCCACGCCCAACTGCAGCAAGCGGCGGCCCTCGCACTGGCCACGCTTGATGAGGATGAGCCGAGTGCGCGCTTCCTGATGGGCCAGGCCATGCACGCATTGAAGTCCGTGGCCGATTACGATGAATCCCTTGCCAGGGCCTTGGAGCTTGTCATGCAGGCCGATGCCCTGCTGGAAGAAGCAGCCCCCTCGCTGCGCACCGTTCGGGATGCGGAATTCGATGAAGAGGCCTTCCAGGCCCATGAGGAAAGACGGATTGCCCTCCATGAAGCCATGCGCAGACACCAGACCGATGAGAAAGGCCTTGTGCACCTGATGCAGCGACTGGAGAACGACCTTTCCCTGGCCGAAACGGCAGCCTGGGAGGAATCCAGGCTGGAAGAGGCGCTTCTAGACGCCGAAAGGGCGTACGTCTCCATGGCCAACAGGTTGCACGAAGAACGGCAGCGCGCTGCGGACAGGCTCGTTCGTCTGATACGCCCGCACCTGGATGCATTAGCCCTGCAGGACATGCAGGTGCGCTTTCGGATTCAAGGGCTTGCCTCTTCCGAGCACTGGAACGAACATGGCTTTGATCGCATACACCTTGAGGTCATGGCCAATCCTGGCGAACCATGGCGCGCATTGAACACGACGATATCCGGTGGCGAACTCTCGCGCTTCGTGCTTGCACTGAAAGGATGCCATGCCATGAGGAACGCGCCTCCGCTCGCCGTGTTCGATGAAGTGGACACCGGCGTGGGCGGGGAGATCGCATGGCATATCGGCCGCGTGCTCTCGACCATGGCACAAACGCGGCAGGTGCTGGTCATCTCGCACCTGCCGCAGGTTGCAGCCTACGCAGACCGCCACGTCAATATCGAAAAACATACCCGGGATCAGCGAACGGTTTCCTGTCTGCGCGTGCTGAATGACGATGAACGTGTGAGGGAACTTGCGCGCATGCTGGGCGGCGGTCATGACCGTGCGCTCGAACATGCGCGCGCGATGCTGCGTTCGGCCAAGGCCTCCTGATGCCCCATCGCATCAGCATCCGCCCGGCAGCAGCATCGGACGTGGACAATATTCATGATCTGCTGCAGCCCATGGCCAAGGCCCATGTGATCCTGCCGCGCAGCAGGGACGACATCTTCGAGCACCTGCAGGAATTCCTTGTCGCCACATACGACCGGACCTTGGCCGGGGTGGCTGCCCTGCATGTTTATGGAACAAACCTTGGGGAAATCCGCTCGCTGGTTGTTGCGCCTGAACTCCAGGGGCATCGCCTTGGGAGCATGCTTGTCGACGCCTGCGAGCGCTGGGCCAAGGGCCTGGGGCTTGCGCGTCTGTTCGCCCTGACCTATGTGCCTGCATTCTTCGTCAAGAAAGGCTACCATGTCGTTTCCAAGGAAAGCCTTCCTCACAAAATCTGGACCGTCTGCATTCACTGCGCGAAGTTTTCACAATGTGACGAGGTGGCCGTAGAAAAACGGCTTTCCGATGCGCCAATACAACCCATGAAAATGATCCCGATTCTGGAGGCCCTGGAACGTGACTGAGAAACCCGAGATGAAACAAGGAAGGCAAGGGAGACGAATGGCACTCATCGCCATCGTCGTGGGACTTATCGTCGTCGGGTGCTTTGCGGCCGGCCCCTACATTGCCTGGTGGAACATCCAGCAGGCCGTGGCCTCGGACGACCCGGCCAGGCTTGCAAGATGGATGGATGCCGAGGCCTTGCGACAGAACCTGGATCGACAGCTTGCAACAAGCGCAATGGAGCCGAGCCCCATGATCAGCGGCGACGGGGACCCATTCCTGATGCTGTCTCTGGGACTGGCCACAGCCCTCGCACAAGGAATAGCCTCGGCACTGACAACGCCGGAAGGCATCATCGCGATACTTGGAGAATGGGGACCGCGGCAGGTTACCGATGCCTCATCCATTCCTGCGGAAAAAACCCGATGGCTTCAGGGCGAAAGCGGATTCGAGGGATGGCATCGGTTCCGCGTCATTCTCCACGGGCATCAGGAAAAGAAAGATGAGATATCCCTGTTGCTCTGCAGGCAAGGGCTTTCCTGGAGGCTCTGCGACATCAGTCTCCCTGCGACGATCCTTCCGGAGTGAACGGCTCCAGTTCCTCGAGCATGCGCCGGACGAGATCGGCAGCCTGTTCCAGACTGTGCCGGTCCTGGCTGCTCAAGCATATCTTGCCGCAGGGGCTGGGGCCGCACCGTCCAGGATAGGAGCCGATCTCGACATCCTGGAAGCGTTCCTGGAGGGAAGAGAGGGCGGCAGCATACCTGCTCTCCGGAAGCTTCACCTCCAGTTCTATCCGATGAAACGGACGCCCGCCGAACTCGGGGAGAATGACCTCCAGTTGGGAAGCAAAAATATCGGGCACCCCTGCAAGCACATAGACATTGCCCAGGCGCGCGCCGGGTGCAAGGGTCTTCCCGCAGACGATGGGCTCGGCCCCTTCCGGCAAACGGGCCATGCGGCGCCGGCCCGGATTGAGCCGCTCCCCGCCGTAATACGCCATCATGCGCTCCAGCGTCTCCGGATGTTCAACCAGCTTCACGCCAAAGGCCTCGGCCACGCAACTCATGGTGATATCGTCATGTGTCGGTCCGATCCCGCCCGAGGTAATCACGGCCTCAAATTGCGGGGACAAGCGCCGCAGCGTGGAAACAATGGCTTCCCGCTGATCAGGGATCACGGCTATCTCACCGAGCTTGCAGCCACGTTCAAACATGCGTCGGGCCACCAGCCAGGCATTGGCTTCCCGCGTGCGCCCCGAAAGGATTTCATTGCCAATGACGATCATGGCCAGAGTCGCGTGTCCCATTGCAGTCAATTGTAGGCAAAATAACATGGCCATCCAGTCGGAATTCATGGGCAGGAGCCCATCCTTCCATTGCCAGCCAACAGGGCATGACTAGAGTAAGGCCGAGGAGATCATGCCATGCCTGAATATTTTGACAGCAACCGACCAATGAGTACCTTGCTGCCCTCAATACGCAGCCTGCTGAGGGATCCGCGGGCTTTTTTCCGGTCCCTGCCTAAACAGACGCGTTACCAGGAGGGGGTTTTTCTTCTCTCGCTGACCATCCTTGCCTGTGCTTTCCTGAGCGCGCCGTTTGCGGGCATGACCATGCTCTTTCTCTTTCCCGTGATCTGGGGAATCTTTCTGGGTGCAGCCTGGATATGGTCGAGATACCTGCGCTGGGCCGTTCATACGCTTGCCCGTCAGCCACTGGGCAAGGTAACGGCTTTTGACATCGCGGCCTATGGCAGCATTCCAATGGCCATCTGTTCGCTGCCATACCTCGGCATCCTGGGATTCCTGGGTAGCCTGTACCTGCAGACACAGGCCCTGATTCATCTTGCCCGGATCAATCCGGGAACAGCCTGGATGATCGTGCTCATTCCAAGCATGGCCATTCTGGCCCTGGCCGCCGCGATCTGGGTGGGCTTTTTGGCCACGGCCTTCCATGTCGCCAGCTCTTCATGACAGCCAAGCTTTGCCTGGCCAAGGGCGAGGAACGCCGCCTGAAGGCTGGCCATCTTTGGATCTACGCCGACGAGGTTGCCCGCCTGGACCCGATTGAACCCGGCGAGCTCGTCCATGTCCAAGACCACCGGGGCCACTTGGTTGGCACGGCCTATGCCAATCCGGCAAGCAAGATCATCGCTCGCATGATGTCACGCAAGGCCCTTCCAGAGCTCAAGCCTTCCTGGTGGATGGAGCGTCTGCAAACAGCCCTGGCTTGGCGGGAATGGATGCATGAGACTCCGCATTACCGTTGGATCCATGGCGAGGGCGACAAGCTGCCCGGCCTTGTAATCGACCGCTTTGGCGAAGATATTGTGATCCAATCGCATACAGCCGGCATAGATGCCCAGATGGACACCATCATTCAGGCCGTCAGCCGACTTGTTTCTCCCCAAGCCATCTATTTGAACAACAGGGCCTCATCGAGAAGACATGAAGGCATCGATCGCTATGCCCGACTTGTGCATGGCCGGGGCTCCGGCCAAGTCCAGGTCGTTGAAAACGGCGCCGTGCTGAACTGCGATGCGCTGACGGGTCAGAAAACCGGTTATTTTTACGATCAGCGGCCCAATCGAACCTGGGTTGGAAAACTCTGCGCAGGAAGGGAAGTGCTGGACCTGTTCGCCTATGTCGGAGCCTTTGCCGTTCAGGCCTTGCAAGGCGGCGCCAGACATGTGACCAGCGTCGATGCATCCCAGACCGCTCTCGACTGGGCATGCCGCAACGTGGCCCGCCTTGGCGCTGAAACAAGCTGGGAAGGCATTCGCGGCGATGTGCCACGCATCTTGCAAGAGCTGGGCGAGCAGAAAAGGCGCTTCGATATCGTGATCTGCGATCCGCCCGCCTTTGTCAAAAGCAGGAGCAAGCGTCAGGCTGGTCTTCGTGGCTATCAGAGACTGGCCCGATCGTGTGCGACGCTGGTCCGGCCCGGAGGTCTGCTTTGCACTGCCTCCTGCTCGGGCCTGATCAGCCTGGATGAATTTCGACTCGCCACGCTGAAAGGCATCCGCGAAGCAGGGCGCTCGGCCCAGATCGTCCATGTCGGCGAAGCTGGCGCCGACCACCCATGGCTGCCCGCGATGCCGGAAATGCGTTATCTCAAGTTTATGGCCTGGAGGCTGGATTGAGTTCCCGGGCATCTGCCGACATGATTTCCCATGCCATTGGCCCTACCATCGCCCCATGTCTGTGACCGTTCTTCATTTGACGGACTTCCATCTTTATGCCGATGCCGGGGCCGCGATCAAGGGCATCGTCAGCCGCGACAGTTTCGAGGCCGTGCTGGCCAGGGCCTGTGCCGCTCATCCACAGGCCAGGGTCATGATTCTCGGCGGCGATTTGGCCCAGGACGAATCCCTGTCAACCTATCGCTGGCTGGCCCAGCGTCTGCGGCAGCATGAGTTCAAATATCTGGTGACACCTGGCAACCATTGCAAGCTTGACCGATTGCGCGAAGGGCTCGAAATCCCACTCTGCGGCCATGGACCACGCGCCCTGGCCCTTGTCGGCGGCTGGCGCGTTCTTGGCCTGAACACCCACTGGAAAGGTCGTGTCGGCGGCATGCTGTCAAACGACGAACTCGCATGGATGGATCAGGAATTGCAACACGCCGAGCATGTCCTGATCGCGATGCACCATCATCCATTCCCCACAGGCAGCGCTTGGCTGGATGACATAGCCCTGAACAATGCGGATGAATTCTGGCGACTTGTTCATGATCACGGCAATGTCAGAGGCATCGTGTGCGGACACGTGCATCAGGCCATCGACATCCGGCGGAATGGCATCCGGCTCATGAGCACGCCCTCGACCTGCATCCAGTTCAAGCCCCGAAGGCCCACTTTCGAGCTGGATGACGCATCCCCCGGCTATCGCTGGATCCAGCTTGGCGATTCGGGATCGCTGGAAAGCGGCGTGGTTCGCATCGGGGGCTTCATTCCACCGAACCTTAGCGATACAAGCGAATACTAAGGGCCTATTTTTCCTCGGTCTTCTTCCACTCAAGCGCACTGCGGTCCGGCCCCAGCAGAATGGCCAGCCATCGCGTCCTTTCATCGGTTTCCAGCGCCAGTTTGACGATCATGGTCAGCGGCACGGAAAGCAGCATGCCAACCGGCCCGAGAATCCAGCCCCAGAAAACCAGGGACAGAAAAACGACCAGCGTGGACAGGCCAACGCCCTCGCCCATGAATTTCGGCTCGACGATGTTGCCCATGATGGCATTGATGACCCCGTAGCCGGCAGCGGCAGCCAGAGCCGCGCCCGGACCAAGCTGAACCAGGGCCAGCAGCACCGGCGGCACGGCCGCAATAAGAACCCCTATGTTGGGCACAAAATGGAAAAGAAACGCGATCAGCCCCCAAAGCAGCGCATAATCCACGCCCAGGATGGCCAACCAGATGGCCGACAGCACGCCGGTGACAAGGCTCACCCAGCCCTTGATCGTCAGATAGGCATTGACGCTCTCTACAAAACGCCTGAAATGAGCCGTTGAAGGCGCCTGGTCACCCATCATCTTCCACTTGCCCGGAAGGGCCGCGCCCTCGAGCAGCAGCAGGATGACGGTAAAGAGAATCAGGAAGGTGTTGGCCATCGCATGCCCAAAGCCGGACAACAGCTTGCCGGCAAGGCTCATGGCCACGGATGGATCGAAATCCTGCATCAGATGCCCCGTATCCACGACAATGCCATGGGATTTGAGCACCAGCAGCCATTCGCCGGTCAGGCTCTTGAGCTTTTCCTGATACAGCGGAAGATTGTCGGAGAAATCGGAAATGGAGGCGCCAACAAAGCCACCGATGAGAATGCTGGCCAGCAGGAGTGCCACCGTGATGATCAGAACGGCGGCAATGGGGGAGACCCGATGACGGATCAACCAGGTCATCGGCGGCATGCAGATAATGGCTAGAAAAGCCGCCAGCAGAAACGGCACCAGCAGCGAGGTGGCAGCCTGCATGCCCGCCACAATGATCACGAAACAGGCCGTGGACACAAAAAAGCCCTGGGCGCGGGACGCGGCCATCTACTCGTGCTCTCCCTCAGTCAGACACATCATCCGCTCACCCCTCCGCCATAGGATTCCAGTCAGTTGTAGTCCTTCAAGCGGGGGTCGTCAAGGTCGATCGCGGTTTCACCACTGGCAAACATGAGCTTCAGATAGGGCAGACAGCCCTCGCATTCCAGGCCGCAACCCGAGGATGCCTGCGCATCTTCCAGGGAGCCAAAGTCCTTCAATTCCTCGAATGTTCGGTTGACGCATGCGCAACGGTCGACTTTTGTTTCACCCATGTCTGTCTCCATCATGTTCCTGCTCTGCCGGATACTGGGGCATCCGGCCACGCCATGGCAAGCGAAGCATCCATGACAAATCATGCGTTGGGGCGTTCCGAAACGGCGCCAAGCCAAGCGTCATGCATTGATGACCCTTTTCGGGGGCCGCGCGATAGGTACCAAACATGCGGTCCCAACATGAAAGATTGAAGCCAAAATTGCTGTTGTGCTCCCGGGGCAAAACGGAATGATGAATTCGGTGCATGTCCGGCGTGACGACCAGCAGTCGCAAGCGACGCTCAAAGGGCTCAGGCAGCAGCACATTGCCATGATTGAACATGGCCATCGCATTCAAGAGGACCTCAAAGACCAGGACGGCCGTTACCGGCACCCCCAGCATAAACACGGCCAGCCCCTTGATGACAAAGGAAACCACCATTTCCAGAGGATGGAAACGCAATCCCGAGCTCACGTCGAGGTCCCTGTCTGCATGGTGCACCATGTGCAGTCGCCATAGCACGCCCACGCGATGGAACATGACGTGCTGTCCGTAGATCACGGCATCCAAGGCCAGAACTGCCAGCAGAACCTTAACCGAAGGCGGCAGATCGATGTGCACGAGCAAGCCCAGCTGATGAAATTGGCACCATGCCGCAAACGCCACCAAACCCGCTGGAAACAACAGGCGCAATAACAGTGCATTCAGCGTGGCCAAGCCCAGATTGCCAAGCCAGCGCGGACCTCGCGGCTCTCTCCATTCCCTGCGGGGCGCGATCCACTCCCAGCAGAACATGCCAGCCAGCATCCCAAGCGTGATCCCAAGACGAAGGAGGCTGTCCTCGTTCAAG
Source organism: Mariprofundaceae bacterium (assembly GCA_015488115.1). Lineage (GTDB taxonomy): Bacteria > Pseudomonadota > Zetaproteobacteria > Mariprofundales > Mariprofundaceae > J005. Next base: position 57,638 of record WFOK01000013.1, read on the forward strand.
ACGCGAAGTCCAGATCCAGTCTTCGAATCCCGGACAGGCTGCGCCGGAAGCGCTGCCAGTCCCATTGTCGGCCCGGATCCCACTTTCTTCCCGGGGCCACCTGCTGGTGTCCGACAATCCGATCCCTCGTGATGCCGGGATAGCATTGCATCAGACAACGGCAAAGCCTTGCAACCTCCCGGTACTGAGCAGCCGTAAACGGGAGCTGTTCATCGCCCATCATTTCGATGCCGATGGAATAGTCATTGCAGTTATCCACGCCCTGCCAGCTGGACACACCGGCATGCCAGGCCCTGTCGCGACAGCGGACGAACTGATAGATGCGGCCATCCCTGTCAACGAGGAAATGGGACGAGACACGCAACCCGGCCAAATCGGCAAGCTCTCGGTGCATGGTCACATCCAGCGTTCCCTGAAAAAAATCGCGAACAAGCGAGACGTCGAAGATCCCCGGCGGCAGACTGATCGCATGAAGCACGATGAGGTCAATGCTGGCTCCTTCGGGACGTCGGTTGAAATGCGGACTCGGCAAAAAGGGAATGCGCGCCACCATGCGTTCATTCTGCATGCTTGAAATGCCTTGACCAGCGTAATGGAGCTGACATGGTTGCATGCATGACGGGCATCGTGCTGGCCTTGGGAAGCGGAGGCGCTCGCGGCATCGCTCATCTGGGCATACTTCGGGTGCTGGAACGGGAAGGCATTCCCGTCCGTGCGGTTATTGGCAGCAGCATCGGTGCCCAGATCGGGGCGCTGTATGCATCGGGCATGTCTCTCCAGCAACTCATCCGGCTTGCCTGTGATGTGGACTGGAAGACGACAATCCGCCTGTTCTTGCCCGAGTTTGGACGCAGTGGCCTGATTACGGACAAGGGTATCCGGGAGTTCCTCGAGCCCCATCTGGGGCATCTGGACATCGAAGACATGAACATCGGCTTTGCGGCCATAGCGGCCGATCTCATAAGCGGGGAAGAGGTTTTGATCCGGCATGGCAATCTGCTCGAGGCCGTTCGAGCCAGCATTGCGGTTCCGGGCTTGCTGAAGCCCTCCAGGGTCGATGGCCAATGGCTCGTCGATGGCGGTCTGGTCAACCCCGTGCCCTTCGATCGCGCCCGGGAACTGTTTGGCGGGCCGGTCATCGGCGTCGCCGTTCATCCGGGTGCCACAAGGTTCGAAAAACCGGAAGAAGAAGGAAAGGACTGGCGCGACCACCTGGAAGAGCTGATCCGGCAATCCGTGGAACGACGCTGGCCGACGCTACAGCGGCTGCTCGATGAATGGGGCAGGGAAGAAGAGGAAGAAGCCTGGCCGGGCATGGCTGTCGGCGGCATCTATAACCGCGCCATGGACATCAGCAGAGCGCAGCTCATGCGACTGCGGGAAAAGATCTCTCCTCCGGACATGCTGATTGTGCCGCCGGTGCAGGGCATAGGCATGCTCGAATTTTACAGGGGGGAGGAGGCCCTGAAGGCTGGCGAACGCTCTGCAGAACAGCTGCTGCCGAAGATCCGGACCCTGCTCTAAGCCCGGCTTGCACGGGGCCATGCCTTGGAGAGAATGGGCGGAATGAACCCGCGACACACTGCCCCCGAAGAGAAGGCGCGCTTGATGCGCTGGGCGACCTATGCTTCGACCGCCACCGCAGTAGCCCTGATTCTGGCCAAACTCGTCGCATGGGCGCTGACCGATTCCATCAGCATGCTGGCCACGCTGATCGATTCCTGCCTGGATGCGCTCGCCTCCCTGATCAACCTGTTCGCCGTCCGCCATGCCCTTTCTCCAGCCGACCGACAGCATCGTTTTGGGCACGGCAAGGCCGAATCCCTGGCCGGCCTTGGTCAGGCGACCTTCATTGCCGGCTCGGCCATGTTTCTGATGCTCGAGGCAGGATTCCGATTGCTGCACCCTCAGCCCGTGGCATCGGCCGGCATCGGCATCGCGATCATGGTGTTCTCCATTTGCGCCACCTTGGGGCTGGTCGCCTTTCAAGGTCATGTGATCCGGAAAAGCGGCTCCACGGCGATCAAGGCCGATCACCTTCACTACAAGACCGATCTCCTGGTCAATGGGGCCGTCATTATCGCCATTGCACTTTCTTCAATCGGCCACCCCGGTTTTGATCCAATCTTCGCCCTGGCCATCTCCGCATACATTCTGCATAGCGCCTGGGACATCGCCCGCGAGGCCCTGGATCACCTGATGGACAAGGAATTGCCCGAAGCCGACAGGGAACGAATCAAGAACATCGTGCTCCAGCATCCGCAGGCCAAGGGCATGCATGATCTGCGCACAAGAAAATCGGGCACGCAGGTTTTCATCCAGTTGCATCTCGAGCTGGAGGACAACCTCTCGCTTCTGGAGGCCCATGCCATCTCCGACCAAGTGGAGGCCCGGATCAAGAAAGCCTTCCCGGGCGCGGAAGTGCTCATTCACGAGGACCCCGCCAGCATCGTCGAGCCCATTCCGGACTTTGCGGAACGCCACCCGAAATCGTAAACGGCGCTAGCGGGAAAGCCGATACCAGCGGGCCTTCTCCCTGCGCCAGAAGTCCCGGAACTCCTCTTCGCTGACCTCGCCATCCCTGTTCGCATCCATGTGCATGAACCGCTGATGCGCCCGATTCTGAACCATGGCCAGATATTCGTTCCAGGAAACGCCATCACTTTCATCCAGGTCAAGCGCCATGAATTTCTCCACAACCTTGTCGGTCGCCGTGCCGGCAAGTCCGGGTGAAACACCGGCCAGCCACATGGCTGCCATCAAGGCAGAAAAACGCAACACGATGTACATGTGCTCCTGCTCCAACGATGGAATAAGACTTTGCTATTGTAATGCGCGCGGGGCAGCATATCCAGGCTCATTTCCCCGGGGAGGAAAACGCCAGGATGAAACCCTATCTCGACTTGGTGCGGCATGTGCGCAGGCATGGAACCAGAAAGGAGGACCGCACCGGCACAGGTACGCTGTCCGTCTTTGGCTATCAGATGCGCTTTGATCTCGAGGAAGGCTTCCCGCTGGTCACGACCAAGAAGATTCATGTCAAGTCCGTGATCCATGAACTCCTGTGGTTCCTGCGCGGCGACACCAACATACGGTACCTGACCGATCATGGTGTCTCCATCTGGAATGAATGGGCAACCGAGGACGGTGAACTTGGTCCCATCTACGGCCATCAATGGCGCTCATGGCCCACTGCCGATGGACGCCGGATCGATCAGATGGCCGAGCTCATCGAGAACATTCGCCGCCGCCCCCATTCCAGACGCCTGATCGTTTCGGCCTGGAATGTGGCCGACCTTCCCGATGAATCCAGGAGCCCGCAGGACAATGTACGAAACGGCCGCATGGCCCTGGCGCCCTGTCATGCCCTTTTTCAGTTCTACGTCGCCAATGAAAGGCTTTCTTGCCAGCTTTACCAGCGCAGCGCCGATATTTTCCTGGGCGTGCCGTTCAACATCGCCTCCTATGCACTGCTGACCTTGATGGTGGCCCAAGTGTGCGGCCTGAAGCCGGGCGAGTTTGTCCATACGCTCGGCGATGCCCATCTGTACCTGAATCATCTGGACCAAGTGGATGAGCAACTGTCGCGGCAACCCTTTCCCCTGCCACGCATGCAGCTGAACCCTGAAATCCGGGACATCTTCTCGTTTCGTTACGAGGACTTCACGCTTCTAGACTACCGCTGCCATCCCGCGATTCGGGCGCCCATTGCCGTGTGATGGCACCGCCACGCACAGGATCATCGCCGGCCCCTCGCCGACAGGCAAGGCCCGAAGAGCTTGGTCTTCACATGCACCTCGGTGAACGCAGAATCGTGGATATCCCGCCGATGCTCCCGAACGCCCGTTCCCTGACCCCAAGCACCCGGCGGATCCTCGCGCGCCATCGGCAACATGGAACCTTCGCACATCCAACGGTCCTGTGGAGGAGAACAGCCTGTGAGTTGCGGGTCATCATATGCTGACGCGGAAGTGCATCTGTTCCCTGATCGTCGCCATGGATGATCACGGCCTGATCGGCCGGCGCAACCAGCTCCCGTGGCATCTGCCTGCGGATATGGCTTGGTTCAGGCAACACACCCTGGGAAAGCCCATCCTGATGGGAAGAAAAACCCATGAGTCCATCGGCCGTCCTCTTCCCGGCCGCAAAAACATCGTGCTAACCGCCAATGTGAAGCTGCGAATCCCGGGCTGCACGATGGTTCATTCCCTGGCCGAGGCCTTCCGTGCCTGCGGTGACGCGGACGAACTCATGGTCATCGGGGGTGCCGAGGTCTACCGGCTTGCCTTGCCCCAGGCCCAGCGCATCTACCTCACCGAGGTGCATGACCGATTCGAAGGGGACGCCTGGTTTCCGCCATTCGACCGCCAGCAATGGCGGGAAGTGTATCGGGAAGATCATGAGCCGGATGAAAAAAACCGCTGGCCTTACAGCTTCACGATTCTGGAACGCCGTCCATAACCCCCTCATGCGAACAGGCTGCCGAAAGCGGCCGCAACCATCCGGCAAGCCTGATCAGCGGCAGGCCAATCAGGGCCGTCGGATCATCGCTGTCGATCCGGGAAAACAGGGCGATGCCAAGCCCTTCGCTCTTGAAGCTGCCGGCACAGTCCAGGGGGCGCTCCCGCTCGACATAATATCGGATCTCCTCTTCCTCCAGATGCCGAAAATGGACCCTGGAAAGAACACAATCATAGCGTTCCCGCCCATCCTCGATGCAGGCAACGCCCGTATAGAAATCGACGGCCTGTCCGCTGAAGCGGCGCAATTGTGCCATGGCCGCCTGCATGCTGGGGGGTTTGCCCACGGCACCCCCCTCAAACCAGGCAACTTGATCGGAGGCAATGACCGTGGCGCCCGGACATGTCGAGGCGACAACGCGTGCCTTGCCCAAGGTATTCTCGCGCACCAGGGACAAGGGCTCAGCACCATGGCGCCGCTCGCAAAATTGGGGCGCTACCTGTCGGAACGGCATGCCGAGTCTGGCCAACAAGCTGGCGCGGTAGGACGATGTCGAGGCCAGAATCAGGCTAGGCATGCGCCAAGGCGACCAGCCAGAGGAAAATGCCCGTTGCCAGCCCAGCATCGCGCACCCATGCCGGCCAGAGCCACCAGTCATTCCGTCCAAGCCACAGGCGCCAGCCCGAGCGCAGGGCATGCAGGGAAAAACCGAGGCCGACAAGCCAGGGCGCAGATGGCATGCGCAGGGCCGTGGACACCCACACCCCCATGCCGATGACCCAAATGGACGTGGCCAGCATCGACGTCGTCCGCTGGCGATAAGCCAGCATGGAATCGGCGGTCACGGCGCTCATGAGCAAGGAGGAAGCCGCGATCATCCAAAGCATCGGGAATGGAATGCCCGCCTCAAACCCCTCCCTGCTCATCCAGAGCCAGGGCCAGACCAGGACCGGCAAGGCCATGGCCGCCGACACGGTCGCATAGGTCCATTGATGGGATGCTGCCTGGGCATCAGGCCTCATCGCCTGTCTCCGCGAAAGGCAATGATGCCGGAATGACATAGCTTTCGCTGGCCCAATTGGCCAGGTCATGCTGGCGACAGCGTTCGCTGCAGAAGGGAAAGTCGGGCACGCGCCGATGCACGGTCTTGCCGCAGCCCGGACAACGAAATCGCGCGCCATTCATGCGATGGGCACCAGCATGAAGGCATAGTCCACGGAATCCTTGACCTCCTCGGGCGGCTCGCACGGCACCCACCGCTGAAACCTTATCCGGATGACCCGATGATTGCCGGACATATCCGGAACCAGACCGCTGGCGACATGGCCTCGCGGCAATCCAACGACAAGCAGGCCGTAATGGTGGTTCCTGTCCGGCGTAATCTTGTCAGAGCCTTCCACGGCCTTCCGGTGCTGCCACTGCACATAATCGTTGAACATTTGATCCATCGTCTCAACGGCCTCCAGCAACGGCGTCAGCAGCTTGTGCAAAAGCTCGACGCGCGCCCCCCGATCCGAGCCGAGAACAGAAAGAAACTGGGGCAGGCACTGCTTGTGGCCAAGCAGATCATGCTTTTTTTGAGCATTGTAATATTGGGAGATCAGGGCGTCTCGCACGAGGAACTGACTTGCTTCCGAAAGATCCGGCTGCTGCAAGGCGTTCAAATGATGTTCGAGGCGGTTGCATGCCTTGCGTATCGAGGGAGCGAGGGAAGGATGCTCCTCGGCCAGATGCCCCAGGCTCGTTTGCAGGGAGTCGAGAAGGCCGACGATCTCGCCAAGGGCCGCCTTGCGCCCCATGTCCCCGAGCAGGGATGCACGAAGATCGCTGGCCGCCTGCAGCCAGGCGAAATCATCCTCGCGCCGCCGGGCGTCATCAAGACAAAACAGCGCGTCGCGCACATCCACAAAGGCCTGCATGCGCGCATTCAGCGCGAACGTGAACCGCACCCAATCACTCATCATCAACCCTCTCGACCGGAGGTTGGCCTTCCTGACGTATCACCCATATCGACATCTGATCAAGGGGCCAATCCTGCCACCGATTGCATGCCACGACCATCACGCAGGCAAGCCGCCTTGAGAGTTCGAGGATCTGATGCTGGACCTCCCCAGCGCAAGCTGGTGAAAGGGCGGCCGTGGGATTGTCGATCAAAACAAGATCGGGCCGTGCAAGCTCGATGCCAGCTAGCGACAGCCGCACGGCCTGCAGCCGATTCAGCTCATGCACAGGAGCATCCCGGGACAAGGGAGCCAGCCGCCAGTTGGCAAGCACACGCTCAAGATCCGCAGGCGCTTGATCCAGGCCCAGTCGCAACTCCTCGGCAACCGTCTGCGCAAGCCAGATGGGCGGCCAATAATCACCATGCATCCTGATGCGCAACTGGCCGCGCACGGCATCCAAGGGGCGTCGATCCCAGCGCACGCACACCCCGTCAGGCATGGACTCCAGGCCAGCCAGCACGCGCAGCCAGAAGGTCTTGCCGACGCCGGATTCTCCCGTGAGCAGCACAGGCCTGCCGCGCTGGGCGAGGGCAGATCGCTCAGGCGTATGAATGCAAAGGGTCATAGAAAATGTCCGGCCGATGTGTGGAAACTGGAGCGGGCAGCGGGAATCGAACCCGCGTCACGAGCTTGGGAAGCTCGGGTAATAGCCACTATACGATGCCCGCCGGTCATGGCCAAGTATGAAACCGAACGACAATGGATTCAAGATGGCGTGCCGGCTTCGCTCCCGTTGGTGAAGGCAGGCCGGACATTGTCATGCGTCGCTTCTTTCTGACATGCGGGATCCTTGCGCATGCGTTCAATCCTAGATTGAAGCTGATCGGCATAGGCCTGGGGCATCCTGCTCTTGCGATATTCCAGAAAGGCCAGCGCGGCCTTGCACCCATGGTGCTGAAGCAAAAGCTTGGCGGCGAACCCCTGGGCCAGCGAGCCCACATCGGGCTTATCGGCCGCCATGGCCGCCAGATGAAGCGCCCTTTCCGTCTGATGCAATTCGACATGGGCAAGAAAGCTTGCAACAAGCAAGTACTCTCCGGAAGCAACATTCGGGCCGAATTGCTCGAGCATGTCCACGGCTTCCTCCGTGAATCCGGGTTCATAACCCAACAAACCCTCCGTAAGTCGAAGGCCATCACGAAACCGGGGGTCAAGTGAAAGTGCCTCATGCAGCAGGTAGGCCAACTCCCTCCACCATCGACGACGAAGCTCTCCCTTGGTGTACCTGGCCGCATCAAAAACATTGAACAACTGCAGGATTGCCGCATCCGCCCAGAAGCCGGGAACAGGGCCGGCCAGCATGCCATGCAGCAGCTCGCTGCGCTGATCCCAGTCCCTTGCCATCTCAGGCGCCGGAGGCGATCCGGATCCATGCGGCAAACGCGCATGAGACCAGACGAAGAGAGGGATGAGCAGCAGCAACAAGCCCAGGCGAGACAGCGCCATCAGGCAAGATCCCTTCGTTCGAAACGCAGCATGGCCAGGATCAGCGCAATGCCGGCATAGGAAAGATGCTCGCATGCATAGGCCAGGAGCATCTCAGGGGCCGGCCAATGGGCGTGCGCAACATCCAGCGACAGTCTGGCGCTTGAAAGATCCGGTAACATGTATTCAAGTGCCTGAACCAGAACGAAAAGCCCATGTGGCATCTTGGCTGCCACTTCGGGGCGCATGAGCGCTTCCAGCACCGGCGGAACCGACCAGCTCAGCAGCCAGACGGAAAACAGGAACACCATGCTTTCCGATGAGCCAGATGCAAGCACCACAATGAGAAAAAGCGCACCAAGCAGAGCCAGATAGGGAAGCAGCAACAGCATCTCCCCCAAGGGGACACCCCATGCCAGATCCAACGTCGTGTAATCAGGCCATTGATAAGCCACAAACACGAAGGCCGCAGCGGATGACAGGAGCAAAAGCCCCGTCAACGGCAGCATGGCTGCAGCCATGCCGAGATAGCGCGACAGAAGGTAGGTAGATCGACTCATGGGTACGGAAAGCAAAAGATGGCAGACCTTCTGCTCGATATCCCGAGCCATCAGCGGCAAGGCCATGAAAAAAACAAAACCGGCGAGCATCATGTGTTCCGTCGTGAACAGCAGGTCCGCCAACACCTTTCCAAGGTCAAGCAAGAACAAGGACATCGGCACGAGCATGAGCCAGGGCAGCAACAGGCAGGCCAGCATCATCAACTGGTAGGCCCGATGATGAAACACCTCGGTAAATGTGAAACGCATCAAGGCCATGGCTGCCCTCATTGCCAGCGCACCAACCTTTCTTCCAGCATTTCGGCCTCGACCAGGGAATGATCGCTCAAGGCAATCTCCTCGCGAATGAGCCCGCCCGAGATCAACAGCACGCGGTCACAGAGACGAACCATGTCGGGCACAATATGGCTGCACATGAGAATGGCCGAGCCACTATCCTTTCGCTGCTGAAACAAGGACAGGATCTCGGCGCGCCCCAAGGCATCGAGCCCGCTCATCGGTTCATCCAGCAGCATGAGCTTGCTGTCCGGCCCGCAAAGCGTCCAGGCAATGAGCACGCGCTGCTGCATGCCCTTGGAGCATTGACGCAACGGACGCTCCCATGCCGCCTGAGCCAGCCCTGACGCCTGCAGGGCAGACTCGGCCCATTCCCTGGGCCAATCCCTTGCGGCACATTTGAAGCGCAGCATCGCCAGCGGCGACAAGGCACCGGGAAGTTGAGGCTGCTCGGGAAGGTACGAGGCCTCGGTGGCCAGATGAACCTGCCCCTCGCTGGGCCGCAACAGCCCGAGCAGACACTTGATCAGCGTGCTCTTGCCCGCCCCGTTGGCCCCGAGCAACCCGACGGCTTCACCCTTGCGGATCTCGAACGAGGCCCTCCTGAGCGCCCAGCGCCTCCCATAACGCTTTCCCAACCCCTCGACGCGCAACATGACTGCAATCTAGCCCAGATTTTTCATGATGACCATGCGCCGGGATTATAGAAATGTCGAGACACAAAAAAGGGGGGGCATCGGAATAGACGTGTTATTGAAGATGGACCCCCTGCATTTCGCGGCGCCATTCATTCGCGATCACATGAACTAGTCCGGACCAGGACTTCATGCGGCAAAAAAAAGGGGGAAGCTTTCGCTTCCCCCAAATCCGCGGCAACCCGGTATCACGGTGCCTTCGGAACATCTCCGCTGGCGAGCTTCTTGCCCTTCGTGCCCGTCTTCTGCGTGATCGTCGGAGCATCGCTCGTCGTCTGGTAGATGACATCACCAGCCGTGTGCTTCGTGGCCGCACCATAACTCTGGTCATTGGCGCCAACCTTGGAGCCGAAGTACACCTTGTCGGACGTCGTGAACGTGGCTTTAGCATTGCCATTCTTGATCGTGATCTTGCCCGTTGCTGGGTTTACGGCCTTCGGATAGACAGCATTGTCATTGAAGAACGTCTCGTAGACCGTACGAGCCGTGTTCAGGTCGGATTCGGCCGAGGAGTTGTAGGCCTTCACCCGGTAGGATGCGAACTGCGGGATGGCAATTGCAGCCAGAATGCCAATGATCGCAATCACGATCATCAACTCAATCAGGGTAAAACCCCGTTCCTTCTCTTTCATGATCATCTTCATTCCCCCTTCAGGTTTCTCTGGAATTACCCGTCCCACTGGACGTGCACCATTGGTCTAGCAATGGACATGCCAATTTGGAGACATGTGGCCGCAATCGGCCTGGATGCTCTGGAAATCATTGAGAAAATCATGCCAGCAAGCGCACGCGGTGTTTTCGTCCGCTCCCTTCGGGCCGGCCCTGCCGAAGGCTTCGTGTGACGCTTTGCGCATGTGAGCTGACAAATTTTGTCACATGCGCTCTTCCCGGTACTGAAGGGCCTCCGCAACATGCCCTGCCTCAACGCCTGCGCAACCTGCGAGATCGGCAATGGTCCGCGCCACCTTGAGAATGCGATGATAACTGCGCGCGGATAAAGAAAAACGCTCGATGGCCCGCTCAAGCAAGAGCTTCCCCTCACGGTCAGGCGCAGCAAACCGTTCCACCTCGGCTGGTGTCATCCGGCCATTGATCCGTCCTTCACCCATACGGTCATACTGCATTTGCCTGGCCCTGATCACGCGCGATCTGACATCCCGGGATGGCTCTCCTGGCGCACCACGCACCAGCTCTTCCCGCTCCACCGGGGGCACATGGATCCGCAGATCGAAGCGGTCCAGCAAGGGACCCGACACGCGAGAGACGTAACGGCGAACCTGCGCAACCGTGCACCGGCAAGGCTTTGTGGGATGGCCGAGGTAGCCACAGGGACAGGGATTCATCGCCGCCACGAGCTGGAAACGGGCCGGATAGCGAAGGGAGTCGGCCGCGCGGGCAATGACCACACTGCCATCTTCAAGAGGCTGACGCAGGGTTTCCAGCACCGCTCTTTTGTGTTCAGCCAATTCATCGAGAAACAGTACACCGTGATCCGCCTTGCTGATCTCTCCGGGCTTCGGCACGCTGCCTCCGCCAATGATGGCCACATC
>WFOK01000014.1 GCA_015488115.1 Mariprofundaceae bacterium
CCCATGTGCTGCCCAAATTCTCATCAGTCGATGCCCAAAACATAGGCAAACCCGGGCATGGTGAGTCGCGGGATTCTTGCTACACTTGCCCGGCGATTTGGAGGTTTGGCCCATGCCTGTTGATTTTCAGCTTGCCCACTGGGGCATGATCTATGCTGCACTGCTCTATGTGCTCGGCAATGCCGTGTGGACTAATGAACTGGCCAGAAGGCGCATCTGGGCCGGCTGGATGATGTGGGGCCTGAGCGCCGTGATCGTGCTGCTCGCCGGCGCGGCCATCGAGGTTCGGCTGAGCGGGCATGGGTCGGTGCTTGCCCTGCTGACCGACGTCGATGGCGAGAAGCACTGGATCATCGTCACGCTGTTCGCGCTGCTGTCCGTGCCGGGCGCAGCCTGCGTGATGTTCCGGCAGAGCAAGGCCCTGACGCGCCTGGCCGTGGCCGCCATCGCGCTGCTGCTCTTCATTCCGATGGGGGCGCAGCTGCACGATCCCCACGATTCGAGGCTCGCCCTGAGCCTGGGCATCACGCTGGCCGTCGTGGCCTTGGCATGGCTTGTGTCGACGCTGCTTGACGCCGAACCCGAACACAGGCGCAGGACCGTGCCTGTCGAGGAGGCGGACCGATGAAGCATGCCGATGCCATTGCCCGCACCCTGGTCGAGGCCCTGCCCTATCTGCAGCGATTCGCCGATCAGACCGTGGTCATCAAGTACGGCGGGCATGCGATGGTGGATGATGAGCTGAAACGCAGCTTTGCCAAGGATGTCACACTGCTCAAGCAGGTTGGCATCCATCCGGTCATTGTGCACGGCGGCGGGCCGCAGATCGGCCGACTGCTTGAAAGGGTCGGCAAGGAAAGCCGCTTCATCGAAGGCATGCGCGTGACCGACAAGGAAACGATGGACATTGTCGAAATGGTACTGGCCGGACTGGTCAACAAGGAAATCGTGGCCAACATCAACAGTGCCGGCGGCAAGGCCGTGGGGCTTTCGGGCAAGGATGGCGGGCTGATCTGCGCGCGCAAGCTGGAAATCCGGCGCAACGCCCCCGAACTCGATGTGCCCGAGATCATCGATCTCGGGCATGTGGGCAGCGTGCACCGCGTAAACACGGACGTTCTGGCCCTGCTGGAGAAGGACCGCTTCATTCCCGTGATCGCGCCTGTGGGTTACCATCGCGACGAGGCGCAGAGTTACAACATCAACGCCGATCTCGTGGCCTCCGCCGTGGCCCAGGCCATGGGCGCGGTCAAGCTCGTGTTGCTGACCGACGTGCCGGGCGTGCTTGATGCCCAGGGCAGGCTCGTATCCATGCTGGACAGCGGGCAGGCCCAGGCCATGATTCAGGAAAAGACCATCGCCGGGGGCATGATCCCGAAGGTCGAATGCTGCCTGGATGCCATCGGAAACGGCGTCAGCGAGGCGCACATCATCGACGGCCGCATTCCGCACGCCCTGCTGCTGGAGTTGTTCACGGACGAGGGCGTGGGCACCGTGTTCAAGGAAACCCTTGAGACCGGCTGAACAATCAAACGCTTGATAATCCCCCGCAGGACTTTCATGCTTGCCTGTATGAAGGGATGAGCCATGTCCAACGATGACGAGCTAGCCGAGACGAAGACGCGCAGCCGGAGCTCGGAAGAGAGCCTGGCCATGGATGCCCTGCGCTTCGCCTTCGGCGATCTGCGCGTCAGCCTGCTGGTTGGTCTGCTGCCGGCTTCCCTGGTGTTCATCGGCCTGTGGCCGTTCGTCGAGCATGAACGCATCGTGATATGGTTTGCCTATTTCCTGCTGATCAGCGCCTTTCGCTACCACGACCTCGTGAGCTTCCAGAAACAAGCCGAGCCCGATGTGACGGCCTGGCGGGCGCGCTTTGTGTTTGCCGCGGCCATGGGCGGCTCGGTATGGGGATTGTGCGGCACCTGGCTGATGCCCGAGGACTGGAACCTTCAGGTGCTGCTGCTGTTCTGCATCAGCGGCGTGGTCTTCTGGGCTGCGCGATCCATGGCGTCCGTGGCCCCGGCCTTTGCCGCCTTCATGGGCATGGCGCTCTTGCCACCGGCCATCCTGTTCCTGCTCGAGGCCGACCGCGTTCACGCGGTTGCATCCCTGATGATCATGGGCTACTGCCTGGGGCTGACCATACTGAGCCTGAAGTTCTCCGAGGAGTTCCACACGATCCTGAAGCTCCGCACGGAGAACGCAGAACTTGTCGAGTCCCTGCAATACGAGAACAAACAGCATCGATTCCATGCCCGGGCCGTGGACGAGGAAAACCGCATCCTTGAGCATATCCTGTGTGACACACCCAGGGATGTCGTGCTCGAGGAGCTGAACCGCACGATCGAGAAGCTTCTTCCTGGTTCAGCCAGCTCGATCCTGCTGCTCGATGAGGATAGCCGCCGGCTCCATGTCGCCTCCGCCCCCAGCCTGCCGCAGGCCTACAACGCGGCCGTCGAGGGTCTCGAAATCGGCCCGAATGCCGGTTCTTGCGGCACGGCCGCCTATCGCAATGCAACCGTCGTCGTCAGCGACATCGAAAGCGACCCCCTGTGGCGGAATTACAGCGAGCAGGTCATTCGTCAATTCGGGCTGCGGGCCTGCTGGTCCACGCCCATCCGTGGACGCGACGGGCAGGTGCTGGGCACCTTCGCGGTCTATTTCCGGGAAGTGCGCAAGCCGGATGCAGAGCAGCTCAATGTGCTCAAGGCCCTGGCCAACGTGACAGGCATGGCCATCGAGCGCTGGGAGATGCAGAACGAACTCGAGTTTCTTGCCCATTACGACAAATTGACCGGCCTGCCAAACAGGGCCCTGCTCAAGGAACGGCTGGAATTCGCCGAGGCCATGTCCAAGCGGCGGCGCACCCCCTTCACGCTGCTGTTCATCGATCTCGACGGGTTCAAGAACATCAACGATGAACACGGCCATGAAGCCGGCGACCGGGTGCTGGAGGCCATCGGCGGGCGCCTGCTGCGCAATCTCCGTCGCATCGACACCGCTTGCCGTTTCGGCGGCGATGAATTCATTGTCCTGCTGGCGGATACGGACAATCCCGAAGACATCCGGCAGATCGCACTAAAGCTCATGCGTGAAATCAGAAAGCCGATCGAATTCCATGAACACCGTTTCAGGATCGGTGCCTCCATCGGCGTAGCACGCTTCCCGCGCGACAGCGACAATACCGAACAACTGATACGGCGCGCCGATGCAGCCATGTACGAGGCCAAGAAGGCTGGCTGCAACCGCATCGCCTTTCACGGCGAAAGCCTGCAGCCCGCCAGTCGATCCCTGCAGGATTAGGGGCAGTCGTCGAAATCCGGGCTAGAGCGTGCGGGCAAGCTGCACGCCAAGCCAGGTCAGACTCAGGCAGACGATGACCTGACCCAGCACATTGGCCAGGGCCAGGGCCAGCGCACCCTCCTGGATCAGGCGAACGGACTCCAGGGAATAGGTCGAGAATGTCGTGAAGGCGCCCAAAAAGCCCACGGTCAATGCCAGGCGCAGCCATTCCCCGGCGGCCGAGCGCTCGATGAGCCAGACGAACAGAAAACCCAATAGCAGACTCCCCAAGGCATTGACCGCGAATGTTCCCCATGGAAAGGCGCCGCCCGCCAAGCGCTGCACGGCCGCAGCCACGCTCCAGCGCATGACCGCGCCCAAGGCGCCTCCAGCGGCCACGGCTGCCATCTGGACAAGCATCAGCCCTGCCGCTCCCTTCGCCTGGCCTCAAGCCATTGCAGGCGCTCGTTCAAGGTCCGCTCCAGGCCACGGGATACGGGCCTGTACAGCGGCCCGGGTGGATCAAACCCCTCCGGAAAATGGCGCTGCACGACAACGGCGTCCCTGTCGTCATGGGCGTACTGATATCCGCGCCCATGGCCCAGTTCCTTCATCATGCGTGTCGGCGCATTGCGCAAGTGCATCGGCACGCCCAGATGCCCGGTCTGTCCAGCCAGCCTGCGGGCGCCCTTCTCGGCCATGTATACGGCATTGCTCTTGGGCGCCAGTGCCAGATAGATGGCCGCCTCGAACAGTCCCTGTTCACCCTCGGGCGAACCCAGAATCTCGTACATGCGATGAGCATCAAGGGCCAGGGCCAGGGCCTTGGGGTCGGCAAGGCCGATATCCTCCGTGGCCATGCGGATCAGCCTGCGCGCGATGTACAGGGGCTCCTCGCCCGCCTGCAGCATCCTGGCAAGCCAATAGCAGGCGGCATCGGCATCCGAATCGCGCACGCACTTGTGCAGGGCCGAGATCAGATCGTAATGCGCATCCCCGTCCCGGTCATAGCGGGCGGCGCGCTTCATCAGCCACGGCCTGACATCCTCCGCCGTCCAGACTCGCCCTGGTCCGGCCTCAAACAGGGCCTCCAGCTCGTTGAGCGCATAGCGCGCATCGCCATGCGCCATGTCCGCGAGCAGCCGCAAGGCCTCGTCATCGACGGAAAAGCCCGCATGCTCGCGCACGAGCGCATCGCATGCGCGACGCAGGATTGCATGCACGGCATCGGCATCCAGTGGCTTGAGCACCACCAACCGGCAGCGGGACAGCAGGGCATCGTTCAGGGAGAAGGACGGGTTTTCCGTCGTTGCGCCGACCAGCACGATGGTGCCATCCTCGATGTAAGGCAGCAGCACGTCTTGCTGGGCCTTGTTGAAACGATGGATCTCGTCGAGAAACAGCAGCCAGGTCCTGTTTTCCGCCTTGGCCCGGTCGATGATCTCCTGCACCTCACGTTTGCCGGCCACGACAGCTGAAAGCTGGGCAAAGGGAAGGCCCGCCGCCTTGGCCATCAGCACGGCCAACGTGGTCTTCCCGACGCCCGGCGGCCCCCAGAAGATGCAGGACATCGCGCGACCATCCCGCAGCATGGCCGAAAACCATGAATGCTCACCGGTCAGATCCGGCTGGCCGATGACCTCTTCCAGGCTGGCCGGCCGCATGCGATGGGCCAGCGGGGCCTTCCATGCACCATCGGGCAACAGCGATGCCTGGCTTCCGGTCAAGGAGCGGCCCCTCAGAAGGCCCTTGATGCGGTCAAGGCGATGGTCTGACGACGATCGCGATAGGTGCCGGCATAGACGCCGGCCGCCACGTTCCTGTCCGCATAAAAGGTGTAATCATAGGCCAGATCCAGGTGCATGCCGAAGGCATCGCCACCAACGCCGATGGCCAGGCGATGGCCGTCCTGGTCCGCCACGACCGGATCGAAGCCAAGGCTGCGGCTGGCGCCAGGATCGAAGGCGTAGCCGATACGGATCTGCGTGTTTTCCCGCAGGGTCCAGGTCAGGCCGAGCATGGCGCCGAACGTGTCCCGCAGATTCAGCGGATGAGCCATGCGCACGACACCGCCGCTGACGACGCTCATGTCACGGAGGGCGGACCAGCGTGACCAAACGGCATCGGCCTCCACGCGCCAGGCATCAGCCAGCAGATAACTGAGGCCGAACTGCACCTGCTCCGGAAGCCGGAGCCCCATGCTTGATACGCCGCTTTTCAGCTTGACCTTCGCGCCACTGCGGGCCATCAGGCCGAATGACCACTGCGGGGCGAATTTCCACAGCAGGGATGCATGCCCGCCAAACGTCGAAAAATCCCGGTCGTGGAAAACCGCGCCCGCCTCATGCAGGGACATGTTCGTGAAATAGGCATCTCCGCCGAGACTCACGGCCATCGTCGTGGACACGCGGTAGACCGCATCAATGCTCAGGCGGTCGATGAACAACGAGGTGCTGCCCGCCCTTGCGCCGAAGAAACGCCCCCAGTCGTTCTGCAGATGATATGCCGGCGCGTAGGCCAGTGTGGCGCCAAGGCGGCCGTCATGCGGCATCCAACCGGCCGTGAAGGCAAACAGGTTGGGCTCCGATCCACTGTTGGGCGCGATGCCCGCGGGCAAGCTGACGGACGAATCGCGATAATCGACCAGGTAACCGACCGAAAGCTGCAGACCGTCCTGCCAGGCCTGGCCAGCGGGATTGATCACGGCCGCCGCTGCATCATCGGCCGTGGCCACGAAGGCATTGGCCACGCCCGTGGCCGAGGCCGCCAGTTCCTGTTGCATGAAGCCCGAGGCCTGGGCATAACACGGCATGCCGATGATGCAGCTCAGGGTTGCAATCAGTCGCTTGAATTTCATTGTGCCTTCTCCTCATGCTTGTTGTTTGCCCTTACATCCACGAC
This sequence comes from Mariprofundaceae bacterium, assembly GCA_015488115.1. GTDB lineage: Bacteria > Pseudomonadota > Zetaproteobacteria > Mariprofundales > Mariprofundaceae > J005. The sequence continues at coordinate 6,184 of WFOK01000014.1, forward strand.
ATCCACGCCTTCGGGCACGCTGAAGCGGAACCTTTGCAGCGGCGGCAGCTGCAGCGAGCAGCCGAAAAACTCGATTCTGTTACGGTGGCCCAGCGCATCCTTTGTCTCGACGGCAAGCAGGCGTTCCTCCGCATCGAATTCCAGCCAGACCGGCGGGGCCTTGCCCAGGCGCACCATATAACGATGTCCGAGCTTCGTGGCCTCATGGTCGATCAATACAAGATCGCGTTCATGCAGCCGTCCATCCAGCAAGGACATGACGACCGGATCCACGGCATCAAGTTCATCGAGGCGCTGGACCTGCATCAGGTCGGGCTCGTAGTGCCAGATGGCCCGGCCATCGGCCACATAGAGCTGGACATAGGGCTTGCGATATTCCCAGCGGAAACGCCCGGGCCGGCGAACGTCGATGCGACCCACATACCGCTGTCCCCCGCCCCCGGCGAACTGGATCTCCTGCTGGAAGGTGCATGAAAAGCCTCTGGAGGCGGAAAACGCATGCACGGCGTGCAGAAGCATGTCCCTGGCCGTCATCCCCCAGGCCGGGGATGAGGCAAGCATCTGCACCAGCAGCAGCAGGCAAAGCCGCCTCATTCGATGACCCCGCCGCCATCCTTCTCGGAACGGGCAAGCACCTTGCGGATACCCCCAGATCCGGGCGCCGTGACCAGGCCATCGCGTTCCATCTGTTCGACGATCCTGCTGGCGCGATTGTAACCGATGCGCAAGTAACGCTGGACCATGGAGACCGAGCACTGGCCCTTCTCGATGACCAGGGCCGCCGCCTCGTCGTATTTCTCGTCGCGCTCATCCGCATCTTCCCCGCCTGCCCCGCTCTCGGAAGCCGGAGGCTCGAAGACCTCCTCGCGATACTCCGGCTCGCCCTGCTCCTTGAGATGCTCGACCAGCGCCAGCACCTCGGCATCCGACACGAATGCCCCGTGCACGCGCATCAGCTCCCTGCCCCCATTGAGAAACAGGCTGTCGCCCTGGCCCAGCAGTTGCTCGGCCCCCATCTGATCCAGAATCGTGCGCGAATCGATCTTGGAAGACACCTGGAATGCGATGCGACTGGGCAGGTTCGCCTTGATCAGCCCCGTGATCACATCCACGCTGGGGCGCTGCGTCGCAAGAATGAGATGAATGCCGGCCGCTCTCGCTTTCTGCGCCAACCGGCAGATCGACTGCTCGACCTCCTTGCCCGCGACCATCATCAGGTCCGCCAGCTCATCAATCACGATGACGATGTATGGCAGGCGCTCGGCCTCCTCGGCATGCTGCACGGCCTTGTTGTACCCGGCGATGTTGCGCACCTTGGCCTCACTCATCAGGCGGTAGCGACGTTCCATTTCGTAGACGGCCCAGGCAAGCGCCTTGGCCGCCTTGTGGGGGTTGGTCACCACAGGCACGAGCAGATGCGGAATGTCATCGTAAATCGACAGTTCCAGCATCTTCGGATCGACCAGAATAAGCCGCAGATCACTGGGGGCATGGGTCATCAGCATCGAGCAGATCATCGCATTGATCGCAACCGACTTGCCCGATCCCGTTGTTCCGGCCACGAGCAGATGCGGCATCCTGGCCAGGTCGGCCACAACGGGATGTCCCGCGATATCGACGCCCAGCCCGAGCGGCAGGACATGCTTTCCGCCTGAAAATTCCTCGCTGGCCAGCACTTCGTGAAGATGCACGGTTTCCCGCTGATCATTCGGGATCTCGATGCCGATCACGCTCTTGCCCGGAATGTTTCCAGCCACGCGCACGCTCACGGCAGCCATGGCCCGCGCCAGATCCTCCTGCAGGGCCACGATGCGACTGACCTTCGTGCCAGGCGCCGGCTCAAGCTCAAACTGTGTCACGACCGGACCGGGTTGAACGGCCACGACCCTGCCCTCGACGCGGTAGTCAAGCAACTTCTTCTCCAGCAGGCGCGCCATGGCCTGCAGCGCAGCCTCGTCATACTGCCGGCGCGGGGCCTTGCCCTGATCGAACAGGCGCAGGGATGGAAGCTTGAAGCCGCTGGCCGCTGGCTCTTTGAAGGCCAGTTCAGTCTGCTGCTGCATGCGTGCCTTGCTCGAAACCTTGACTTGGGCGGGGGAAGCAACGGCGACCTCGGGCTCGGTGCGCGTGCGGGGTTGCTTCTCGCGCTGCTTCTTGCGCTCCTCGCGGCCCTCAAGGCGCTCCTTGCGCCGGCTGGCCCGGGACCTGATCCGGTACAACAGCGCGTCAAGCCCGGAAAACCCCATGGCAAACCAGCCACCCACGGACCTGATCAGTTGCAGCAGGGAAATCTGCGCAGCCGCCACGAAGCTGCTCAACGCCAGCGTGACCAGAACGACATCGCGTCCCAGGCTGTGCATGCCATCGGCCAGAATGCCATTGATCGTTTCACCGATGACGCCGCCTGCGCCAGCCGGCAGCGAGCCCAGATCCGATGCATGGGCATCGAGCAGCCCACACAAGGCAAGCACGAACGGCAGCCAGAACAGCGACGTCCATGTGCCCCAGAGTGGCCGGTGCCCCCTCGCAATGCGTATGGACAGCACGACGATCAGCAGTGCAAGCAACCACGCGCTCCAGCCGAGCAACTGGTAGAGCATGTCGGAAACATAAGCGCCAACGATGCCGATCAGATTGGTCGGTTCCGCTGCCGTGGCATGATTGAACGATGGATCCATCGCGTTGAAACTGGCCAGGGCCAGCAACAGCACGGCGGCCAGACCGAACACCAGCAGCGCCACGGACTCGCGGACCAGTGAACGAATGTCCACCTACACCTCCACGACCACGGGCAACACCATCGGACGCCGACCGATCTTTCGCTTGCACCAGCGCCGAACGAACAGACGCACCTCTTCCTTGGCCGCATCGATGTCAGCCAGCGTTTCCTTGTCCATGCCCTCCAGTTCCAGTTGCAGATCACGGGACATCTCGGCCAGCAGCTCCTCGCTGACATCCGAACTCAAGACGCCGCGCGCAACAAGCTGCGGCTGCCCGAGCAGCTTGCCATCGTACTGCGTGATCAGCACGGTCGCCGAGATCATGCCATCCTCGGCCAGAATGCGCCGGTCACGCAGCACGAGATCGTCGATCTCGTCGCGGCTGGCCCCATCGACAAACACGGCCCCTGCATGGAAGCTCTCGCCCAGCCGGATGCCCTCGCCGTCAATCTCGACGCTCTGACCGTTTTCGGCGATGACCGAATGCTCGAACGGAATGCCGCTGGCCACGGCCAGATCGCGGTGCTCGATGAGATAACGGTATTCGCCATGCACGGGATAAAAATAGCGCGGCCGGACAAGTTGCATCATCATCTTGAGTTCGTGGGCATGCGCATGGCCCGAAACGTGCAGGGGTGCCTTGCCCGCATGCAGGATGCGGGCACCGCGCCGATAGATATGGTTGTAAAGGTTGGAAATGGTGCGTTCGTTGCCCGGTATGTTGCTCGATGAGAAGATGACCAGATCCCCTTCCTGCAGATGAAGGCCCGGGAAGCGATCCTGGGCCAGGCGCGCCAGCGCGGCCCGGCTTTCACCCTGAGAGCCGGTGGCGATGATCAACAGCTCATGGGCGGGAAAATCCTTCGCCTGTTTGATGGGAACCAGGGCACCATCGGGAATGCGCAACCGATTGAGCTGGCGCGTGATCTCGATGTTGCGCTCCAGGCTACGTCCGGCCACTGATACCCTGCGCCCGCACTCGATGGCCGCATCGATGATCTGCTGGATGCGGAACATGTTCGAGGCAAACGTCGTGACCACAACCCTGCCGCGACAACCCGCGATGGCCTGTCTCAATGCCGGACCGACGATACGTTCCGACGGACCGCTGCCCGGTCGCGTGGCGTTTGTGGAATCGGAGACCAGCAGCACAACGCCTTCATCCCCAATCTGGGCAAAGCGATGGATGGGTGTCGGGCGGTTGTCGATCGGCGCGGGATCAAACCGGAAGTCACCGGTATGCACGACAATGCCGAGCGGCGTGCGAATGGCCAGCGAACAGGCATCCATGATCGAGTGTGTCACGGGCACGGCCTCGACCTGGAACGGACCGACTTCGATGCAGGCACCTTCCTCCGCATAGGGGCGCAAATCGGCCTTGAAGCCCTGCTCGCCGAGCTTGCCCTCAACGAGCGCGAGCGTGACCGGGGTGCCATAGATGGGCAGCTTCAGTTCCGGCCACAGGTATGGCAGTCCGCCGATGTGATCTTCATGCCCATGCGTGAGAAGAATCGCATGCAGTGTCAGATCCATCTCGCGGAGCGCAGAGATGTCCGGCACCACGACATCGACGCCGTGTTGCCCGGGCTCGGGGAAGCCCATGCCACAGTCGACCATGACCGCATCCCTGCCCCAGGCATAGATCATCATGTTCTTGCCAAACTCGCCGACGCCGCCAAAGGGAAAGCAGCGCAACACATCCTCCATATCCGGCCCCGCGCCTTCTTCGGACCGGTTCACGCGTTGCCGCGGCTGCCCGGCTTGACGGCCGGCAATACGCCCTCGCGGCAAAGCGGACACTCCTGCGGCGCATACGTTTCGACATGCAGGGCCAGCGCCGTGGCACAGGGCACGTCAAAGCGGCCCGGCTGGTCCGGCGCCCGGTCGACGACGGCCAGGATCTGCGTCGGGATGCCGCCATGCTCGCGGATCACATCCATGCACTCTCGCACGGAACCGCCCGTGGTGATCACATCCTCGACAACCAGCACGCGTGCGCCTTCGGGAATCGTAAAACCGCGGCGCAGCTGCATGAGGCCATCCTTGCGTTCCGTGAACATGAAGGGCTTGTTCAACTGGCGAGCCACCTCCTGCCCGATCACCAGTCCACCGATTGCGGGCGAGACGACCAGATCGAAGGCATCGGGATCGATCCTGGCGATCAGCTCGGCTGCAAGCGCCTCGGCATGCCGGGGATGCATGAGCACGAGCGCCGATTGCAAATAACGGGCGGAATGGCGTCCACTGGAAAGAATAAAATGTCCGTTGAGCAATGCACCGGCATCCTCATACATGGCAAGGATTTCGTTTTCCGTCACGCGCTTGCACCTCTCTATCCAAGAATGCGCGCAGTGTAGCAGGTTCGTTGCGCTGACTGAACCAATAGGACTAGAATGTCCGCATGGGGAAGCTGGCGATCCGGGCCGTCCTGCTTGACCTGGACGGCGTGCTTTACATCGGCCACCGTGCCATCGACGGCGCGCGTGACAGCGTGCTTCGCCTGCAGCAGGAGGGTTATGCCATCGCCGGTGTGACCAACACGACAACCATGCCGCGCAGGAGCGTCGCCGAAAAGCTGGCCACCATGGACATTCCCCTGGGTGAGGAACTGCTGTTCACACCGGCTTCCGCGGCATGTCGGCTCATCGGCAGGCACAGGGCCAAGCTTTATGTGCGCCCCGAGTTGCTCGAGGACTTCTCCGGGGTCCGGATGGATGCGGATCACCCCGAATTCGTGCTCATGGGTGACATTGGCGGCGAGGGCTATCCCCCGGAAGTCTTGCGCGAAATCTTCCTGCACATCATGGATGGCGCCCAATTGCTCGCCCTGCACAAGAATCGCTTCTGGCAAAGGCCTGATGGCTTGCATCTTGATCTGGGCTGCTTTGTCAGCGCCGTCGAATATGCGGCAAACACCGAGGCCACCGTGCTTGGCAAGCCCTCAAGGGACTTCTTTCTTGCGCTCTGCAACAAGCTGGGCGTCCACCCCGAAGCATGCCTCATGGTCGGAGACGACATCGAAAGCGATATCCTTGGCGCGCAGCAGGCCGGCATGAGGACGGCCCTGGTCAAGACGGGCAAGTACCGGGAGGAATTCGTTCGCAAACGCGGCATCCGGGCCGATCTCTTGCTTCCGAGCATTGCCGATTTGCCGGATGCCATGCATCTGCTCTAGCCCGGATTCTTCGTGACGACCATGCGCCGGGATTTGACATGTCGAAACACAAAAAAGGTAGCATCGGCATGGACATGTTATTGAAGATGAACTCCCTGCATTTCGCGGTGCCATCCATCCGCGATCACATGAAACATCCGGGCCAGGGCAGGAGCCGGCCGGCGCGGAGCTAGACGCACTGAATGCCGCCCAAACGCTCCAGCAGCATGCTCAGGGCGTGAACCGTCGTCGCCGCTTGAATGGATGCCCTGCCGCCCTCAAGGCAGCAGGACCGGCTGTCGATACTTCCATCCGGCAGCGCGATGGCCATCCAGACGGTCCCCACGGGCTTCTCCTCGCTGCCACCACCCGGGCCGGCCACGCCACTGACGGCCAGGCTGACACAGCCGGGCCGAAGCCCTCCCAGGGCCATGGCCTCCACGCATGGGCGACTGACCGCGCCCTGCTCCTCCAGGATGTCCCGACCGACGCCGAGCAGGGCTGTCTTGGCCTCGTTGGCGTAGGTGACCATGCCTCCCCACAAGACCCGTGAGGCTCCGGGCACGCGTGCAACCCGTCCGGCAACGCGCCCGGCCGTGCAGGATTCAGCCGTGACAAGACACAGTCCGGTGCGGTGAAGGGTCTGGACGACCATTTCCTCGGGCAAAAAGCCGCAATCGTTCAGCAGCAGCCCCCCCTCGCGCGTGCTCAGTCCCGGTTCGAGATCTCCCCGGCCGTCAGGGGTCCGATACACGTGCACAGGCCTTGGCTCCCGATCACCCGAGAAGAATGGCAGCCAGGCAAAGCGCTGGTAGGCGACATCCCCCGGAGGCATGAGCAGCGTTGGCCAGCGTTGCCGGTCACGCATGTAAAACCAGGCGCGGCGCGGCGGATTGTCCAGTTCGATGCACTCCCCGCCGACCACGCTTCGTGCACCGTCTTCGCCCATGCCAAGGCGGCGCCCGTGTTGCAGGACCACCCGACCGAATTCGCTTTCGTCCGCCAGCACCAGCATCCACCCCTTGGCCCCGATCCAGCCGTTGCCCCGCAAGCGATGAAACAGCACCTCGTCCGCCCCTGCCCCCCGCAACCAGGCCTTCAACCAGCCAAATGTCACTCCGGTGATGGCCAGCTCATCCCATGCGCGTTCATCGACGACAACGTGAGCCTGTCTCATTCCAATCCCCCCTGCCAGAACAAGGCTGCAAAGCCGAGCGCAGAACCGGCGATGATGCCGGCCATGAGATCATCGGCATGGATCGACCACCAGGGTCTGCCCCACCGCTCACAGGCCGAGACCGGCCAGGGCTTCATGATATCCAGTGCACGGAAGGCTAAGAATGCGGCCGGCCAGACCCAGACATGCACCCCCGAGAGCGGCAGCATGATCAACAGGCAGAGCCATTGTCCCAGCCATTCGTCAATGACGATCCAGCCGGGGTCCGCATCCGCAAGCCGGTCCAGCACCGGCGCACAGGCCAAGCATGCCAGTGGAAGCAGTATGATCCAGGCCAAAAGCAGAGCCTGATAACCCAGGACGTGGATCAGCAGCCAGGCCGTCGCCAAAGCCGCCAGGCTGCCCCAGGTTCCGGGCATGCATGGCAGCCATCCGCTGCCGAAACCGGCGCAGAACCAGGGCAACAGACCACGGTCAGCCGCCAAAATGATCAAAGCCCCTTGCTGCGGGATTGATGGGCCTGCCATCCAGCAAAAACTCGACGGCTGGGCGACCATCGTCCCTCAATACCTCGCCGATCCGACAGGCCCCAACCTCGGAGCAGTCCAGTTCGGGCCGGGCCGCAAACAGCAAGGCATAATCCTCGCCTCCGCCTGCCGCCAGGTCCACGGCCACGTCACCTGCAAGCGACCGCAGGCGCGACCAATCGGGAAGACGGGAAAGCTCGATGCGCAAGCTGCAACGCGAGGCTGCAGCCAGGTGACCGGCATCAGCGGCCAGCCCATCGCTGACATCGATGCAGGCGCGCACGCCCATCGCGCGCAGCTGCGCACCCTCCCATAACAGCGGACGTACATGCGCAAAGGCATGCACATGCTCCTCCTCGCGCCTGCCGGCCTGCCAGTGTGCAAGACCCAGGGCCGCAAAACCCACACGACCGCAGAGCCATAGGCAGTCCCCGGGGCGCGTCCGGTCACGGCGCATGGCCGTGCCTGCCGGCAATCTTCCGGCCACGGTCACCGTGATCATGTTCATGGGCGCACAGACCGTATCCCCTCCGGCCAGGGCGAGCTTCTCCCGCTGCAGTGCCTGTCCGATACCGCGCCCCATGTCGTCCAAGGCCCCGGCATCCGGTGCCACGGCATTGACCCATGCAGCCTCGGCCCATGCGCCCATGGCCGCAAGATCGGAAAGAGCAGCGCAGACAGCCCGCTCCGAGGCCAGATCGAGCGGAAAATCCTCAGGCCAGTGCACGCCCTGGACCGAGGTATCCGTGCTGACCACCCATTCCATGCCCTGCTCCATGCGATGCAGCGAGGCGTCATCGCCGAGCGGCAGGCTCAGCAACGGATGCTCCGTGGGGGCCCTGGTGGCGAAACAGCGCTCGATCAATTCAAACTCGCGTCCGGACATGGTCGCTATCGTGCACTAGAATAAGGTATGAGACCAGAGGAGGCGAACATGCGTGTCATTCAGGGAGATATCACGGACATGAACACGGACGCCATCGTCAATGCGGCCAACAGCGGTCTGCTTGGCGGCGGCGGTGTTGACGGGGCCATCCACAGACGGGCGGGCCCGGCTCTTGCCGAATATTGCAGGCCCCTTGCCCCCTGCCCGACCGGACAGGCCCGCATCACGCCCGGATTCGGGCTTGCCGTCCGATGGATCATTCATACCGTGGGTCCTGTCTGGCGCGGAGGCAGACATGACGAGGCTGCGCTGCTTGCCGCATGCTATACGAACTGCCTGCATCTGTGCGCGCCCCACGGCATCCGCTCCATAGCCTTTCCCGCCATTTCCACGGGCGCCTACGGTTTCCCCAAAAGGCAGGCCGCCGAGATTGCCCTGCAGGCTTGCCGCTCCTTTCTCGCCCGTTTCGGGACGGAGCTCGAGGTCCTGTTTGTCTGTTTCGATCGCACCCAGCATGATATTTACGCCGCCCTGCTGGACTGATGCACGCACCTGTGCACGCCCGAGACAAGCTCCTAATCTGCGGGAAACAGGCTGTCCATGCCCATGGCCATCAGGATCGCGCCTGCAAGCAGGGCGCCGAGAAAGGCCGCAATCGCCCAGCCGGTCGAGCGCCAGTCCCGATCAAGCAAGGCATCCTTCAGCGTGAGCACGGCCCTGATGGCAACCAGGCACAGAAGCGCGCCCATGAACAGCCAGAAGCCGGCGTGAACCTGGGCAAGGCTCATGCGCGCCTAGGCCCGCCTTGCGTCCAAACGCAAGCGGAGGCCACTAGGCCTCCGCTGCATGTGTACCACTTCCGCTGGCTCAGAAGGATGTCGTAAGCGAGCCAACGGCACCCCAGATGCGCGCCTGATCGACATTCGTCAGGTTCACATCGGTCCAGTACTGAGCCCATTCGGCCCCGAGCGTCAGCTGATCATCAAGCCGCCATTCGACACCAGCGCCGTAGCTGAAGCCCGTCTTGGTCTTGCTGATGCTGGCCGCCGCCCCGAGAACCGCGGCAGTCGTCTTGAACTTGGCCGTCGTGCCGCCAAGCAGGCCGTAGAAGCGGAGATCGGGATTCACGGGAAGCTTCAGCTTGGCCAGATAGGAAAGGAAATAAGTGGACTGCAGCTTGATGTCAACCGGTATACCCGTTCCAAAGGTCGCGGGGGGATAGGTCGTCGTGCCCGTACCCGTGGCACCAATGCGCAGTTCAGCGGCGACATAATCATTGATGTCCACGCCCAGCTTGCCGTAACCGCCGAAGACCGTGTTCTTCTGGTTGAAGGCCGGACTCTCCTTCAACTCAACACCAAAGGCGCCCAGCCCGAATCCCACGTAGGGCTCGAAATCCTGTGCCTGAGCCGGTAGGGCCACCACCAGCCAAGCCGTCAAGGCAAAAAACAAACGTTTCATCCCAACCTCCTCGTTCTCGAACGGAATGATTCAAGTCTAGACAGGGAAGGCCATGCAGGCAAGACAAAACACACAATGCCCTCATGGGATTGCATCTACGGCAAGCAACAGAAATAGCGACGAAAAACGCTCAGCCGCGCGAGGAAAGAAACGGCGTGGGATCAATGGCCTGGCCGTAACGGTGAACCTCGAAATGCAGATGCGGCCCCGTCGAGCGCCCGGAAGAACCAACCCTTCCGAGCATCGCCCCTTCCTCGACAATATCTCCCGGCCGCACCTTCAGTTCGGACAGATGTCCATACCGCGTGACGAAGCCATGACCATGATCCACATCCACCATGTATCCGAAATCGACCATCTTGCCGGCAAACACCACGACGCCACGGGCTGCGGCCAGCACCGGGGCGCCAGCCGCATTGGCGATGTCCACGCCCTTGTGCGGCGCGGGCAGCCCGGTGAACGGGTCGGCGCGTATCCCGAATCGCGAGCTGATCCAGCCGCCCCTGGTGGGCCAATGGTGGGGCCTGGCCTGCTCCCTGGTCTGCTTTTGCTCGAGCAGAAAGTCCACCACATTCAGATCGGCATCCAGCACCTCAACGTCCCCCTCGATCCGGGCCAGCGTGCTCGTCAGATACTCTTGGCTGTACGGTTGCGAAAACGTCACGGGCATCGGGCCGCCGACGGAAGGAAGATGGCCGAAATCGAATTCATGCGCATCAAGCTTGGCCGAAGCGACAAGCTGCCGGCCCAAGGCATCAAGCCGGGCAAGCCTGGCCTGCACCAGCCCCAGCCGGGAAGCCAGCAAGGCCACCTTTTGCTGCTCGATGTCCAGCGCATCATGGAGACGCCGGATCTCGCCGCGATCATGCTCCAGCTCATGCTGCAGCATGGACCATTGCCGGTTGCGATCCACAGCCAGCCAGCTCTGATAGCCTCCCCAGCAGCCAAACGCAAGGGACGCACCCACCAGCGCAAGCAACGCGCGCCGCGAGAAAAAAACACCTGAACTCAGGGCAGCTTTGATCTTGAAACTCAAACACCTCATGAAGCTGCGCTTGCTAACTTCAACGAACATGTTCGTCAAGCCTCGAAACCATCGAGAAAGATGACAGGGATGAGCAATATTTTGCTTCCTTATCAAAGACCTGGACATCAGACTTCATGTAGGACATCATCCATGGTGACACGCTGGCGCAGCCGGCAAACAAGGCTGCAAAGATGTTCATTCCCCGCTAGGTTTGCCCCATGTCCCGCTATCAATTGATCGACGGAAGCCACAAGCTGCACGCAGCCGTTGAGGCCATGAGGCAGTCGGACGTGCTGTGCGTGGACACGGAATTTCACCGGGAACGCACCTATTTTCCCGAGTTTGCGCTGCTGCAGATCTATGGCGGTGGCCGCTGCTGGGTCATCGACCCGCTGGGCATTGCGGACCTTTCGCCTGTCTGGGACGTGCTTACGGACCCGGGTATCCTGAAGGTCTTTCATGCCGCAAGACAGGATATCGAAATCATCGTGCGGGCCTGTGGACGGCTCCCCCTGCCCCTGTTCGACACGCAAATCGCGGCGGCATTGCTCGGCCATGGGCAGCAGATCGGATTCGGCAATCTGGTGCAGCGCCTGGTCCGAAAAAACCTTTCCAAGCAGGAGTCCTTCAGCGACTGGTTGCAACGCCCCCTTGATCCGCGGCAGCTCGACTATGCCGCCGATGATGTCATCTGGCTGATGCCGTGTTTCCAGAAACTGCGTGATGAACTGAAGGCGCGCGGAAGACTGGCATGGCTTGAGGAAGAGCAGGCGCTCCTGTGCAATCCTGCAAGTTATGCGGAACAGGATGATCTGGTGTTCTGGCGCGTCAAGGGGTCCAACCGGCTCAAGGGAGCGCATCTGTCGGCCCTGCGAGAACTGGCCAAATGGCGGGAAGCCGAGGCGAGAAGGCGCAACATCCCCCGCCGGCGCATCCTGTCGGATGAGGCCCTGGTTGATATCGCGCGCCGCAAGGATCTCGATCCGCAGACACTGGGCCGAATCAGGGGGCTCAGCCCTTCCCTGTTGCAACATTCAGGCAAGGCGATCCTTCGGGCCTGGCGACAGGGCATCCATTCACCCCCCGAACACTGGCCAGAAGCCCCTGCACGCAAGCCGCTCGCGCCAGGCACGGAGCTGCGCTGCGAAATGCTGGACACCCTCGTGCGGCTGAAGGCCGAAAGCGGATCCATCGCTCCATCCATTCTGGCTGACAAGGCCGAGTTGTCGGCCCTGGCCTCATGGGGACACCAATGCAAGAAAGAACCTCCCTCCCTGGCATGCCTCAAGGGCTGGCGCTACGAGCTCGTCGGCCGGGATCTGCTGCGCCTGCTGCGCGGTGAGATCTGTCTATCCATCGATGCACGCACGGGCCGACCGCGCATCAGCTCCACGGAGACGATGCGATGATCGCCCATGCGGACGAGTTGCGGGGACTGTGCTATACGATTGATGCGCTCAGCGATTCGGGCAAGCATGCCTGGCGTCTGCAGGAGGATGGCAGCTGGCGGAGCTGCCGGTATGGCGAGCCACTCAAGCAGGGCGACAAGCGCATCACCGATGTGGATGAAGCCGAACAATGGGCGGGACAACGGCTGAAGAAAACCTCCGATGGGCAACTGAAGCCTGCGGGGCAGCCAGGCAAGTTCGACTTCTGGGTCCGCGGGATTTTCGCCCATGCCGTGCCCCATCGCTTCCATGCACCGAGCCTTCCGCAGAAGGATGATCTGATCAGGGTGGTCGCCTCGCTGACCCCTGGCATCCCCTGGCTTGTCTATCTCGATGCCGACGGTCGTTTCCGGGCGCTGGATTCGCGAAGCGAACCCATCATCGGCAATCTGGACATTGCCGTGCGCGGAGAAATCGCATCCAGCCCCGAATATGTCGGTCCGGATGCGGCCTGCAACGAGCAGAACATGAGCCAGCTCTATGCACAGTTTCTCGGCGGCTGGCTTGAACATCTGAACACGGGGCGCATGGGGGTTTTCGTGCCGGATCCCGAGAAGACCAAGGATGCCGAAAGCTATATTGAGGCCCTGAACGCATGGCACCCCCGCTCATGAAGATCATCAACTGCAATGTCAACGGCATTCGCTCGGCAGCCGCCAAGGGCTTTTTTCAATGGTTCTCGCATCAGAACGCCGACATCCTTTGCCTGCAGGAAATCAAGGCGCAGGCCCATCAGATCCCCGAAGAGGCCTGCCCTAGCGGATACCATGCCCATTTCTCGCATGCCGAAAAGGCCGGCTATGCCGGCGTGGCCCTGTATTGCCGCAAGAAGCCGCTGGCCGTTCACGAGGGCTTCTCATCCGTCGATCCGACACAGGACTGGCGTGATATCGATACGGAAGGGCGCTATCTTCAGGCCGATTTCGAAGGCGTTTCCATCATCAGCGTCTATTTTCCGTCGGGATCGAGCTCGCCGCAGCGTCAGGCCAGGAAGATGAGTTTTCTCGAGCGATTCCTGCCCTTCATCCAGCGATTGAGGGAGCAGAAACGTGAGCTGATCATCTGCGGCGACATGAACATCGCGCATCAGCGCATGGATCTGTGCAACTGGCGTAGCAACCGGAAGAACTCGGGCTTTCTTCCCGAGGAGCGGGCCTGGTTCTCAGGCTGGCTGGATGCAGGCTTTGTCGATATCTATCGGCGGCTTCACCCCAGGGACATCGCCTATTCCTGGTGGTCCAACCGCGGCCAGGCCAGGGCCAAGAACGTCGGCTGGCGCATCGACTATCTGATATGCACACCGGGCATGGCCGAATGTGCAAGCATGGCCAGCATTCATGACCGCAAGGAGCGCTTTTCCGATCATGCCCCCTTGCTCGCTCAATGGGAGACGGATTTGTAGCCCGGACATTCGACCCTCGCCGCCAGACGATATGCTCCGCCTGGCAGCAGCTCAGCCATGGTCAGCGATCCTCCCCATACGCAGCCCGAATCAAGCCCCAGCACATGCGGCTGATCAAGCACAAGGCCTTGCGCGGCCCAATGCCCGAACACAAGCCCTCGCCCCGGCGCACGCCAAGCCAGATGCTCATGGGCATACCACGGGGCATCGCCCTCGCGCGTGCTCAGGCCACTGCGCACCTTCCAGTTGAAGCGGCCATCGGCGGTGCAATATCGCGCCCGCGTGAACACGGCCGCATCAAAGAGCGCCCGGCTCATGCCATCCCCTTCGGGCTCGCATTCGGCCGGCTCCCCGTACGCCAGGGCCTCCGCAAACGGCCGCCATGACCCACCCCGCAGTTCTTGCTGCAGGGCTGTGGCACGCCGCATGGACTCGTCCAGCGTCCATGCGGGATGCAAACCGGCATGCACCATCGCCCACCCAAGGTCGGCATCGACATGCATGAACGGCCTGTGACGCAGCCATTCCAGCCGCTCATGCGCATCAGGCGCACTCAACAGCCGGGCCAGGCCCTCATCCACCGGCGACTCGCCGCGCGCCGCCAGGCCCAGCAGCATCAGGTCATGGTTGCCCAGTACGGCCGTGCAGGCCTCGCCAAGCTCTGCCAGCAGGCGCAGCACCTCGAGGGAGGCCGGGCCACGGTTGACGAGATCCCCCACGCACCACAGGCGATCCCTGACCGGATCGAAGCATACGCGTTCCAGGGCAAGCCCAAGCTCCCGGGCGCAGCCCTGGATGTCACCAACCGCATAGATGCTCACGAATCATCCACCGCCTGCGATGACGGACGCTCCTGCTCCTTTGCCTCTTCCTGCTGCAGGGCATCCATGCCCGCTTCTTCCCTGACGCCAGCCGGCAGCCGCTTGCGCACCTTCACGCCCAGCTCAACAAAATGCTCGGCCTGCCTGATCACGTTTCCACGTCCGCTGACCAGCTTGTTGCGGGCGCTCTCATAGCTTTTCTGGGCCGTGGCCAGTTGGATGCCCAACTTCTCGAAATCTTCCACGAAGCCACGCAGCTTGTCATAAAGCGCACCGGCGCGTTCCGCGATCCGCCTTGCGTTTTCGTTCTGGCGCTCATGTCGCCACAGATACTCGACCGTCTTCAACGTGGCCAGCAGCGTGGTCGGCGTCACGACCACGATGTTCCGCTCAAAGGCCTTCGTGAACAGTGATGGATCATGCTGGAAGGCCACCATGAACGCCGCCTCGATGGGCATGAACAAAAACACGAAATCGGGGGCGTTCAGGCCGGTCAGGGCGGCATAGTCCTTGCAGCTGAGCTGCTCGATGTGCCGGGCCACAGCCTTGACATGACGCTCCAGCGCCGCGCGCCTGTCCGCTTCGTTCTCTGCCGCCACATAGGCATTGTAATCAACGAGCGAAACCTTGGCGTCAATGATCAGGTGCTTGTCATCAGGCAGTCGGATGATCACATCCGGCCGCTTCAGCCTGCCCTCGCGATCGCGATGGGCATCCTGGATCGTGTACTCGATGCCCTTGCGCAGGCCGGATTGCTCCAGCACGGTTTCCAGCACCAATTCCCCCCAATCACCCTGGAGCTTCTTGTCCCCCTTCAAGGCTCGGGTCAGGTTGCGCGCCTCCTCATTCATTTGCTGGTTGAGCTGCTGCAGATGCTCCAATTGCTGGCGCAATGCGGCTTGGGCATCAACCTCATGGCGGTGGATTTCATCCATGCGCCTCCGGAACTCACCCAATTGTTGCCGGATCGGATCAAGGATCTGGTCCAGGCTTTTCCGGCTCGTTTCCGAAAAGCTGCGGGTCTTCTGCTCGAAGATGTCATGCGCCAGTTGCTTGAATTCAGCGGCCAGCGAAGCCCGGGCGCGTTCCAGTTCGTGCAACTGCTCCCTTGCAGCCTTGCGCTCGCTTTGCAGGGTGCCTTCCATCTCGGCCAGGCGCGCCTGCAGGCGCTCCTTTTCCCGACGAACAGCCTCGAGGCTTTCTGATGCGGCCTCCAGCAAGCGCTGCATCTCGGCCTTGCCGGCCAGGGCGGCCTCAAGCCGCGCATCCTTGTCCGCCAGCGAAACCCTGAGTTCGGTGACCTCCCTGGAGGCAGCATCCAGCCTTGCATTGAGCAGCTTCAATTGTCTGCGCTGATGCAGCCACAACCATGCAGCCCCAAGGCCAACAAACAGCAGCGGCAGGATCCAGGCGGCTGTCCAGGGACTCAAGGGAGCGTGCCCCTCACATCCAGGACATGAAGAACCTCATTCGGCCGCTTCACTCTCGAGCACCTCGGGAACGGATGCCAGCGCCGCAGCAAGCCCCTCTGGCCTCGTGCCGCCGGCCATGGCCATCTCGGGCCTGCCGCCTCCCTTGCCGCCGCACATCTCCGCCAGCCTGCGCACGATCTTGCCGGCATGGAAGCGTCCGCTCAAATCCTTGGTGACCCCGGCGATGAGCTGCACCTTGTTTCCCTTTTTCTGCCCGAACACGATGACGCCGGATTTCAGCTTGGCCTTGGCCTTGTCCATGAAGTCCCTCAGATCTGGCACATCCCGGACCTCTGCCGCCAGAATGCGCACCCCGTCAAGCTCGGTGACCTTCCGCAGCAGCCCATCGAGTTGAGTGCTGGCCTGCCTGGCCTTCTCGGCGGTCAACTCCTGTTCCAGTTCCCTGAGCCGCCGCTGCAGGGCCTGCAGCGCATCCAGGGCCTGATCCTTGCGCACCTTCATCCGGGATCCGATATCTTCGAGCATCCTTGCATCCCCGGCAAAGGACGCATAGGCCCTTTCATGGGTCAGGGCCTCGATGCGTCGCACACCAGCCGCGATGCCGCTCTCGGAGATGATCCTGAACAAGCCGATATCGCCGGTTCTCGACACATGCGTGCCACCGCACAATTCGATCGAGCATCCGGCCTCCACCACGCGAACCTCGTCGCCATATTTCTCGCCAAACAGCGCCATGGCACCACTCTGCAAGGCCTCTTCCTGGCTCATCAGCCTCGTCGTGACCTCATCATTCGACCAGATGGCCTGATTGACCCGCAGCTCGATGCGCCGCAACTCATCATCGTTCAAGCCCTGATGATGCGTGAAATCGAAACGCAGACGCTGCGGTTCAACCAATGAGCCGGACTGCTTCACATGCGCCCCCAGCACCTGACGCAGAACCGCATGCAGCAGATGCGTGGCCGTGTGATTGCGCCGGATGGCATCACGCCTTGCAGCATCGACACGGAGACTTGCCGTCTTGCCGGCGCTGATCGATCCCCTGTCCACATGACCGATGTGCACGATCAGATCGGGCAGAAGGCGCTTCGTGTCCTCCACGACGAACAGCCCCTCATCGCTTTCAATCCGGCCCGTATCCCCGACCTGGCCGCCGGCCTCGGCATAAAACGGCGTCTGATTGGCCACAAGCCAGCCCCGCTCCCCCTCTTCAAGCCCTTGCACCGGCTCTCCGTCCTTGAGCAGACCGATGATGGCCCCCTCGGCCTGCAGGGTCGCATATCCGAGAAACTCCGTGGCGCCGTGCTCCTCGCGCCATTCGAAGAGCGCCTTGGGCACGGTCACCTCCCCGGAGCCGCCCCAAGCGGCGCGGGCGCGTTCCCGCTGCTCCTTCATGGCTGCCTCAAAGCCCGCATGATCAAGCTGAATGTTCCTTCCCTTCAGGATGTCCGCGGTCAGATCCAACGGGAAACCGTAGGTGTCGTACAGCATGAACAGGGTCGATCCCGGGATCGTACCCCCGTCCCCTGCCTCTGAGGCGGCCTTCTCGACCAGTTTCAGGCCCTTGTCCAGGGTTCTGATGAAGCGTTCCTCCTCGATGCGGATGATTTGCTCGATATTGTGCTGGTTCTCCCTGAGCTCGGCATACTGATCTCCCATCTCCTGCACCAGTGCCGGAACCAGGCGGTAAATGAAGGCCTCCCTCATGCCGAGCAGTCGACCGTGGCGACAGGCGCGACGCAGAATGCGGCGCAACACGAAGCCCCGGCCTTCGTTGCTGGGCAGCACGCCATCGGCGATCAGAAACGAGACCGAACGCAGATGGTCGGCCAGCACACGCAGGGAGACATCATGTTCGGCATCGCGGCCGAACGGAACATGCGTGATCTCCGAGGCAGCTTCGATGAGGTGCCGGAACAGGTCGATGGCGTAATTGTCATGCGTTCCCTGCATGACGGCCGCCATGCGTTCCAGACCCATGCCCGTATCGACCGAAGGCTTCGGCAGCGGATGCAGTTTGCCGCTTTCATCCCGATCATACTGCATGAAAACAAGATTCCATATCTCGACAAAGCGATCCCCATCCTCGTCCGGCGACCCCGGTGGACCACCGGGCACGTGCTCGCCGTGATCATAGAAGATCTCGGAGCATGGTCCGCATGGGCCCGTCTCGCCCATGCTCCAGAAATTGTCCTTGGCCCCGATACGGGCCATCCTGGACTCAGGAACGCCAATATCGTTCGTCCAGATCCGATAGGCCTCGTCATCCTCCTCGAACACGGTGATGAACAGCCGTTCGGGATCAAGGCCCATGTTCCGGGTCAGGAACTCCCAGGCATAGGCGATGGCCTCGGCCTTGAAATAGTCGCCAAAACTGAAGTTGCCGAGCATCTCGAAAAACGTGTGATGACGCGCCGTATGCCCGACATTTTCCAGGTCGTTGTGCTTGCCCCCGGCTCGCACGCACTTCTGACTGGAAGCAGCGCGCGTATAAGGCCGGGTCTCGTTCCCGAGAAAGACGTTCTTGAACTGGACCATGCCGGCATTGGTGAACATGAGCGTCGGATCCCCATGCGGAACCAGAGGGCTGGAAGGCACGATGGTATGGCCACGTTCGGCGAAATAATCCAGGAATCTCTGACGTATCTCCGAAGTCCTCAACTTAGCTGTCCTCCCCATGTTCTTTCAGCGCCTGCATGATCGAAGCCATGTCGTGCCCCTTGCCGCGAAGGAATCTGGCATGCCTTTGCCATATCTTCTCATCAACATGACGCAATCCCTGTGGATCCCGTGTCGCAAGCAGCCGCCTGCAGACATCAAGCGAACTCTGCATGTCTTCCATGCGCTTGCGAACCCTTTCCAGCGCCCGGGCATCAACGCCCAGCGCCTCGGCCTTCCTGACTGCAAGCCAGAGCGCCTCCCCGCGTTGCTGACGCGCCCGCAGAAAGGACTCGGCAAACCGCTCATCGCTGATCAGGCCCTGTTCGGAAAGCTCGCATATGACGGCATCGGCCGTCTGCTCTGCTGCGCCGCGCTGAAGCAGCTTCGCGCGCAGCTGCGCCGCGCAATACTCGCGCCTGGCCAGCAGGCGCAGCACATACCGAAGCGCCGCCTTATGGTCCATCATGGACCTTGCGCCTATTCCGCCTCAGCCTGGTCAAGAGCCGGCAAGCCAAGCTCGCGGCGAAGCGCTGTCTCCACCTCGGACATCATCTCGGGATGTTCCTTGAGAAAGTTGATCGCATTGTCCCGGCCCTGGCCGATGCGTTCATTGCCCTTGGCATACCAGGCGCCGCTCTTGCTGATCAGCCCATGCTTGACGCCCAGGTCCAGAATCTCGCCGGCATGGGAGATGCCCTCACCGTACATGATCGAGAATTCGGCCTGTTTGAACGGCGGAGCAACCTTGTTCTTGACCACCTTGACGCGCGTTTCGTTGCCCAGCACCTCATCGCCCTTCTTGATGGCCCCTGTGCGCCGCACATCCAGCCTGACGGAGGCATAAAACTTCAGTGCATTGCCTCCGGTCGTCGTTTCCGGATTACCGAACATGACGCCAATCTTCATGCGAATCTGGTTGATGAAGATCACCATGGTTTTGGAGCGGGCAATGGATCCGGTCAGCTTGCGCAGGGCCTGGCTCATCAGCCTGGCCTGCAGGCCCATGTGGGAATCGCCCATGTCCCCGTCCAGCTCGGCGCGCGGCGTCAGCGCCGCGACCGAATCGACGACGATGACATCCAGGGCGCCGGAGCGCGTCAGCATGTCCACGATCTCCAGCGCCTGCTCGCCGGAGTCCGGTTGCGACACGATCAGCTCATTGACATCGACGCCGAGCTTCTCGGCATAAACCGGATCCAGGGCATGCTCGGCATCCACAAAGGCGGCCGTGCCCCCCCTGCGCTGGGCCTCGGCAACGGCATGCAGGGCAAGCGTGGTCTTGCCGGAGGACTCCGGGCCGTAAATCTCGATCACCCTGCCCCGGGGATATCCCCCGACGCCCAGCGCTGCATCCAGGGCCAGGCTACCCGTCGGAATGACATCAACGGCGACCTTGCTCTGGTCCCCGAGGCGCATGACGGCCCCTTTCCCAAACTGGCGTTCGATTTGGCTCATGGCCGTTTCAAGGGCCTTGGTTTTGTCGGACATCAACGCTACTCCTTCAGTCTAAACTCTTCGATACAACGATACTGAGCACCCTCCGGCCTCAGGACCGACTGGTACAAACGAACCGTGTCGGCCAGCCATGTCACATCCGGCAGAGGGGGAAAATCCTGCCACATCTCTGGCCTCAGGGGGGAGACCAAGCCACGGGCCCTGGCGAGCGTGACATGCCCCCGAAACGGATCCTCCTTTGCGCCACGCTTGCGAAGCGTAGCATGGCCGGCAAGACGACAACAACGCGCAAGTTGGGCAAGACTTCCGGGCGGACGTGCATCCTCAACACCGGCCCAGATGACTCGGGGTCTGGCAAGAGACGGAAAAACGCCAGATCCCTTCAGGCGCAGCAGAAGCGGCTGAAACCCCGGCAGTCGCTCGGACAAGGCATCCGCAAGACGCTCGGCCTCGCCGCCCGTGATCTCGCCATAAAAGGCAAGCGTCAGATGCCAGTTCTCCCTGGGAACGAAGCGCCATTCGCTGGCATGCAGCTGGAGGCCAGCCTGCTGCCACCACAAGGCCAGCTCCTCACTGGCTTCCTCGCTCAGGTCGAGGGCGGCAAAAAGACGCATCAGCCAGCCCAGCCCTTCCAGGCGCGCGATGCAGGCACACGCCCTTCAACAATACGGCATGAGGGCCGATCCTCCACAACCATCAGCCGCAGATACATTGCCGTCGTCGGCAGCAGATCCGGGGCGCGCTCGGCCCATTCGATCAGACAAATCCATGGGGCCTGGAAATATTCGCGCACGCCAATGATCTCAAGCTCTTCGGCTCCGTGCAGGCGATACCAGTCCATGTGCGCCACCCGACAATTCCGGGCCTCGTATTCCTGGATGATGGAAAAGGTCGGGCTTGGCATCACCTGCTGGCGGACACCAAGCGACCGCATCATCGCCCGCGCCAGCACGCTCTTACCGGCCCCCAGTTCGCCATGCAGGGCGACAACATCGGCGGGCCTGAGCATCGAAGAAAAACATGCAGCAAAGTCAACGGTCTGCTCCTCGGAGCCGAGAGAATACCTGAACTTCCTCCAGGCATCTTCAAGCATCAGAGACATCGTGCTCAGTGACGCGCCAGCGCCCGAATCACATCATGCTTGCTGATCAATCCGATCACCTGTCCGTTCTCCATGACAGGCAGATGATGCACGCCATGCTCGCTCATGATGGTCGCGATCTCGCCCAGGTCCGCATCCGCATCCACGGTCTTCACCTCGGGCTGCACGAGATCCTCTGCCTTCATGGCCTGCAGGCGCTCGAGTTCGCGCTCGAAGCGCGCCTCGCCAATCGGAATGACCATGTCAAAGATGGCCAGGGCCGTCGGCAAGTGAAGGTTTCTCTGCTGATCGATCAGATCCGTTTCGGTGATCACGCCGCGAAGGCGCTTGTCTTCATCGACAACCAACAGCCCGGAAAGCCCCTCCTCGGCAAACCGGCGTGCGATCTCGCTCAATGGCGTATCCGGCTGGCAGAACGGCGGATTCTCATTCATGATGTCTCGCGCACGAATGGTGCCCAATGGCATGTCAGCCTCCTTCTGGCCGCGCTCGTGCTGGAATCAACGGCCCAATCTTCCTGTCATGTCCGATGATAGATTTTGGAGCCGCCTTCCACAAACGTTTTTGACTGCTCGGCCATGCCTTCCTCAATGGCCTTGCCTTCATCCAGCCCATGTTCGCGCGCATACTCGCGGACATCCTGCGTGATCTTCATCGAACAGAACTTCGGTCCGCACATGGAGCAAAAATGCGCCACCTTGGCCGAATCCTTGGGCAGGGTCTCGTCGTGGTAAGCCCGCGCCGTATCCGGATCCAGAGACAGGTTGAACTGGTCCTCCCAACGGAATTCAAAACGCGCCTTGGACAGGGCGTCATCCCGCTGTTGCGCGCCAGGATGACCCTTGGCCAGATCCGCGGCGTGAGCCGCGATCTTGTAGGCGATGACACCGGCCTTGACATCATCCTTGTTCGGAAGGCCAAGATGCTCCTTCGGCGTGACATAGCACAGCATCGCGCAGCCATACCAGCCGATCTGGGCCGCGCCGATCGCGCTCGTGATGTGATCATATCCCGGGGCAATATCCGTGGTCAGCGGACCGAGCGTGTAAAAGGGTGCCTCGTGACAAAGCCTGAGCTCTTCATCCATGTTGTGCTTGATCATCTGCATCGGCACATGCCCCGGCCCCTCGATCATCACCTGGACATCATGCTTCCATGCGATCTGCGTCAGCTCTCCCAGCGTGCGTAACTCGGACATCTGCGCCTCATCATTGGCATCCGCAATGGCCCCGGGCCTGAGACCATCACCGAGCGAGAACGAGACATCATACGCCTTCATGATCTCGCAGATCTCCTCGAAATGCGTATAGAGAAAGTTCTCCTGGTGATGTGCAAGGCACCACTTGGCCATGATCGAACCGCCGCGGGACACGATGCCTGCCAGACGCTTTGCCGTCAGCGGCACATAGCGCAACAGAACCCCGGCATGGATCGTGAAATAGTCCACGCCCTGCTCGGCCTGCTCGATCAGCGTGTCTCGGAAGATCTCCCAGGTCAATTCCTCCGCGACACCATCCACCTTCTCCAAGGCCTGATAGATGGGTACCGTGCCGATGGGCACGGCGGCATTGCGGATGATCCATTCCCGGGTCTCATGAATGTTCTTGCCCGTGGACAAATCCATGATCGTATCAGCGCCCCACCGCGTGGCCCAGGTCATCTTGGCCACCTCTTCCTCGATCGAGGAACTCACGGCCGAATTGCCGATGTTGCCATTGATCTTCACGAGGAAATTGCGACCGATGATCATCGGCTCAAGTTCGGGATGGTTGATGTTGGCCGGAATGATCGCGCGGCCACGCGCCACCTCATCCCGCACGAACTCCGGCGTGATCACCGGCGGAATGGATGCGCCCAGACCTTCTCCCGGATGCTGTTTCGTGATCTCGCGCAGATGCTCTCGCCTTTGGTTTTCACGAATGGCGACAAACTCCATCTCCGGCGTGATAATCCCCTGCCGGGCATAATGCATCTGCGTGACATTTCTTCCGGGCTTGGCTCGGCGGGGCCTGCGCACATGTTCGAAGCGCAAATGAGCCAGTGAGGGATCGTTCTGCCTGGCAGCGCCATAGGCCGAGCTTGGACCCTGCAGCACTTCCGTATCCCCACGCTCCTCGATCCATGCCTCGCGAACAGCCGGCAGCCCGCGCGACAGATCGATCTCGACCTCGGGATCGGTATAGGGGCCTGAGGTATCATAGACCAATACCGGCGGATTCTCCTCGATGCCGTCACGGGTCTTGGTCGGTGAAAGATGAATCTCACGCATCGGAACGCGGATGTCCGGACGGGAACCCTGAATATAGATCTTGCGGGAATTGGGAAACGGCTGCCTCGCGGAAGCCAGCTCCATGTTCATTGTCTCCGCCTTCGCCTCTGTTGACATGCTTCCTCCGAACCGTGTATCGCAAACAGGATGGGCGAACTATATCCGAGCAACAGACTCGGGTATAGACTCAAGCCCCTTGAAGCCGCGCCCATGCCGATGCATCCCCTTTTTGGGTTTCGACATATTCAAATCCCGGCGCATGGTCATCATGAACAATCCGGGCTAGCATGCATGGCATGCATTTGCCCGAACTTTCACCGACCACGGCCGAAAAGCTTATGACGTCTTATGTCATGGGCATACGTCGTGGATGGCGTGTGTTGAAGCTTGGGGGTCCGGATATGACATCCTTCCTGCAGGGGCAGATCACCCAGGATGTCCGTTTGCTCACACCCGACCGCGCCATCCATGCATGCGTGCTGACCCCGCAGGGGAAGGCAGTCAGCGAGATCCATGTGCTCATGGCCGGGGAACGCGAATCGTTCATGCTGAGCCCGGCCTGCGCCGCGGAAGCCCTGGTCTCCCGCCTGCGCCAGTTCGCCCTCGGCCATCAGGTACGCATCGGCATACTGCCCGAATTCGCCATCTGTTCCATACAAGGTGCACATGCGGCCGAAGGGCTTGCCAGTTTCGGGCTTGAGCAGCCTGCCTCACAATGGTTGTCCACGACGTTTCATCCAGGACATGCACTGGCAGCCATGACCATGCAGACCGATCCCCCCGCCTTCTGGATTGTCGGCCCGGAAGATGAGCTCAAGGCGCACATACCAGCCACACACTCGGTTGATGAGGAGGAGCTGGAGGCCATGCGCATCATCCGCGGTCTGCCCGTGTTCGGCAAGGAATGGGATGCCTCGGTGCATCCCTTGAACGCGAACCTGATCGAACTGCAGGGCGTCTCGTTCGACAAGGGGTGTTATGTCGGACAGGAGGTGACAAGCCGCATGCACTGGCGCGGCGCCATTCGCAAGAAGCTCTACCGCGTCCGTCTTGCCGATGCACCCATGACCCTGCCTTGCCCCATTCACAGGGCGACTCAGGCTATCGGAGAGCTCCGTTCGGCCGCCAGGGACCACGAAGGAAACATCCACGGTATCGCCCTGCTGCCGATCGCCAGCGCCGAGCAGGAAGGGTTGGACATCAATGGTGTACCCCTGACCATCATCGGGCCATGCCATGCCTGATGCCTTTGTCTGGTACCACGCCGACGCATGCAACGAAAAGGACATCCTGAAATGGCTTGAGCACCTGGCCGAAAGATTGACCCTCAACATCCGCCTCTACCGCCGCAGCAATGATGGACCAACGACCTATATGGAGGCTTATGAACATATCGGTGCCGAAACGCTTGCCGAGATTGAACGCCTCGCCGCCGGCCAAAATGTCTTTGCCGACATCCGGCGCCATGTCGAGACCTTTGATCTGCTTGCACACACAAGCTGTGCACCCGGGAGAGCTTTGAAGCGAACAGATTCCTGATCCGGCGGAACAACAGCAAAAAGGCCTGCTTGCGCAGGCCTTTTTGCTGAAGTGGCGCACCCGGAGCGATTCGAACGCCCGACCCTCAGATTCGTAGTCTGATGCTCTATCCAGCTGAGCTACGGGTGCCTTGCATTGTCTGCCCCTCATGGGGCGTGGCGAAGCCTAATGGCTTTCAACCATATTTTCCATCCCGAATCATCCATGCCGAACAGCTCGGGAAATTTCGCATACAGCCATCCATGATAGATGACCTTGCCTCCGTGACGGATTTCGACGAAGGCGGCGGGATTATCCACATTTTCGTCATCGAGAAAAGCCCCCGATGCATCCACGCGCAGACCTGATGCCAAGCCCAGCAGATGCACCTGGAACCCTTCCATCTCGGCCTGCCCACCCGTCTCAACCGTCATGGCCCTGACACGAGCCGTGGTCTTTTCAAGCCACAGGAGGGTTGCCTCTCCCTCCCGACGAGCAGCCCAGACCGGAACATTCCCCTGTTCGGCTTCAGCCCCATGCGGATCCTCGTCGGGCTCCAGTTGCAGCTGCCAATGAATCTGCTCCGGTCGCTGTTCCTCGCAACCGCTCAACCCCAAGCCAGCCACGAGAGCCAGCAGGCAGACATACAGACGAGTCCTCACGGCCTGCTCAGGCTTGCCGAAGGGATATGGCGGAGAGAGAGGGATTCGAACCCTCGACACGGTAACCCGTGTAACACCTTAGCAGGGTGCCGCTTTCGACCACTCAGCCATCTCTCCGTTTGCCAGGCCCTGCCCAGGCAGGGCCAGAACTGGCGGAAGGGGTGGGATTTGAACCCACGGATGGTTGCCCATCGCCGGTTTTCAAGACCGGTGCATTCAGCCGCTCTGCCACCCTTCCGTGCGCGGCAAAATCTATTCATTTGCAATGCGCTGTAAACCACCCATGTAAGGAGCCAGGGCCTCCGGGATCTCAACGCTGCCATCCTCCCGCCATCCATTCTCAAGCAACGCCACAAGGCAGCGCCCAATGGCCACCCCGGAGCCATTGAGCGTAGCCACAGGCTGCGGCTTCCCCTTGCCTGAGCGATAGCGAATGCCGGCCCGCCGCCCCTGGAACTGACCGAATGATGAACAGGAAGAAATCTCGCGATAACGCTGCTGGCTGGGAAGCCAAACCTCGAGATCATAGGTTTTCTGGGCCGAAAACCCCAGATCGCCCGCACACAGCTCAACGACCCGGTAAGGAAGGCCCAGCGCCTGCAGCACGGCCTCGGCATGGGCAGTCAAGGCCTCAAGATCCTCGAGTGCCCGCTCGGGCAGGGTCAGATGAACAAGCTCCACCTTGTCGAACTGATGTTGCCGGATCATGCCGCGCACGTCCCTGCCCGCGCTGCCCGCCTCCCGTCTGAAACAGGGTGTGTAGGCGCAATGCCGGATGGGCAGCCGGGAGATCTCGAGGATGCTCTCCCGATAGAGGTTGGTCACCGGCACCTCTGCCGTGGGGATCAGGTAGGCATCCTCTCCCTCAAGCTTGTAGAGGTCATCGGCAAACTTCGGCAGTTGTCCCGTGCCTGTCATCGTCCGCTGGTTCACGATGGCCGGCACCCAGACCTCATCATAGCCATGTTGCTCAACATGCAGGTCAAGCATGAACTGCATCAGGGCACGCTCCAGTCTGGCCGCGGCACCCCGCAACACGGTGAAGCGACTGCCCGCAATCCTGGCGCCGCTTTCGAAATCAAGGATCCCCAATTGCTCGCCAATCTCGTAATGGGGTGGCACGCGATCGCTGCGTGGTTGTCCCCAGCGCCGGATTTCAACGTTGTCCTCTTCACTCTCGCCATCAGGGACGGAATCAAGCGGCGGATTTGGAATCTCAAGCAGGATTCGCTCGAATTCCTCCTCGGCCCTCTTGGCCTCGCCTTGGAGCATGCGCAGGCGATCAGCCAGTTCGCCCATGGCCTCGATCTCCCTGGAGGCGTCCTCGCCATGGCGCTTCTTCTGCCCGATCAGCTTCGAAACGCGGTTGCGCTCGGCCTGCAGGGCCTCCAGTTCGGTTTTCAGACGGCGCTGCTCGCGATCAAGCTCTGCCACGCGCGCCCAGGCGCTGTCCGGCCCGACCACATCGGCACCGCGCCTGGACAGGGCTGCCTCAAGCTCTGCAGCGTGCTTGCGGATGTCCTTCCGATCAATCACGCCCGGATTCCTCCAGGGCCTCCTCTCCTTCCTCGCCTTGACGCTCGACCACCCGAACCGCGCCAACCACGCGCTCCCCGGGCCCGCACTCGATAAGCTTGACCCCTTGCGTGTTGCGACCGATGACTGAAACGCCATCCATGCGTATGCGCACCAACCGCCCCGTGTTCGTAACCAGCATGGCCTGATCCTCATCGACAACCTGGAGCGCCGCCACCATGGCACCATTGCGTCCGCCGGTCTTCAACGTGAACACACCCTGTCCCCCGCGCCTTTGCACATTGTATTCCTCAACCGAGGTACGTTTGCCAAAACCATTCTCGGACACAGCAAGCAAGGTGGCGCGATCAGCCACCAGGGTCATCGAGATGACCTGATCCCCCTCAGGCAGTCTCATGCCGCAGACGCCGCGTGTCGCGCGCCCCATCGGGCGCACATCCTGCTCGGAAAACCGGATGCACTTGCCGCCGCTGGAGGCAAGCATGATGTCCTGCTCTCCATTGGAGACCCTTGCTGAGATCAGTTCATCGCCCTCATCGAGCTTGATGGCGATGATGCCGGTTGAGCGGATATTGGCGTATTCCGACAGCCTCGTCTTCTTGATGACGCCATGCCTGGTGGCCATGACGATGAAGTGCGTGTCATCGAAATCCCGCACTGCAAGCGTCGTGGTTATCCTCTCGCCTTTCTCGACCGGAAGAAGATTGACCAGCGCCTTGCCCCGCGCTGCCCTGCCTGCCTGCGGAATCTCGTAAACCTTCTTGCGAAACACGCGTCCCCGGTCCGTGAAGAACAGCAGATAATCGTGCGTCGAGGCGACTATCAACTGCACGACAAAATCGTTCTCCTTCGTGGTCATCGCGGTCTTGCCCTTGCCGCCCCGACGCTGGGCCCTGTAGAGGGAGACGGCGTTGCGCTTGATATAGCCTTCATTGGAAATCGTGACCACCATGTCCTCTTCGGTGATCAGGTCCTCGACCGAGAGTTCCGCCGTTTCATCGACGATCTCGGTGCGCCGCTCGTCGGCATACTGGTCACGAATCGCAGCCAGTTCCTCGACAATCACCTCCATGAGCAGACGGTCATCGGACAGGATGGCCTTCAGCCGGGCGATCGTCGCCTGCACTTCTTCATACTCGGCCTTGATCTTGTCCCGTTCCAGGCCGGTCAGCCTCTGCAGGCGCATGTCCAGAATGGCCTGGGCCTGCTTCTCGGACAGGCCGAAGCGATCCATCAACC
This sequence comes from Mariprofundaceae bacterium, assembly GCA_015488115.1. Classification (GTDB taxonomy): domain Bacteria; phylum Pseudomonadota; class Zetaproteobacteria; order Mariprofundales; family Mariprofundaceae; genus J005. The sequence continues at coordinate 34,682 of WFOK01000014.1, forward strand.
CCTGCTTGGCCTCGGGCGGCGTCTGGCTGGCTCGGATGAGACGCACGATTTCATCGATATGGTCCAGCGCAATGAGCAGGCCCTCGAGAATGTGCGCCCGCGCCTCGGCCTTCTTCAGTTCGAACAGACAGCGACGCGTGACAACCTGACGCCGGTGATCGATGAAATGCAGCAGCAATTCGCGTACGCCACAGAGCTTCGGCTGGCCGTCAACAAGCGAGAGGTAGTTGCAGCCAAAATTGCATTGAAGCTGGGTATGCTTGTACAGGTTGTTCAGAATGACTTCGGGAATCTCGTTCTTCTTGAGCTCGATGACGATGCGCATGCCCTCACGGTCGGACTCGTCGCGCAGATCGGCAATGCCCTCGATCTTCTTGTCGCGAACAAGCAGGGCGATGTTCTCGATCAATGTGGCCTTGTTCACCTGATAGGGCAACTCGGTGATCACCAGGCTTTCGCGCTTGGTTCGGGGATGAATCTCCACGATGGCCCTGGCGCGCATCGTGACCGAGCCGCGACCGGTCAGAAAGGCATCCTGCATGCCCTTGCGTCCATAGATGAAGCCGCCCGTGGGAAAATCCGGGCCGGGCATGATCTGCATCAGCGTGTCATCGTCGACATCCGGTTCCTCGATCAGCCTGATGGCTGCATTGATGGTCTCGCCAAGGTTATGCGGGGGAATGTTCGTCGCCATGCCCACGGCGATGCCCTGGGAGCCGTTGACGAGCAGGTTCGGGAACTTGGCCGGCAACACCTTCGGCTCCTTCAAGGACTCATCGTAGTTGGGCATGAAATCCACGGTGTCCTTGTCAATGTCGGCCAGCAGTTCGGACGCAAGGCGGCTCATGCGCGCCTCGGTATAACGCATGGCCGCGGGCGAATCGCCATCCACCGAACCAAAATTGCCCTGTCCGTCCACGAGCACATGGCGCATGCTCCAAGGTTGCGCCATGCGGACAAGCGCATCGTACACGGCCGTGTCGCCGTGCGGATGGTACTTACCGATAACATCGCCGACCACGCGCGCGGACTTCTTGAAGGGCTTGTCATGCGTGCAACCAAGCTCATGCATGGCATAAAGGATGCGGCGGTGCACGGGTTTGAGGCCGTCTCGGGCATCGGGAAGCGCCCGGCCGACAATGACGCTCATCGCGTAATCGAGGTAGGAGGTTTTCATCTCCTCCTCGATCAACACGGGAACGGCAGGATTGATCATTTCATCCATCTGACATGCATCCTTGGCAAAAATATGGTGCCCTCGACAGGATTTGAACCTGTGGCCTACCGCTTAGGAGGCGGTCGCTCTATCCAGCTGAGCTACGAGGGCATTGCTTGGGCAGGGGATCATAGCGCGCTTGAAGCGGGTCGTCACCGGCAAGTTAATCCTCAAAATGCACGACGCTGTGAACAGGAACGTCGGCAAGCTTCTGCCGTCCATGCAGATCATCGAGTTCGATGAGAAACACGCATTCGCTCACCTCGGCGCCCAGCGCGCGCACAAGCTCGACAGCCGAGGCCGCGGTGCCTCCTGTGGCCAGCAGATCATCGACAATCGCAACCCGGTGACCGGGAGCAAGCGCATCGCGATGGATCTCCAGCATGTCCACGCCATATTCGAGTTCATATTCCACGGCATGGACAGCGGCCGGCAGCTTGCCTGGCTTGCGCACCGGCACGAAACCAAGGTCCATCTGCACGGCCAGCGCCGCTCCGAAGATGAAGCCGCGCGATTCAATGCCCACGATGGCATCCACATCCGAGCTCACAAAGCAGCCCATCTGGGATACGGCCGCGCCAAAGGCATCACCATTGGCCAGCAATGGGGTCACGTCCCTGAAACGCACGCCGGGTTTTGGAAAGTCAGGAATTTCACGGATGTAATCAAGCAGATTGATCGCCGGTCTTGCAGTCACAATATTTCCTCCACGCCTACCCTCTCACGTTCGGCAATGGCCCGCAATTTTTTCAATGCAGCCATCTGTATCTGCCGGATACGCTCCCGCGTCACGCCCAGATGTTCGCCAATGGCTTCCAGGGTCCAAGGCTCGTGAACGTCATCGAGCCCGAAACGCAAGCGAACGACATCCCTTTCCTTTGGCGAAAGCTCGTCAAGCCACATGCGGACCAATCGCCTTCTGCGCGCGTGCCCGAGCTCCTCTTCGGGCACCGTGCCCTGCTCATCTTCGACGACATCATAGAGCGTGAAGTCCCCATCGTCCTGCAGGGCATCATCGACACTGTCCGTGGGCAATGCCGCCGACAACAGCGTGCGCACGCGCGCCTGACTGAATCCGGAGGCCTCGGCCAGCTCACTTTCCGTGGGTTCACGGTGCAACTCGGCTCGCAGGCGGCCGGCATGATACATCAGGGAATTGAGTTCCTTGCCGACATGCACGGGAAGCCGGATGGTCCTGCCCTGATTCATGACCGCCCGTTCCACAGCCTGCCGAACCCACCAGGTGGCATAGGTTGAAAAACGGCAGCCATGAGTATGATCAAACTTTTCCACGGCATGAATAAGCCCGAGATTGCCCTCCTCGATAAGATCAGCCAATTGAACGCCACGATACATGTAACGGCGCGCAATCTTGACCACGAGGCGCAGGTTCGCATTGATCATCCTCTCACGCGCCTCCATGTCGCCGGCGGCAATCCGCTTGGACAATTCCACCTCTTCCTCCGGCGTCAGCAGCTCATGCTGCGAAACCTCGCGCATGTAAAGGGTGACCGGATCTGAACTAATCCGCCTGGACATCAATACTTCCCTGCATGAGCATGATGCCAATATCTCATCGCCTCGGCAAATACGCAAGCGGATCGACGGGCGTCGTGCCGCGACGCACCTCGAAATGAAGATGTGGGCCGCTGGCGCGACCGGTGTGACCGACCCGGGCGATGATACTCCCGCGCCTGACCTTCTGACCCTTGTACGCAAGAAGTCGCTGATTGTGGGCATAGGCCGTAAAGAAATTTCCGGCATGACGCAGGATAACCATCTTGCCATAACCGCTCAGCCGCTGATCGGCATAGACAACCACGCCATCGGCCGCCGCAACGACGGGAGCCCCCTCCCTTGCCGCAATGTCGATACCGTCATGCGTGCGGCTTCCCCGCTTGCCAAATCCGCTGGTGACCTTGCCCTTCACAGGCCATATGAAGCGCACACTGCCAAGGGATGCCTGCTGCCTGTTGACCGGCTTCGCACTTCGAATGTGCCTTGAGGAGCCATGGACACCGGGCAGCCTGCGGGGTGGTGGCGCGACCCCCCAGAGCACCAATTGCTGCCCCACATAGATCGTATACGGATAACGGATGTGATTGCGCCGGGCAAGCGCATGATAATCCATGCCAAAGCGCTTGCCGATGCTGTAAAGCGTATCCCCCTGCCTGACCGTGTACACGGAAGCATGGGGCACGGCGCGCGGTTGGACATGTTCGGGCATCTCCGTGCGATGGCAGGATGCCGCCAATAAAAGCGCGAGCATCAGCCACGCCCTCAGCGCCAGAGCCATAGCGCGACAAAGCCCGAGACCACAAGAATGACGACAAGCAGCGTCATCCACTCAAAATGGCGCTCGACAAATCCCCTCATGCGTTCGCCGCCCCACCTGAGCAGCATGCCCTCGAGGTAGAAGCGCGCCCCACGGGAAAGCAAGGCCGCCAGAATGAAGGCGGGGAAGAAGAGCCCGAAGGCCCCCGAGGCAAGGGTGATCACCTTGAACGGAATCGGGGAAAAGCCAGCAATCAGCACCAGGGCCACGCCCCAACGCGCGAAAAGCTCCTGGGTATGCCTGAATTGTTCCATGGCACCATAAAAATCCAACAGGGGCTCGGCAACGCTCGTGAACAACAGCATGCCGACGAGATAGCCGACGACTGCCCCCACCACGGAGCCGGCCGTTGCCAGCGAAGCAAACCGGAGGGAGAGATCGGGTCGCCCCAATGCAAGCGCGATGAGTAGCACATCCGGCGGAATCGGGAACACGCACGCCTCAATAAGCGCAATGCCGAACAAGGCCCAACCTGCCTGTGGATGGTCTGCCCACGCAAGGGTCCAGTGATAGCTCCGCCTTAGCCAGCCAAGGACCGAATTCGAACGCATGCGGGACCCGGTGAATTCAGCGATGACCGACTCCTTCCAGCAGCGGAACGAACGTGCAGTCATCAAGGTATTCCTCGTCGAAGGCGCCATCTGCGCGCTTTCGACGGCGAACCAGGCGATGAACGCCCGCTTTCCCCTCGGGCATGACGATGACACCGCCGATGCCCAATTGTTGCATCCATGCATGGGACGCAAATCCCCCTGCCGTGACGATGATGGCGTCAAAGGGCGCATAGTCCGGCCATCCCAGCAATCCGTCCCCGCACTTGAGCATGACATTTGCGGCGCACCGCGCATGACGCAGATTACGTCGAGCCTTTTCATGCAGGCTCGGAATGCGTTCAATACTGTAGACCCGCCGGCAAAGATGTGAAAGCACGGCCGTCTGATAGCCACAGCCCGTTCCGATCTCAAGCACCTTCTCATGTCCGCAGAGAGCAAGCAGCTGGGTCATGCGCGCCACCATGTAGGGCTGGGAAATGGTCTGCCCCTCCCCGATGGGCAGGGCTGAATCCTGATAGGCCCTGCGTCTTAACGGCGAATCGACAAAAAGATGACGCGGTACCGTGGCCATGGCCTCGAGCACACGCGAATCGTCGATGCCGCGCGCCAGCAACTGCTGTGCAATCATCCGGCGCCTGGCGCGCTCATAAAAATGGCCATCCTGGTGCATCAGTGCACCGGGATGGCCATTGAGAAATGGTCGGGACGAGAGGATTCGAACCTCCGACCACCAGACCCCCAGTCTGGTGCGCTACCAGGCTGCGCTACGCCCCGAATCATTCGCGAATGCTAGAAAAGCAAGGCCACAAAGTCTATGGATCAATCGCCCAGCTTGGCAAGCACGTCGGCAAGCTGCTGACGCAAACGAATCAGCCTCGTGCGGGCATCCGGCTGCTCCAGAAACTCATCCAGGCTGTTGCTCATCAGCACCTTGCGTGCACCACGAATGGTGAAATTGCGCTCGTAGAGAAGATGCTTGACCTGCATGATCGCTTCCACATCGCGCTTGCGATAATAGCGGCGGTTGCCGCTCTTCTTCACCGGATTGATGCATGAGAATTCGCTCTCCCAGTAACGCAGGACATGCGGCTCCACGCCACAGATATCACTGACCTCACGAATGGAAAAGAACAGCTTGTCGGGAAGCTGCGGTAGCTGGAAGCCCTTTCGCGCGCCCGCGGATACCGAAGTCATCAGGACTCATCCTCCTGATTCAATTTTGCCTTGAGCAAAGGACTGGCCTTGAACGTCACGACATAGCGAGGCGTAATCATGATCTCCTGGCCGGTCTTGGGGTTACGCCCACGGCGCTCATTCTTGCGCCGAACCCTGAAATGACCAAATCCCGAAAGTTTCACATTCTCATGAGATGCCAATGAACCCCGTATGCATTCGAGGATGTCATCAACCAGTTCGGCCGATTCCCTTTTCGACAGCCCGACCCGTTCATGAACAAGGTTCGCGATTTCCATTTTCGTCACGACGACTACCCCTCGCAAAACAGCCGATACTCGGCTTTTTTTGCCTGTTTAGATTAGCACAAGCCTAGGGCTTGTCAAAAACTTCCGTAAGCTTCCCATGTTGAAGACGGAGCATTCTGTCACAACGGCGCGCAAGCCTCATGCTGTGCGTGACCATGACCACGGCCGCCCCCTCCCTGCCGCAGGCCTCCCGGAAAAGCGCAAACACTTCTTCTGCCGTGTTCTCATCAAGGTTGCCCGTCGGCTCATCGGCCAGAACAAGGCGTGGACTGACGGCCAGGGCGCGCGCCACGGCGACGCGCTGGGCCTCCCCTCCGGAGAGCCTGGCCGGCACATGCCCCATGCGATGCTCAAGATGCAGTCGCTCCAGAAGCTCCACGGCCCGTCGCCGGGCCGATGCCCTGTCATCCCCGCGCACCAGAAGCGGCAGCATGACGTTCTCCAGGGCATCCAGTTCCGGAATCAAATGGTGGGCCTGGTACACGAAGCCGATCTTGCGATTGCGCATCCATGCCTGACGGGCGGCAGACAAGGCGAAAAGGTTTTCGCCATCTAGTTCGACCAGCCCGGCATCCGCGGGCTCAAGGGTGCCGATGGTCTGCAGCATGGTGCTCTTGCCGCTGCCCGACTCGCCAACTATGGCAAGAAATTCACCTGCTTCCAGCGTGAAATTGACATCACGCAGCACTTCAAGCCGTCCCCCAGAGGGTGCATCGAAAGACTTGCTCAGGTGCAAAACATTCAGCATCACTCGTACCTCAGCGCATCAGCCGGCGGCACGTGGGCAGCCCGCCATGCCGGATAGAAGGTTGCGCCAAGGCCCATGACCAGACTTGCAAGCACGACAATGACAACATATTCGGGCTCAATCACCGATGGCACATGATCGATGAAATAGACATCGCTGGAAAGAAAGCGAATGCCCGTCAATCGCTCGATGGCCAGCAACAGCACATCCAGCTTCCAGGCCAGCAGCAGGCCCAACAGTGCCCCGACCAGGGTGCCCATGCCGCTGAGAAGCCCACCCATGAGCATGAAGATGCGCATAACCGAGGCGTGAGTCACGCCAATGGTCTTCAGCACCGCGATTTCCTTGCGGCGTTCCATGACCACCATGACCAGCGAGGAAACCATGTTGAACACGGCCACCAGCACGATCAGGGACAGGATGATGCCCATGGCCAGCCGCTCGGTTTTCAACGCGCGGAAGAAGGACTGATGGCGATGCTGCCAGTCCATGACCCAACTGCCGGCAGGCAGGCGCTGCCGGATCAGCCCGGCGATTTCGGATGCCCGCTCGCGATCATGCACAAACACCTCGATCCCCGTGACCGCATCCCCGAGCCGGTTCAGGCGCTGGACGGCCTGCAGCGTGCTCATGACCCAGCCGACATCGTATTCATAGAAGCCGGAATCGAAAATGCCCACGACGGTGAACGCGCGCATGCGCGGCATCGAACCTCCGGGACCCACGCCGGAAACAGGTGTCATCAGTTGGATACGGTCATGGACGGAAACCCCCATCTTGCGCGCCAGATCCTTGCCGATGACGATCTCGAAGCCATTCCCTTCACCGGACAGAAAGCGGCCGTCAATGATGTGGGCCGCAAGATCCTCCTCCATGGACGGCTCGACCCCCTTGAGCAAGGCGCCGCGCGCCAGGCCGCCATGCGTCAGCAGCACCTGGGTCTGCACATATGGAACCGCACGCGCCACACCGGGAACTTCTCGAATCGCCTGCAGCCAGTTCCGCCATGGCCCGATGCGGTCGGCAGGCCCCTGCACGTCCACATGCGCCGAGAAGCCAAGAATCTTGTCCCGAATCTCGACGGCCGCGCCATTCATGACCGACAGGACAACGATCAGGGTCATGACGCCGATCGCAATCCCGACAGCCGAGCTCCAGCCGACAATGGACACGAACCGCTCATCGCGACGCGAACGAAGGTAGCGCCGGGCCAGCATGGTTTCATAGGGCCTGAAGAGAGGCACTCAGCCCCCCGCCCGCTCAGGAAAGATAACGCACATAAAGATAGGCATGCGCCAGCGCGACCGACAACAGCATCAAGCCAAATGCATGCTTGGCGAAGGTCAGAAATGCGATCGGGTGGCCCGCGCGCTGCGCAAAGCCCGCAACGATGAGATTGGCCGAGGCGCCGATCAGCGAGCCGTTGCCCCCGAGGCATGCCCCCAGGGCCAGGGCCCACCACAAGGGCTGAATCTGCGCCTCGCCTCCGAAGCTTGGGGCCATGTTCTCGATCATGGGGATCATCGTCGCCACAAACGGGATGTTGTCGATGACGGCCGAGGCAATGGCCGAAATCCAGAGAATGGCCGCAGCCGTCGCATTGAAGTCCCCTCCGGTCAGGGCCAATGTCTTCTCGGCCAGCCAGGCGATGGCCCCCGTATGCTCGACGCCGGTCACGATGATGAACAGCCCGACAAAGAAGAAGATCGTCGTCCATTCCACCTCGGACATGATGCCCTCATAGGCATGATCCTTTTCTTCCAGCGGACGGCCCCAAGTCTGGAGCAAGAGCAACAGAGCCGCGCCAAACATGGCAATCGTTGCAGGCTCCAAGTGAAAGTGATGGGCCAGGGTGAAACCGACGATCACCGCAAACAGCACGAAAAGGCTTTTCTTCAGCAGCACGGCATCCTTGATGGCATCGCGCTCATTGAAGGCCATGATCAGCCGGCGTTTCTCCTCGCTGGCCACCAGGTCGGCCCGGAACATCCACCAGACAAGCAGCATGGTCAGCGCAAAGATCACCGGAATCACAGGTGCCAGATTGACAAGAAAGTCGTAAAAGCTCAGGTGAGCCTGCGAACCAATCATGATGTTGGGCGGATCGCCGATCAACGTGGCCGTGCCGCCGATGTTCGAGGCCAGAATCTCGGCAAACAGGTAGGGATAGGGGCGCACCCCCAGGGCATCCGTAATCAGCAAGGTCACCGGCGCGATGAGCAGCACCGTGGTCACATTGTCCAGAAAGGCTGAAAACAGCGCCGTCACCGAGGACAGCATGAAGATGACGCCAATGGGATGTCCACGCACAAGCTTGGCCGACCAGATGGCCACATACTGGAAAACACCTGTCTTCTGACTGATGGCCACGATGATCATCATGCCGGTGAGCAGGCCGATCGTGTTGAAATCGATGCCTGCCACGGCCTGCTCCTGCGTGAGCACGCCCGAAAGAATCATCATGCCGGCGCCCAGGATCGACAGCACGGCGCGATTGAACCTCTCGAGCATGACCACGGCATAGACAACAAGCAGCAGCGCCACGGCCACCCATAACGGGTCCAGACCGAAAATCACGGTATGGCCCGCCCCCTCATGCATCGCGCGCCTCACCCCTGGCATCGCTGAGCACGCTCAAGATGTCCCCCGCCGCAATGATACCGAGCAGCCGGGCCTGCTGATCGGCGACAAGCGCAAACTCATGCTTGCCGTACTGGATCAGGGCCGTGGCCACCGAGAACAGGGAGTCCTCGGGGCGCACCATCAGCGGGTGCTCATCCATGACCTCACGCACGGGCTTTCCGGCAATCTCATCGTAATGCGTGCTCAGCACGCCGATGTCTGGCGCATAGGAGGCCGAGGCAAGATCGCCGTCCACGATGTATCTGGGCATGATCTTTTCCATGACCGTGAAGGTGGACAGCACGCCGACGATGCGATGATCGTCATCAAGCACGGGCAGCATGCGCAGATGCTCGACGCGCATACGGGCCAGCACATCCCGCACGAGCTCATCGGCATGGGCCACATGCACCTGGGCGTTCATGAATTGTTCAGCGTGCATGGTCTCTCCTCCCTCGACAGGCCAGAACTAGGCCGTCGTTTCAGGCCTCATGTGTGGAAACAACAACACATCGCGAATGGAGTGCTGCCCGGTAAACATCATGACCAGGCGATCCACACCAATGCCAACGCCGGCTGCGGGGGGCATGCCGTATTCCAGCGCGCGAATGAAATCCTCGTCGATCGGCGCCGCTTCCATGTCGCCGGCGGCCCTGGCCTGCTGCTGCTTCTCGAAGCGTTCGCGCTGATCATCCGGATCGTTGAGCTCCGAGAACCCATTGGCCATTTCCCGACCGGCAATGAACAACTCGAAGCGATCCGTCACCAGCGGGTCTTCCCGGTTCCGCCGGGCAAGCGGTGAAACATCCACGGGATAATGGGTCACAAACGTCGGCTGCTTGAGTTCTTCCTCACACAAATGCTCAAACAGGGCGGCCAGATAATGCCCCGCCTTCCAGGTGATCAAGGGCTTGAAATCCGGGATCTCCTGAAGACAGGCCGTCGCCAGCAACGCCTTGTCGTGTGCGTGGCCCTTAAGGTCCGGCCGCTTTGCAAACACGGCCTCATCAAGCCTGATGCGACGGAAAGGCCGATCAAGGCGCACGATAACACCTTCCCATTCAACCTGCTTCACGCCAAGGCCATCGGCGATCTCCCGAATCAGCTCCTCGGTTCGGTCCATGGCATCGTTCACATCCGCATAAGCCTGGTAGAACTCCACCATCGTGAACTCCGGATTATGCGTGGCATCCAGACCTTCATTGCGGAAATTCCTGTTGATCTCAAAAACGCGTTCAAAGCCGCCGACGAGCAAGCGCTTCAGGTACAGCTCCGGTGCAATCCGCAGGTAAAGATCAACGTCCAGGGCATTGTGATGCGTGATGAACGGCCGGGCAGCCGCGCCCCCGGCCTGCAACTGAAGCATCGGGGTCTCAACCTCCATGAAGCCCTTCGCCTCAAGCGCCGAGCGCAGCAAGCGCACAATTTGCGAACGCGTGCGGAAGATGCGTCGCGAATCCTCGGAAACGATTAGATCGACATAACGCTGACGATAACGCAGCTCCTTGTCGCTGAGCCCATGCCATTTCTCGGGCAGGGGCCTTAAGCACTTCGTGATCATCTCGACATGGGTAACCCGCACCGAGAGTTCGCCCGTCCGCGTCCTGAACATTGTGCCACGCGCACCGATGATGTCGCCCAGATCCCATTTCTTCGTCGGATTGTAGATCTCGGCACCCAAGGCATCGCGATTGAGAAACAACTGGATGCGTCCGGACTCATCCTGGATGTGCATGAAGCTGGCCTTGCCCATAACGCGATGGGCCATGATGCGGCCGGCCACGGCCACCTCGATGTGCTCGGACTCCAAGGCCTCGGCATCCATGGATGCAAAGCGCTCGTGCAGACTGGCAGCCGAATGCGTACTGCGCCATGCATTGGGATAATCAAAGCCCTGCTCACGCATGCGAGCAAGCTTCTCCCTGCGAACGGCGATCTGCTCCGAAAGCGGCTTTGCTGCCGCTGGACGGCCCGTTTCCTTTCCGTTCATCTGGCCCGGAACCGATCAGCGCCTGCTGTGAAGATCCAGATCACTGAAGAAAAAGGCGATCTCGGACTCTGCATTTTCCGGCGAATCCGAGCCATGTACGGCATTGGCCTCAATCGAGTCGGCATGATCGGCGCGAATCGTGCCCGGTTCGGCCTGCTTGGGGTCGGTGGCACCCATCAACTGCCGGTTAAGCGCAACCGCATTCTGCCCTTCAAGCACCATGGCCAGAATCGGGCCCGAACTCATGTAGGCGCACAGATCCTTGTAGAAGGGACGATCCTTGTGAACGGCGTAGAAGCGACCAGCTTCCTCCGCAGAAAGGCGAAGCATGCGTGCGGCAATGACCGAAAGCCCGTTCTCCTCAAAACGACGGATGATGTCTCCGATGACATTCTTTGCCACGGCATCGGGCTTGATGATAGAAAGTGTGTGTTGAATCGCCATGGTTCATGACTCCTGATATGTTTTCCAGCATGGAGGGGGAAATCGATCACCTCCCCCGCAAGGGGCCAGCACTCTAGTCAACGCATGGCATGCCCGCAATAACACGTAGGGATGGCGCATATCGCCGCATTCACGGAACCGGAGGCGTTCGAGGTGCATGATCTGCTCTTTGTCTATGGCTCTCTCAAATCGGACAGCCCGCACCCCATGGCCCGATGGCTCGAGCGGCATGCCCGGCTGCTCGGCCCGGCACGCTTCCAGGGCAGGCTGATTCGTGTGTCATGGTATCCTGGAGCCCTGGATTCGGACCATGCAGGCGACAGCATCCAAGGCGAGCTCTGGCAGCTTCTGCGGCCAAAAACCGTGCTGCGCAGACTTGATCGCTATGAGGGATACGACCCCGCCCACCCAGGGCGATCAGAGTTCGTGCGCGTGCTGCGTCCCGTCTCGTTTGAAGGGAATGAACGGAGGGCATGGATCTATCTGTACGCCGGGAGAAAAGCCGCGCGTGCGCCGCGGGCCAACAGCGGCTTCATGCATCGAAGAGCAAAAGGCTTCTTTTAAACCGATGAAGGACTATACTTGCCCAAGAATGGGACTGCCTGCTGACTCTGAAGACCGATACGAGCTCAACGACGAGCTTCACCTCCACCCTTACGAGCCGCTTGAGACACCGACTCGGGTTCTCACCCTGGTCATGGTACGCTCTGATGAGGACCGGGCCGCGGAAGTTCTCCAGTTGAATGCCCTGAGTGAGGCCTTCGGCTGCAACATCGAAACCAGCGGCCTGACCTCACGACTGCATTGCGGCGCCTTTCTGCTCAAGGTGGAGAGCCATCAGGACTTCAGTCGCTACAAGTTCATCGCTCGCCCGGATCCGGAAACCATCGAGCGCCCATGTGCAGGCGACCCGCTTGCCAGCCCTCCGCTGAGTCTGCTGCCCGAGGGCTGGCTGGAGGCGCTGCCCGGTCACTTGCTCGTCGCACTCGACCTCGTCATCCTGCCCTATCCGGCAGACAGCAGTCATGCCTCCCTCATGCAGCGTTATGCCTGCTGTTTCGATGCGGACACCATCTGTGCATCACAGATTGGCCGAAGCAAGAGCCTGGTCATGACCGATTTCCGCATTGCTCCCAATCGCTTTTCGCGCATGCTGCTGTTCTCCCGCGCCGAAACTCCGGCGCAGATCGGCCGCCTTGCCTACAGGCTGATCGATATCGAGACCTATCGCATGCTGGCCATGAGGATCCTTTCACCGGCCCGCATGTTGCGCAAGCGGCTGCCAGCAGCCGACGCCCGACTCAAGGAACTGGCCAGCGCCATCTCCGATGGCGGCAACCTGAACGATGAACAGCTCATGGAGGGGCTGACGGCGCTTGCGGCCGAGGTCGAGGCCATGGTTTCTGCGCATTACCGCCCGTTCACGCTTGCAAGCTCCCGTTTCGATCTTGTGCTACAGCGAATCGACGAGCTCTACGAACAGCCCATCGGCCCCCAATCCACGCTCGGCCGCTTCCTCCGACGGCGCCTGACCAAGGCGCGCTCCACTGGCGAAGCCGCCTTCGAATGGCTGGAGCAACTGGCCAATCGCATCGCTCAAGCCAGTCAGCTTCTGCGCACGCGCATCGATGTGCACAACGAAAAACAGAACCGAAACATGCTGGCAGCGATGAATCGACGTTTCCAGCTCCAGCTCCGCCTGCAGCAGGCCGCGGAAATGATGACCGTGGCCATCTTCACCTACTATGGCACGAACGTGCTCGACTACATCTACCAAGAGGTGAGTCTGCAGCTTGGCACCGTTGCGGATTCCACCCAATTCAAGGCCATGGCAGCCCCTGCACTTGCAGCTGCGGCCATCTGGTTCATCTACCGACTGCGCAAGAAGCGTGATTGAACCCGACTGACTACTTGGTCAATCTCAGGAACAGCTCGGGCAACTTCTCGGGCAAGCGCTCCACGTGATCAATCACCGTGTAATGGGAGCCGAAGATGTCGGACACGTATTCGTCCGCTTGCGGATCGAGGTTGATGCAGAACGTATAGATACCCTCAGCATCCAGCTCCTGGACCGCCTTGTGCGCATCGCGGATCAGATACTGCTCATCCTTCACATCCACGTCATGCGGTCGGCCGTCGGTCAACACGAGCAGCAGCTTCTTTTCCGCCTGCTGGCTGGCCAGCGCGCGCCCGGCATGCCGCATGGCCGCGCCCATGCGGGTCGAATAGGCCCCCTGCATCGCGGCAATCCGTGCCTTGACCGCATCGTTCCAGTCCTCGGACCATCCCTTGAGATGATAATAGCGAACCTCGTGGCGCGAGTTCGAATGAAACCCGCCGATGGCCAGGGGGTCGCCCGTCTGCTGCACGGCCCAGCCGAGCAGACTGACGGCCTCACGGGACAGTTCGAGAATCGTCCGCTCTGCCCCGGCGGGCTTTTCATTCAAGGACACTGACAGATCGAGCAGCAATGAAACCGCAATCGACCGGCCATCGGTCCTGTGGCTCATATTGATGCGCATGTCCGGCTGCGAACCGGCGCGATAATCCACCAGGGAACGAATGGCCACGTCCAGATCCAGCTCGCTGCCTTCTTCCTGGAAACGAATACGCACCTTGTTCTGCGGCTTGAGCATGTCGATCAGCCTTTGCAGACGCTTCAGCAACGGCCCGTGTTTCGCAAGCAGCGCATCAATGCCTGATGCATCGCCGGATGGATGCAGATGCTCATACAGGCAAACCCAGTCCGGGCGATAGTGGCCGGCCCTGGCATCCCACTCGTCGTAGTGGATGGGAGGAAGCGCAGGTTGCTCGTGCTCAAGCTCACTGCTGCTTGCAGCCTGCTCGTCTTCTTCATCCGGTTCGATGAAGATCCACATCAGCCGGTTGTCATCACGGAAAGGAACATCCGTATCATCCAGGAACAATGTCGTCGAAATGTCCGAGGGCTTGCGCGACTTCACATACCACTCGACGGCGAGCCTGGCGAAGGCCTGGGAGTCTCCCGCCTTGTCGAACAGCTCATGGAAACGGGCAACAAACTCCAGCAGCACCGCATCCCGATAGCCATGATCTGGGTCCAGCACCGCCCGTGAAAACATCGCCAAACGATGATGGACATCACATGCATCGGCGGGCGCCGCTTCCTCCTCGGGCCTGGGATGCAAGGCCAGATACAGCCCCCTCAGACCTGGCCACTCACGGCAGGCCAGCAGATCGACGCGGGCATCCTCAAAGACCTCGATGGCAACACGCTGAAACGGGGAGTAATTGTCCGCGATCATCGGCCTGGTCCAGCGGCGATGCGCAGCCAGATGAGCCAACATGGCGCGGTAGATATCCATGCCCGCCACCCGCCCGGATGCGCACACCATGTCATCGAGCACATCCGGGAGATGCGCGGTGCCCTTGTCGAAAAAAGGCTTTCGGCTGCGGATCTCATCAAACCATCGCATGAATGGCGCCAGCCGCATGTCCTGGCGCCACATGGCGCGCAGATAGAGTCCGAGCGCCCGCTCCCGGTCAACAAGCAGGGTCCCATGGCGCTCCCGCGCCATGACCTGGTGCGCTTCGGGGGCCTGCAAGGCAAAATAGTTTGCCTGCCCCTCCGGGTCGTTCGCATAGCCGCGCAGACCAAATTCAACCCAGTTCGAAAGCCCGGCCAGCGAGAGATTCGCCAGCAGCGTAGGAACACTCTTCAGGAAGTCCTCAAAACAGGGGCTGGGATGGGTAGCCACGATGCCGTGCACCGAGGTCGTGCTCTCCTGCATCACGTGAAGAACCAGCTTCAGGTAGGCCTCGAACATTTCCATGCTTTCCAGCCGCCGGGCGGCGACGGCGGCCGTTTGCAGGAACGGCACCATCGCACGGCCGTTTGGCGTGCGCGAAATCGCATAGGCCGTCTTTTGCAGCAGATCGATGGCTTCCACACCAAGGATGGCCGCAACTTCCGGCGACTCCTCGAAAAAAACGAGCATCGGCTCGGCGCCTCGCCCGAGCGAGCCCAAGAACTTGCCCCCCTCCAGCCAGGCCCTAACCCCATCCTCGGGAAGCCGGGCTATGGCCGAGGCTGCGAGGTCGTCAAACACGGCCTGAACCTCGGGGAACGTCCTGCCAAGTTGTTTGCTTAGCTCAGCCGGCGTGATCCCTTCAGCCACCGTGCTGCGCCTCAGGCCTCAAACGCGGCATCGATCGCATGATCCAGCGTATCACGGATATCGGCATCATCGGTGATCGGACGCACCAGGGCCATGCGGCAGGCTGCCCTGGGCGAAATGCCCTGACGAATCAGCGTGGCTGCATACACCAGCAGACGCGTGGAAATGCCCTCGTCCAGCCCATGCCCTTTCAGATTGCGGGCAGCGATACCGATCTTCACAAGCCTGGCGGCCACATCACGATCGACGCCCGTTTCGTTGGCCACGATCTCCGTTTCCACGTCCGGATCGGGATAGTCGAATTCAAAGGCCGCAAAGCGTTGCTTCGTGGACTGCTTCAGATCCTTCATCAGCGACTGGTAACCCGGGTTATAGGAAATCACGAGTTGGAAGTCCGGATGCGCCTCGACAAGCTCACCCTTCTTGTCCAGTGGCAGGCTGCGACGATGGTCGGTGAGCGGATGGATCACGACCGTCGTGTCCTGTCTTGCCTCGACAATCTCATCCAGATAGCAGATGGCGCCAATGCGCGCCGCCATGGTCAACGGCCCGTCCAACCAGCGCGTCCCCTCGGCATCCAGCAGGTAGCGACCGACAAGGTCGGAAGCCGTCATATCCTCATTGCAGGCCACGCTGATCAGGGGCTTGCCGAGCTTCCAGGCCATGTACTCGATGAAGCGCGACTTGCCGCACCCCGTCGGCCCCTTGATCATCACCGGAAGCCTGGCTGCATAAGCGGCCTCATAGAGCTCCACTTCATCATGCTGCGGCTGATAAAAGGGCTTCTTCTTGACGAGGTATTGTTCGCGAATGTTGTCCATGCGTGCTCCTTGCTGGAATCTCGTGGCCGCCAGTCTGCATGCCGACGAGCCGAGCCGAAAGTCAGCAGTCTTGATGTATTGTATAAGAATATCTGATGATAGCGAGCTTAACTATATTTCCTTTAACACCATCTGGCCAATGATTGGATTGGCGAATGGAAAACGCGCCAATATTTGACGGGCCCGTCCCGAAAGACGCCGGGCGCCCCAACGGATGCGGCGCACTGCCTCGTTCTCGCCTTCACGAAGCAGATAGAACGGCAGATTGTGCGTGTAAAAGGACAAGGCATCCGCATCGCAAAGCAATGCAAGCTCGGCACTCTCACCCCCGGTCTCGTGATGAAGCACAAGATGCGTCACTTCGCACACGACCGAAACGGGTGCGCCGGCCTCGCGCAGAAGCCTTGCCGCCACGCGTGCCGAGTTCGCCGCATGCGCGGCCTTGAAGTCATCGAAATCCAAGAAATCCTCACGCCGAACGCGCTGATCATCCGGCAGCGCGCGATCCACATCGTGCGCAAGCGCGGCATAACGCACCGGCCAGTCCGCATTCGGACTCAGACGCAGCAGCCAACGCTCGACATCGCGCGCATGCCCCGGATCCTCCGGCACCCGGGAGCAAGCCAGCATGCGCTCCAGCGCACGACGCGCATGTACAAACCAGGACGGTGCATTCATGATCGGCCCACCCGCCATAGTCGGGCGCATACCACAAAGGTGGAAAACAGTGCCACCACACTCACGGCCATGTGCGGTAAACCCACCATGAGTCCGATACCGAGCACCAGGACCCGCTCCGGCCGTGTCATCCAATCGGCCGCCATCTCAAGTCCGAAACGTTCTCCCCAAGCCCGCAAATAGCTCGCCAGAAACGACAGCACCAGCGCCACGGACGAAATTTCCGCCCAAAGCCTGTCACCGTGTAGCGCGAAACCCATGCACAAGCCTGCCAGCAAGGCCCCCTCGCCCAGACGATCCATCACCGCATCCAGCACGGCTCCGAACCGGGACTCCCGGCCAAGCATGCGCGCCAACGGCCCGTCCAGCGCATCAAGCGCCGAGCCGGCAAGAAACAGCGTGCCGGCTTCGACAAAGTCGCCCCGAACGGCCGGCCAGGCCGAGGATGCGGCCAGCAAGCCCCCTGTCGTGGTCAGTACATTCGGTGAAATACCTGCAGCCGCCAGCAGATGCACTAGGCCACTGCAAGCCCGTTCGGCTCGAAGGCGCAAGCGCAGCCGAAGCGGCGACCTGGTGTCCTTCATGTCGCACGTCCGCGCATGATCAGCGCAATGCGACGGGCGTTTTCGAAGTGCATGACGGCCGCCATGCCCCAAAGCAGGGGCAAAGCGGCATCACACAGCGCCGCAACCATCATCGCGAACACCCGGACATCACGCCCGAGACGAAACCGTTGTGCCTTGCCCTGCCGCTGCATCCAGCCGTCGTATTTGTCAGCCGTGTAGCTGTTGATCAACGCACCGGAGAGTGCGGCCAAGCCGGCCAGCACCACGGACATCATGCCGTCTTGCCAGAACGCATGGGCCGTGAAGCCAGCAAGCAGCGCCGCATCAGCGTAGCGATCGAGCACGGCATCGAGCCAGCCACCAGTCTCGGATTCGTTCATCGTCAGCCGCGCGATCTCGCCATCGCAACCGTCAAGAACGCTGGCCGCCTGTGCCAGCATCCCTCCCAGCGCCAGCGCCCACCAGCCGGGTGCCGCAAGCAGGCACGCCGCCAGAACCGACAGCGCAAAAGCGCCCCAGGTGACCTGCATCGGCGTCACGCCCTTCCTGATGAGCCGCAACGTGAGGCGCCGCGAGAGCGGCCTGTTCAACCAGCGAGCCACCGGCCCATCATGCCGCTTGCCGGAAACTTGCATCAACATCTCACGGGCTGCGCGACGCATTGCATTGACATCATCGATATCGGCCCAGAACGCATGGCGGGCATCAAGGGCATGCGCAAGCCCCCGTGAGGCCAGCCTGCGAACCGCATCCGTCACCGTGCCGTCAGCCTCGGCCAGTGCATCAAACAGTCCCTCCGTACAACAGAACGCACCCGTATCCCAGCCGTCGCAAGGTTCCAGCCCCTTGCCGATGTCGGCGATCAGGCCATCGTCGGCAAGCTTCACCCGCGTGACATCGACGGCATCCACAAGCGGATTGTCCAGCCGGCGGTCAACGGCCAGCACCACACCGCCTGCAGGCGACTTGGCCCGGGCCAAGCGCTCAAGGAGGGCTGGATCAAACACATGATCACACATAACCATCAAAAAGCGACCATGCACATGCCCCTTGGCGGCCAGTGCTGAGGCGCCATTGCCGCGTTCCCAGTCAGAAGCCTCGACGATTTCAAGTTCAAGCCTTTCCTCCAGCCCGATGCGCCGGGCTGCTTCGGCCACACGCTCCCCCTCGAAGCCCACGACCACGACCACGCGCCGCATGCCCGCGCGAGCCAGCGTCCGGATCGTGCGGGCAAGCAAGGGCATGCCCAAAAAAGGAATCAGGGGCTTGGGCAGCCCCTGGTCCCGCATGCGCTCGCCGCGTCCGGCGGCAAGCACCAAGGCCTCACGCGCCCGCTGCGACGGCATCGCGCTCGAGCTCCTCATCATTTTCCGCACGGACAGCAGTCGGCCGCACTGGACGACCCTCGATGAAGGCCTCGGTCATCCGCCATGCTTCGTCATCCGGATGCTGCACGGGCGGATGCTTCATGAAGAAGGCGCTCGGCCCCTCGACGTAACCGGCTATTCCCCGGTCCATGGCCAACTTGCAACAGCGGATCGCATCCACGGATACGCCGGCCGAATTCGGGGAATCCTCGACGGAAAGCCTCATCTCCAGATGCATCGGCACGTCACCGAACAGACGGCCCTCCATGCGGATGAACGCGACCTTGTTGTCCTTCTGGAACGGGACATAGTCCGACGGGCCGACATGGATATCCTCCCAGGCCAGCCGGTCCGGCAACACGGCTTGCACGGCCTCGGTCTTGGACTCCTTCTTCGAGGCCAAGCGCGAGCGGTTGAGCATGTTCAAGAAATCCGTGTTGCCGCCGGTGTTGAGCTGGTAGGTCCGATCCACCGGCACACCGCGCTTCTTGAACAGATCGGCAAGCGTGCGATGCGTGATC
The DNA here is from genome assembly GCA_015488115.1 of Mariprofundaceae bacterium. Taxonomy (GTDB): domain Bacteria; phylum Pseudomonadota; class Zetaproteobacteria; order Mariprofundales; family Mariprofundaceae; genus J005. The sequence continues at coordinate 54,182 of WFOK01000014.1, forward strand.
GTCGCACCCACCTGTGCCTTGATGTCGTCACCGACGATGGGCAGTCCCGCCTCCTTGAAGCGAGCGGCCCAAGCAGGGTCAGAGGCGATAAACACCGGGATGCAGTTCACGAAGCCGCATCCTGCCTTCAACGCAGCCTCGGCATACCAGCGTGCGGCCTCCTCGCTTCCCACGGGCAGATAGTTGACCACGATTTCTGCTCCTGAGGCCTTCAGCACCTCGACGACCTCCTCCTGGGTCGGCTCGGGCGCATCGGCCTTCACAAAGGTGAAGTCTTCAGGGTAGTCCTTCATGTGCTCGGAAAGCCCGTCCAGCACCTTGCCCATGCGCACGATAACGCCTGATTTGGGTAGATCCGGACAAAACACGGTTGTGCAATTGGGCTTTGCAAAAATGGCTTCATTGACATCCTTGCCCACCTTGCGGGCATCAATGTCGAAGGCCGCAACAACCTCGAGATCGTGCGGGGCATAGCCGCCGATCTCCCAGTGCATCAGCCCCAGCGCCGCATCCCGCTTCTCGGGCCCGTAATAATGGATTCCCTGGACCAGGGAGCTGGCGCAGTTGCCCACACCAACAATGGCAAGCCGAACCTTCTTTCGCATGCATACCTCCTTGTTCCAAAGAATTCCCAAGGGCCATCACGCCATCCCGGCGCTGGCATGCAAAAGAACAGACGGGCCACGATGCCGGGCCACATCCCTTTCGGATTCGACCATGCCATCGCAGCAAAAGGTTGGCGCGAACAGCCAACGGGTTTTCGGCTGATGCGCTTTATGGGGGTGACACATCCTGTTTTCAAGCCCCTTGGGCTCACCGGCCAGCACAAAAAAGCCCCCGCGGTTGCGGGGGCTTTTCCTGTGCTCTGGATTAAGGCTGAGAATCAGGCGTGCACGCCCAGCTTCTCGCGCCAGCCCGGGAAGAGCTTGTCGGCATCGTGCGGGAAGGACTCGAACGCACGCGCGAACTCCTTGTGTTCCTTCGCGAACTCGATCGGATCCGCACCTTCCTTCCAGCACTGGTAGGCCTGATCCAGCGACTTGCCGCCGGCGGCCGGGCCGTCGATGTGGCCGAAGGAGCCACCGCCGCAGGTGTTGATGACGTTGCCATGGCCCAGGTTCTCGAAGAAACCGACCAGGCGCAGCGCGTTCATGCCGCCGGAGATGATCGGCGTCGTCGCCTTCATACCATGCCACTTCTGATAGAAGTACGGGCCCTGGCACTCGTCGCGCTCCAGCATGTAGGCCAGCACGCGCTCGTCCTTGTGACCCTCCATCTTGCCGTAGCCCATCGTGCCGGTATGGATGCCGGACGCGCCCTGCAGGCGGGCCAGCTTCATGTAGCACAGCGGGTCCATGCCCATCGGGCTCTTGTAGGAGGTCAACGAGCCATGCCCTGCCCGGTGGAAGTGCAGGAACGTGCTCGGGAAGTAGCGACGGGCCGTGGTCACGCCAGCCGGGCCGGCCACGAAGCCGTCCACGAGGAATGCGACGTGCTCCTCGTTGCCATACTTGGCGAACTCGTTGAGGATGTACTCGCC